>NZ_JBFBGS010000054.1:0-71191 GCF_040684795.1 Kitasatospora sp. NPDC089797 | reverse complement strand
GCCGGCCGGGCGGGCCGCCGGGAGGCCCGCCGCCGGGGCCGGGGCGCCGGCGGCCACCAGGTCGGCGCGCCGGAACACGATGCCGTCGCGCATCACCCAGGAGGTCCGGGCGAGGTCCGCGAAGTCGTGGAACGGATCCCCGTCGACCACCGTCAGGTCGGCGAGCTTGCCCGGCTCCACCGTCCCGAGGTCGTCCGCCAGCCCGAACAGCCGGGCCGGCGCCGCGGTGGCCGTGCGCAGCGCCTGGGCGGGCGACAGGCCCGCGTAGCGGTGCAGCGCGCGCAGGCCGAGGTGGACCTGGAGGCCGACCGGGGTGAGCGGGGAGTCCGTGCCGAGGGCCAACGTGCCGCCGTCCGCGACGATCCGCCGGTAGACCTCCATCTCCCGTCGGACGGCGAGCCGTTGCCCGTCGGTGACCGGTGTCCGGGCCTGGAGCTGCACGTCGGCGGCGTCCCAGGGCGGCATCAGTTCCGTGACCCGGGTGTCCTCGGCCAGCGAGGGGTCGTCCCCGAGCAGGCGGAACGCCGTGAACGGGGTGATGACGATCGCGAACTCCCCGCCCCGGTAGATCTCCTGGACGTCCTGGTAGGCGCGCCCGGTGGGCGAGGACGACCGGGCGTACTCCTGCCGCTGGGTGGCCGTCAGATGGGTGGTGAGGTCCTGGCCGACCTGCACCCCGGGCGTCAGCAGGTGGCTGCCGGCCGGCACCCCGAGCAGCTCGTGCGCCGTCCGGGCCGCCTCGGCCATCATCCGGGCGGGCGCCCGGACATAGGACTTGACCACGTCGCAGTCCAGCGCCACCAGGCGGTCCAGACTGCGGCGCAGCCCGTCGGCCGTCCGGTGGGCGCGGCCCATGCTGTACGCCACCCGGCTGCCGTCGAGCAGCTCACCGCTGGTCAGGAAGCGGGGACCGTCCAGCACCCCGGCGTCGATCGACTCGCGGATCCGGGCCTGCTCGTAGGCGAAGCCGCCCAGCGAGACGGTGCCGGTGATGCCGTAGGCGAGCAGGGTCCGGGTCTGCCGGCCGCCGTAGATGTTCTGGTACGGGTGGGTGTGGGCGTCCCACAGGCCCGGCAGGACGGTGCAGCCGGTGGCGTCGACCAGCCGCTCGCCCGCCCGGCGCGGGCCCGGGCGGTGCGGTTCGACGGCGGTGATCCGGTTGCCGGAGACCACGATGTCGACGGACTCGCGGACCTCCTCGCCGGTGCCGTCCCACAGCCGGCCGGCGTGGATCCGGGTGACGTCGGAGCGCGGCGGCAGGGAGCGGGAGGTGCGCAGCGGGACGGCGACGGTGCGGGGGTCGCCGCCGTCGCGGTCGACCAGCCGCAGCCGCCCGGCGGAGAGGTGGAGCAGCCGGGCCGAATCGCCGGACCAGGACGGGTGGTCGGCGGCGTCCTCGGTGATCCGCCGGGCCTCGCCGGTGGGCGTGCCGTCGGGGGCGACCGGCAGCACCCAGAGCGCGGACTCCACCACCAGGGCCAGCCACCGGCCGTCGGGCGACCAGACCGGGCCGCTGTCGCCGCGGTCGGCGACCGAGGTGTCCGGCAGCGGCAGGAAGGACCGCGCGGAGCCGTCGCGGGTGTCGACCACCCGGATGACGTTGTAGCCCTCGCGGAAGCGGTGGTTGAGGCGGTTCCGGTCGCAGTACGCGAGGTAGCGGCCGTCCGGGGACCAACTGGGCCGCCCGGGGAGGCCGTTGCCGCCGATCGGGGCGGCCAGCCGCTGCTCGGCCCCGGTGCCGGGGTCGACCAGCAGGAGGGTGCCCAGGAGGTCCTGGCAGGCCAGCCTCGTCCCGTCGGGGGAGAGCGCGGGGTTGAAGCGGCCGCCCCGGGCGAGGACGGTGTCGGTGCCGTCGGCCAGGGTCAGCCGGTGCACGGCGGCCAGGCCGTCCCCGCCCTCGTCCCCGTCGTGGACGTAGAGCACGCTGCGGCCGTCCCGGCTCCACGCGGGCATCTGCACGTAGTGGGCGGGGGCGGCCTGGTGGAGCCTGCGCGGCTGCCCGCCGATCGGCAGCAGCCACAGGGCGTTGAGCGCGCAGAAGAGCACCGAGCGCCCGTCCGGGGAGAGCGCGGGCAGGTGGATCCCGCGCGCCGCGCGCCCGTCGGTGGAGTCCAGGTCGCGCACCTTGCGGCGGTACGCGGGGCGGGGCACCTCCAGCCGTGCGCGGAACGGGACTTCCACGGGGCTGTCCCGGGCCGGGGAGCGGTGGGTGAGCCGGCCGTCCGCCCAGTAGAGCAGCCCGCCGTCGGGCGTCCAGCAGGGCGGCAGCGGTGCGACGTCCTCGGTGCCGGAGACCACCGTGCCGTCGACCACCAGGACGGAGGTGGCCGACCGGTACGAGGTGGCGGCGGAGGTGTCGCCGACCCGGACGTAGGCGAGGCGGCCGTCCCCGCCCGGCGCCGGGCCGACCACGGTGCCGCCGTCCTCGGTGCGCAGCACGCTCACCGGGCCGCCGTCGGCCGGGACGGCGGCGATGGTCCGGCCGCCGGCGGCGTCCGCCCGGACGAACACCACCCGCTCGCCGTCCGGGTGCCAGGCCGGGTCGTAGTCCTCGACACCGGGCTCCCGGGTCAGCCGGGTCAGCCGGCCGGTGGCGGGCTCCACCGTCCAGATGTCGTACGAGCCGCCGGTCACCGCGTCGCCCGCGCGCTCGGAGGAGAAGGCGAGCCGGCGTCCGTCCGGCGACCAGGACACCCCGCGGTCGTCCCACGGGCCGGTCGTCAGCCGACGCAGGTCCGAGCCGTCCGGGGCCATCGCCCACAGGTGGAACCCGCCGTCGCGGTAGGCGCAGAAGGCCACCGTCGAGCCGTCCGGCGACCAGGCCGGCCGGGTCGGTTCGAGGTCCGGGGCGGTCAGCGCGGTCGCCGTCCCGCCGCTGCGGGGCAGGCCCCACAGCACGCCCTGCACCTCGACGACCAGCCGTTCGCCGTCGGGGGAGACGGTCACACCGGCGTTGGTCCCGGCGGTGAACTCCAGCACCCTGGTGGGGTGGTGGGCCGACGCCGCGGACCCTTCGGCGGCGGCCGTCGGGGCGGGCCCGAGCGCCGCGCCGGTGCCGGCGGCCACCGCCGCCCCGAGGAAACCCCGCCGGCTGAACCCCGACCGACCGCTCTCGGGCCCCTGCTGCCCGTCCCGGAGAAACGACATGTCCGCTCCCTGATCGTCCGAACACGCTCGACCCGGTCATTGTCGGTCGGGTGCGGTCAGGTGCGGTCGTGGCAGGGAGTGTGGATCCGAGGATCCGTCAATGGGCGTACGAGCCGGTCAGGTTCACGGCGTAGGCCGGGTGTCCCCGGGTGTGTCGGCGGGTCCGGCGGGTTCGGTGGGATCGGCGGGCTTGGAGGGTTCGGCGGGCTTGGAGGGTTCGGCGGGCTCGTCGAGGAGGAGTTCCAGCAGCGGGAGGACGGCCTCCAGGGCGCGGCACTGCTCGTCGGTGAGCCGGGCGCTGCGGCGGGCCAGCAGGGCGGTGCGCTCGCGGCGGATCCGGGCCAGGGTGTCCCGTCCGCGCGGGGTGGGGGCGAGCAACTGGGAGCGTCCGTCCTGCGGGTCGGGGGTCTTGCCGATCAGCCCGGCGGCGACCAGCGGCCCGACCGTGCGCACCATCGACGGCACGGCCACCCCCTCGCGCGCGGCGAGTTCGCCGAGCCGCAGCGTGCCGTGCTGCTCCACCCGGGCGAGGGCGGAGAGTTGGGCGGCGGTGAGGTCCTGGTCGCCCGAGGCGCGGACCAGCTGCCGGTTCAGCCGGCCGATCGCCAGCCGCAGCCGGACCACCGCCTCGGCGGAGAGCCCGGCGGAGGAGCCCTCGGTGGGCTCGTCGGTGGGCCCGCCGCCGGGCGCGGTGTCCTGCGCGCTCACGGTCCGTGCTCCCGCGCGGGCGGGGCCGGCCGGTCGGTCACCGGGGTGGATCCGGTCCCCGCGGGGGCGGTCCCGGCGGGGGTGGGCCCGCCGGCGGGGGCGGGCCGACCGGCGACCGGGCGGCCGCCCGCGGGCCGGGTCCGTTCCCGGACCAGCGAGGCGGCCGCGGCGACCAGGGACATCGCGATCGCCAGCCAGAACACCACCACCAGGCCGTCGTGGAAGGGCCCCGAGATCAACTGGGGGAAGAACTCCCGGCCGGTCAGGGTGTGGGCGTTGGCCGCCGGGAGCTGGCCCAGCACCTGGGGCCCCAGCAACTGCTGGACCGGGTTGTAGCCGAGGAACGCGGCGAACAGGGTGCCCACCGGCGGCAGCGAGGCGATGGCGTGGGCGTCGGCGGCGGGCACGCCCTGCGCGGTCAGTCCGGCGGTCAGGGTGTGCGGCAGCGAGCCGGCCAGCCCGGCCACCATCAGCGAGAAGAACACCCCGATCGACAGCACCATGCCGGCGTTCTGGAAGGTGGCCCGCATGCCGGAGGCGGCGCCGCGGGCCGCGGCCGGCACGCTCGACATGATCAGCGAGGTGTTGGGGGCGGCGAACAGGCCGCCGCCCAGGCCGTTCAGGAACACCAGCAGGGCGAACCACGGGTAGTCGAAGTCGGTGGGCAGCAGGAGCAGCCCGGCGAACGAGAACGCCATCACCATCAGTCCGCCGGCCGCGAAGAACCGGGCCCCGGCACGGTCCGACAGGTAACCGGCGATCGGCCCGGCGGCGAGGAACCCCACGGTCAGCGGAACGAGGTAGATGCCCGCCCAGAGCGGGGTGTCGGCGTAGTCGTAGCCGTGCAGCGGCAGCCAGATGCCCTGGAGCCAGATGATCAGCATGAACTGCAGCCCGCCGCGCGCGATCGAGCCCAGCAGGGTGGCCGCGTTCCCCCCGGTGAAGACCGGGTCGCGGAAGAGCGAGAGCGGGAACATCGGTTCCGCCGTCCGGGACTCGACCAGGCAGAACACCGCGAGCAGCGCCACCCCGCCGAACAGCCCGGCCAGCACCCACGGGTTGGTCCAGCCCATGGTGTGGCCGCCGTACGGCTGGATGCCGTAGGTGATCGCGGCGAGCAGGGCGGTCAGGCCGACGCCGAAGGTGATGTTGCCCCACCAGTCGATCCGGGCCGGCCGGCGCACCCCGGTCTCGCGCAGCGAGCGGTAGGCCCAGACCGTGCCGAGCACGCCGATCGGCACGTTGACCCAGAAGATCGACCGCCAGTTCCACTCGGCCAGCAGCCCGCCCAGCACCAGGCCGATGAAGGACCCGGCGATGCCCGCGACGATGTTGACCCCGAGGGCCGTACCGCGCTGGCGGACCGGGAACGCGTCGGTGATGATCGCCGCCGAGTTGGCCATCAGCATCGAGCCGCCGACCGCCTGCACCACCCGCCAGCCGATCAGCCACAGCGCGCCCGGCCCGCCGTGCAGCGGGTCGAGCGAGAGGGCCACCGAGGTGAGGGTGAAGATCAGGAAGCCCGCGTTGTAGATCCGGACCCGGCCGTGGATGTCGCCCAGCCGGCCGAGGGTCACCACCAGGACGGCCGTGACCAGCATGTAGCCCATCAGCATCCACAGCAGGTAGCTGACGTTGCCGGGCTCCAGCGGGTCCAGGCCGATGCCGTTGAAGATCGCGGGCAGCGAGATCAGCACGATCGAGGCGTTCACGGTGGCGATCAGGGTGCCGAGCGTGGTGTTGGACAGGGCCACCCACTTGTAGCGGGGATGGTCCGGGTCCACCCCGGTACGGGCGGGCCGCGGCCGGCCGGTTCTGCTGCCGCCGGAGAGTCGTGTCGCCACTGCTGCCTCCTGCTGGCCGGCCCGGCCCGAGCCGGCCGGCGGATGGGAGTGGGATGTGGAGCGGGAATCCGAACGGGACATCGATAGCTTCCGCCACCTAACGATAGTCCGGGCGCGCGTTCGACCGGAAGGGCGCGTTCGGAGCGCGCGGGCCCCCGGAGCCGTCCCGGGCCACGCCCTCCCGGCCCCGGTTGCGCACCCGGACGATCCGGGTACCACCCCTGGCATGTCCGACGAGAAGAACCGCTCCGTGGCCGAGGCGATCCTCCCGCTGGTCGGCGGAGCCGCCAACATCCGCTCGGTCGCCCACTGCATGACCCGGCTGCGGCTGGGCCTGGTGGACCGCTCCCTGGTCGACCGGGCGGGGCTCGCGGCGCTGCCGGCCGTCCTCGGCACCGTGGACGACGACACCTACCAGATCGTCCTCGGCCCGGGCGCGGTCGCCGGGGTCACCGACCGGCTGCGCCGACTGCTGGCCGCCGCCGGCTGGACGGAGGGCGCGCCGCCCGCCGCCGCGGGACAGGCCGGGGAGCCCGTCGGGGAGGCGGCCGGGGCGCCTGTCCGGGAGCGGGCCGGGGAGCCCGCCGGAGAGTCGGCCGGAGGACGGGCCGGGGAGCCCGCCGGGCCCACCGCCGAGCAGCTCGCCGCGCGCGGTGCGCGGCTCCGGGCCGAGGCCGCGGTGCGCAACGCGACCCCGGTGAAGCGGGCGCTGCGCCGGATCGCCGACATCTTCGTCCCGCTGATCCCGGCCCTGATCGGCTGCGGGATCGTCGCCGCCCTGTCCGGGGCGCTGGCCAACCTCGGCTGGGCGCCCGCACTGGTCGCCGCACTCGGGGCGGTGTCCTCGGGCTTCATGTCGCTGCTCGCCGTCTTCGTCGGCTACAACACCGCGAAGGAGTTCGGCGGTACGCCCGTGCTGGGCGGGGCCGTGGCCAGTGTGATCGTCTACGCGGGGGTGGCCAAGGTGGAGGCCTTCGGCCACCACCTCACCCCCGGGCAGGGCGGCGTGGTCGGGGCGCTCGGCGCCGCGCTGCTCGCCGTCCGACTGGAGCGGTGGACCCGGCGGATCGTGCCCGCCGCCCTGGACGTCCTGGTCACCCCGACCGTCACCGTCCTGCTCGGCGGGCTGGCCGCGCTGTACGGCCTGATGTTCCTGGCCGGGGAGGTCTCCACGGCCATCGGCCACGCCGCGACCTGGCTGCTCGCCCACGGCGGGCTGCTCGCCGGACTGGTGCTCGGCGGCCTCTTCCTGCCGCTGGTGATGCTCGGCCTGCACCAGGCGCTGATCCCGATCCACACCACCCTGATCCAGCAGCAGGGCTCCACCGTGCTGCTGCCGATCCTCGCGATGGCCGGGGCCGGGCAGGTCGGCTGCGCCGCCGCCGTCTACCTGCGACTGCGGCACAACGCCTCCGTCCGGGCCACCATCCGGTCCGCGCTGCCGGCCGGCCTGCTCGGCGTCGGCGAACCCCTCGTCTACGGGGTCACGCTGCCGCTCGGCCGCCCGTTCATCACCGCCTGCGTGGGCGGCGCCGCGGGCGGGGCCTTCGTCGGGGTCGCCGGCCAACTCGGCGACGCGGTCGGCTCGACGGCCGTCGGCCCGTCCGGCTGGGCGCTGTTCCCGCTGCTGGCGGGCCCGCACGGGATGGCCGTGAGTGCCGCCGTCTACGGGGGCGGGCTGCTGACCGGCTACCTGGTGGGGTTCCTGGCGACGTACTTCTTCGGATTCACCCGCGCGATGCTCGCCGAGCACGACGCCGCTCCCGCCACTCCCGTCGCTCCGGCGGCGCCCGCGGCGCCTGCCGCCGAGTGAGGGCGGCGGCGCCGGACGGCGCCGGAGCGCGGCTGCGGACGGCGGACCGGACCGCCACGACCGTGACGCGGCAGGCCTGTTGACGGCGGGGGTGTCCGACGGGGGCCTGCGGGTCCGTAGCGGCGCGCGGCCCGTCGGGGTCGGGTAGGCCCCCGGGGAGGTGAGGCCCTTCGGATGCGGTGTCGGGGGCCGCTTCGTTATGCCCCCGTGACCTCCGGGTCCGGTGCGACGGGTCTACCTTTGTCGACGCTCGGTCAACTCCACGCCCTCACCCAGGAGTAGCCATGTCCGAAGCCCGTCGGCACGCCCTCGCCGTGTCCACCGCCCTGCTGACCCTGCTGGGCACCGCCGCCCCGGCCGTCGCCGCCACCGCCCCCACCGTCGTGCAGGCCCCGCTCGCCCACCACGGCGGCGGCCTGCGCAACAGCACCAGCGGCAACTGGTCCGGCTACGCCGCCACCGGCAGCAAGTTCACCAGCGTCAGTGCCAGTTGGGTGCAGCCCGCGGTGTCCTGCACCGGCGCCGCCACCTGGTCCAGCTTCTGGGTCGGCCTCGACGGCGACGGCAGCAGCACCGTCGAGCAGACCGGCACCGAGGCCGACTGCTCCGGCGGCTCCCCGGTGTACTCCTCGTGGTACGAGATGTACCCGGCCTACCCGGTCAACTTCAGCAACGCCGTCCGGCCCGGCGACCACTTCACCGCGAGCGTCACCACCAACGGCAGCGGCTCCTTCACCCTCACCCTCGCCGACACCACGGCGGGCTGGAAGCGCACCGTCACCAAGGCCCTGCGCAGCGCCGCCCTGGCCTCCGCCGAGGTGATCGCCGAGGCCCCGTCCAGCTCCACCGGGGTGCTCCCGCTCTCCGACTTCCACTCGGTCGCGTTCAGCGGCGCCAGCGCCAACGGCCGGAGCCTGGGCGGCTTCCACCCCGATGCCATCACCATGGCCTCCGGCGGTGTCACCCGGGCCGCCACCTCCGGGCTGAGCGGGGGCAGTTCCTTCTCGGTGGCCTGGAAGCACAGCTGACCGTGCGGAAGGCCGCCACCCAGGTGGCGGCCCTCCGTCGTCCCTGGGGTCAACGGCCGCTCTCGGCCCGGTACTTCGCCCAGTCGGCGAGCAGCGCGGCCTCCCGCTCCGGGGGTAGCGCCGCGGGCAGCGGCTCGAAGGGGGCTATGTCGCGGGCGGTGTCCGCGATCGGGCGCAGCCGCAGGCCGGTGGCCACGGCGGCGGCGGAATCGGCGGTGCGGGTGGCCAGCGACAGCGGGTCGGTCGTCCAGAGCGGCAGCGCGCGGTTGTCGAGGCCGGCGGCCTGCAGGAAGTCGTCCCCGACCCAGCTGAGGCTGGTGCCGGGCGGGGCGACGGCGGAGGCCACGGCGTCCAGGAGCTCGCCGATCGTGCCGGTCGGGGGCGTCGCCGCGTGGTACGCGCCGGAGGCGTCCCGGGTGAGCAGGGTGAGCATCCAGTCGGCGAGGTCCCGGGCGTCGACGACCTGGAGCGGGGCGTCGGGCCGTCCCGGGGCCAGGACTTCGCCGCCCCGGGCGAGTCGCTGCACCCAGTGGTCGAAGCGGTGGGTGTAGTCCTGCGGGCCGATCACATAGGTCGGGCGCACCAGCAGCACGTCCGGGCCGAAGCGCTCCCGCGCGGCCCGCTCGCACTGGACCTTCAGGACGCCGTAGCTGTCGACGGTGATCTCGTCGGCCTCGGGGCCGTCGGCGGGGAGCAGCGGGGAGTCCTCGGTGTACCCCGGTGCGTCCGGGGTGTCGTAGACGGCGACGGACGAGACCAGCAGGTAGCGCCCGGCCGCGCCCGGGTCGTCGAGGGCGTCGGCCAACTCCCGTACCTGGCGCGGGAAGTAGGCGCTCACGTCGACGGTGGCGTCCCAGCGCAGGCCGCTCAGTACGGACAGGTCCGCGTCCCGGTCGGCGATGAGGTGGGTGGCCTCGGGGAGCAGGTCGGCGCCGGACCGGCCCCGGTGCAGCACGGTGACGTCGTGTCCGGCGGCGAGCGCGGCCCGGGCGAAGTGCAGGCCGACGAACCGGGTTCCACCCATGATCAGTATGCGCATGGGGTCATGCTCCCAGTTCGGCCCGCCCCCGGCCAGGGTGCGCACCGTGCGCACGGCCGGACCGGAGGGGCCCCCCTCAGAGCACGGCCAGGACGTCCTGGTGCACCCCGTCGAGGACGAAGCCGTTGTCCAGCCGCACCCGGAGCGTCACCAGGGCGCCGCGCTCCCGGTGTGCGGCCCACTCCGGTTCCAGCGCGGTGATTTCGCCGGCCAGCCGCTCCCGGCTGGCCGTCGGCATGGTGTGCCCGTAGTCGTCGAGGAGCGCCCTGAGCCGCTGGTACTCGCGCACCCCCTCGCTCTCCGGGAGTTCCCCGTCCACCCGCTCGACGGTGCCCTCGGCCCCGGCGCCGAGCGACAGGAACCCGACGACGGCCGCCGACGTCCCCGGCTCCCCGGTGACGGCCTCGCCGATCGCGAGGTCCTCCGTCAGCCTGACGCGTCGGCCTGCCTCCCAGGTCATCCGTGCACTGCCTCTCGCTCGCTCCGTGCCGTGGCGGGCTCCGCCGACGGTCCGGCCATTATCCGCCGACCGGTCCGGGCCGGTGCACGCCGGCTCAGCGCAGACCGAGGCAGGGCAGCCAGGTCCGTGCGGCGTCGTGGTCCGCGGTGAGCAGGGCGCACAGCGGCCCGGCGGCCCCGCCGAGCAGGCCCATGCCGGTCGCGCCGAGGGCTGCCACCTCGGGCAGGCGGGTCCGCAGGTGGGTGAGCAGCCGGGCCCGCAGCGCGGCCGCGGCGGGCAGGGCGGCGTGACGGGCGAAGGTGTCGGCCACCGCCAGGACGCCGGAGGCCCCGTGGCACAGGGCCAGCAGGTCGCTCGGGCGGTCGCCGAACAGGTGGAACCGCTCGTCGTAGCGTTCGGCGAGCGAGGTGAAGGCCGCGGCGGCCCAGTCGGCGGTCTCCCGGTCGCCCAGCGCGTCGGCGGCGTCCCACAGCGCCCAGGACACACCGGGCGTGCCGTAGCACCAGGCCTGGCGGGCGCGGGCTCCGGCGGGCGGCGGGGCGTCGTCGAGCCCGGCGCCGTCCCAGGAGCGGATGGAGCGGGCGTCGTCGAAGGACTGCCGCACCAGCCACCGGGTCGCGCGGCCCAGGGCGGACGCCAGCCCGGGCGCCGGTCCGAGTCGGCGCAGTGCGGCGGTGAGGGCGGTGACGACGCCCGCGACGCCGTGGCCCGTGCCGGTGTTGATCCGGCCGTCGAGCCAGCCCAGGTTCGGATGGCCGGCGTACTGTCCGGTGCGCAGCCGGGGCAGTGCGTCGGCGTCGCACAGCTCGGTCAAGTGGTCCGCGAACGGGCCGAGTTGGGCCGGCGTGGGGCTGGAGCCCGCGGTCAGGGCGAGCAGCGTGCCCGAGGGGCCGACGATGAGGTCGTAGTCCGGGAAGGCGACGCGCTCGCGGCGGTGGCCGAGGGTCGGCGCGGTGCGGACCAGGTGGTCGCGGAGGCGGTCGGCGACCGGGGTCAGGCCCGGGTGGACCCCGGCGCCCAGGCGCAGGCCCACCAGCGTTCCGGCCAGCCCGCCGTCGTACAACCCGCAGTGGGCGGGCCCCCGGCCGGCGTCGCGGGCCCACACCGCCACGGCCCGGGCCGCGGACCGCTCGGCCTCCGGATCACCGGTGGCGTGCAGCAGGGCGGCCAGGACGGGGACGCCCGGGTCGGAGGGGAGTTCGGCGCCCGCCGGTTCCGTGCGGGGCCGGGCCGACCAGGCGTCGAGGAGCCGGACGGCGAGTCGGCTGGCGGCGGTGCCGGTGCTCTCGGCGCTCGCGGTGTGGTGCGGCACGACGACTCCTCGGGAGGTGCGGGGCGGTGCTCCGCCCCGGCGGCTGACGCGGGCCGGGCGGAGCGCCGGTGGCGGCGGCCGTCGGGGGCCGCCGTCCGGGGGCCGTCCGGGGAGGCCCCGGACGGCCTGGGGGGTGGTCAGCAGTACACCCCGGTGCAGAGCAGCACCGTGTCGCAGAGCGCGACGGTGCAGAGGCCGCTGCAGCCGCCGCTGCTGGCCTCGGGGGTCGGCAGGGTGGTCTCGGTGATGCGGGCGTCCAGGTCGCCGATGAGGGCGTCGAGGTCGGTGAGCGCGGTGATCTCGGGCATGGTTCCTCCTTCAGGAGCGGTGTTCGGTGTGGGGCCCGGCGCGGGCCGGTCCCTTGCGGGGCCGGGGGCCGAGGGGGCCGTCCGGGGGAGGCCCCGGACGGCCTGGGGGGTGGTCAGCAGAGCACCCCGGTACAGAGCGCGACGGTGTCGCAGGCCAGGACGGTGCAGAGGCCGCTGCAGCCGGCGGTGCTGGCCTCGGGGGTGGGCAGGGTGGTCTCGGTGATGCGGGCGTCCAGGTCGCCGATGAGGGCGTCGAGGTCGGTGAGCGCGGTGATCTCGGGCATGGTTCCTCCTTCAGGAGCGGTGTTCGGTGTGGACCGCCCCGGTGGCCCGCCCACGGGGAGCGGGCGTACCGGGGACGTCGGGTTCGCCGCGCAGGGCGGCGACGGCGGGTTCCGCGAGTTCTTCGGCGGCCCGGCCGAGCGGCAGGCGGAGCAGGAGTTGGGCGGCGACGGCGGCGCCGCCGTGTGCCGGGTCGCGCAGCAGCAGCCCGTCGGGGGCCGGGAGCATCTCCTCGACCAGCAGGTCCGCGCCGGGGTGGCGGGTGCAGATACGTTCCAGCAGGGCGACCGTGGTCACCGCCGCGAAATCCACGGGCACCGGCTTCGCCTGGGCCGCGGCCCGGACGAAGGCGAAGCGGGGCAACCCGGCGTCGCGGGTGAGCCCGGCGAGGGCGCGCACCTTGGTCAGGTCGTCGTCGCCGGGCCGCCACAGCCGGGCGGCCGGGACCCGCCGGAGCGCGGGGGCGATCACCAGGGCGCCGCCGCCGACGGTCACCCGGGGCAGCCGCTCCGGGGCGGGGAAGGCACCCTCCAGACCGTCCAGGCGGATCAGGCGGGAGCACGCCGGGTGGCCCGCGGGCAGCAACAGCCGGGTCAGGACGTCGTACGGGGGCAGCGGCGTGCGGGTGGCGTGGTGGACCGGCAGCAGCCGGCAGCCGTCGGCCTCGGCGATGATCCGGGTGCCGGCCCGGCGCAGGGTGATCCGGTCGAGCGGCAGGTAGCGGGCGGTCAGGCCGTCCCGGCCCTGGTAGGGCAGCGGATCGGGGTCCCCGGTCCACCAGCCGGTGGTGACCGGCCGTCGGACGGCGTTGGCGGCGCGCTCGGCGAGCGGCGGCACCAGCAGCTCGACGAAGCGCGCCCCGGACCGCCGCTCCACGGCGGCGAGGAAGGCCCGGTAGTCGCGCAGACTGCGGTAGCCGTCGTGCAGGGTGTGCAGCGCGTCGGCGAACCGGGCGTCCAGCACGCCCGCCGGTGAGGCCGTCTCCAGGACCGCGACCGGGCCGGGCCCCGGGAGCGGGCGCAGCAGGCAGTCCAGGGGCCAGGGCGGCAGGGCCGTCGCGGCCGGGGGCGCGCCGAGCGCGTCCAGCAGGTCGTCGTCCAGGTCCACCGCCGCGGCGTCGGCCCGGGCGGCCAGGTGGGCCAGCAGCGCGGCGTAGCCGGAACCGGGGGCCTCGGCGGGGTGCCAGCCCGGCTGGCGGCGCAGCGGCTGCGCCGGCGGGGCGTCGTCGTCGGGCAGGCAGCGGGCGAGGAGCTCGCCGAGCGGGCACGGCCGTTCGGTGAGGTCCGCCAGGGCGGCCGGCAGCCGGTGCGGGTCGGGCCCCGCGAGCCGGTCGGCCTCCCGCAGCCAGGCCACCCGGGCGGCGGTGCCGAGGGCCCGTTCCACCTGGCGGGCGGCCGCGCCGGACACCGCCGAGGCGGTGCTGCGGTAGGAGTCCGTGAACCACGTGCGGGCGGTGTCGGCGGAGGAGGCATGGGTGGGGCCGGAGTCGGCACCGGCGTCCGGCACCGGCTGCGGCAGGGGGCCGCCCGCGCGGAGGTCCGCGGCGGGGCGCCAGCCGGTGGTGAGGCGGCGCGGGGGTTCGCAGGCCTGGAGCACACCGAGGCCGAGCAGGTGCGCGAGGAAGCCGCGCAGCACCGTCGCGGGGGTGTCCGCCGGGGTCGCGGCCGGGCCCAGCAGCGCCGCTTCGAGGTCGGCCAACGGGAGCGGTCCGCCGCCGAGTCGGGCCAGGACGGCGTCCAGCGGGAGGGTGCGCCGCAGGACGACCCGGCGCATCCGGGTGCGTTCGCGCGGGTCGATCACCCAGCAGCGCAGGACCCCGGTGCCCGGGGGGCCGTCCGTCGGCTGGAGGAAGTGCAGCGGGGCCAGGGCCAGCAGCGTGGCCGGGTCCGCTGTCCGCAGGTCCAGGCCGCCGAGCCGGGCGCGCACCCCGTGGACGTTCTCGACGGCCTCGGCCGCGACCCCGCCGAGGAGCGCGCCGGGCGGGAGGAGACGCAGCAGGGCTCCGTCGTCACCCCCGGTGCCGTCCGGCGGGGCGACCGGGACCAGGGTGACCTGGCCGACCCAGCCGCGCGGGGTGGTCTTCGCCGCGGCCCGCCCGAGCGCCCGCCACACGTACGCCGCCCGCTTGCGCAGCCGTTTCCCGCCCCAGGACTCGCCCGCGGCCAGGCGTCCGTGGACGTCGTCGGCGGCGCCGGGCTCCGTGCCGTCCAGGAAGTCCCGCATGACCGGGGACGCGCGGACCAGGGACCAGCCCAGCGCATCGACGCGCTCGCGCTCGTCCGCCACCGCGTCCGTCAGCCGCCGCAGGACGGCGGGGACCGACGCGGCCTCCTCGCCCAGCCGTACGGCGTCCGCGACGAGGTCGCGGGCGGCGGGCAGCCGCCCGAGCAGTCCGCAGTCGGCCGGGCCCGGTGCGGCGCCGGAGTGCAGCCGGCGGCGCAGGGCCAGTACGGCGCGGCGGTCGGCGGGGGTGAGGTCGGGGTGCGGCACCACCGCGGTGCCCAACTGCTCGGCCAGCGCCCGGGATCGCCCGGCCCGCCGGTCGTCCTGCCGGGTGAGGTCGGCGAGGCGGGCGAACAGCTCCGGGTTGCCCGCCGCCGCCCACGCCTCCAGCGGGAGGCCGGCCACCCGGAGCAGCGCCGTGCCGGCCGGCCCGGGGGCCTCGCCCACGTCCACGTCCATGTCCACGTCCACGTCCACGTCAGAACCCCCCTTCGTCGGCGAGCGCGTGGGTCAGCAGGCTCTGCCGGGCCAGTGAGAGCCGCCCGCGGTTCCAGTGGAAGACGACGTAGTGGGCGGCGGCCCGGCGCGGGCCGATCACCGCCTCACCGGAGTCGAAGTAGCCGGTGCGCCAGGCCTCGGCGGCCCGGCGCACGGCGCTGCCGTCCGCCTCGACCGCCGCCCGCCGCAGCGGCGGGAGCGACGCGAGCAGGTCGGCGCGGCCGGTCCGCCAGACCGCGCGGATGCCCGCGGCGGCCCGCCGGGTGTCGTCGTCCGGCTCGGCGCCCAGCCGGCGCCCGATGTCGTCCCGCAGCACCTGCCAGACCCCGCGGTGCTCCCAGCCGACGATGCCGAGGCCGTCGAGGAGTTCACCGAGGAGGTACAGGGAGAACCGCCAGTCCGCGAGCGCCTCCGGCCGGCCCGGTGCGGCGGCGGCGTCGTGGTGGTCGAGCCAGGCCAGGGAATCCACCGTGAACAGGTCGTGGACGTACCGCATCGACCGCGGGCCGCCGAAGAGATAGGTCTCCGGCTCGTAATTCCCGCACCGCGGCGGAGCCGACCAGCCGTCCACCGCACGGAAGCGGCGGATGAGTTCCGCACGCAGTTCCGTCCGCAGTTCCTCGCCCCGGTCCCCGTGCAGTTCCCCGGTCGGGTCCCCGGAATCCGGGTGGCCCACCTCGAACCGGACCCGCAGTCCCGGTGGTTTGTGCATGAAGAAGAAGGAGCGGGCCGCGCCGGCGGCGATCAACTCGCGGGCCGTGTCCGCGACGGCGCGGTACGTCCGGTGCGGCGCGGTCGGGCCGGGAGCGAGGTTGAGCTGGACCCAGCCGTCCTCCGGCCGGTCGCCGCGCAGCGCGGCGAGTCCGGCGGCCAGGAAGGTGCGACGCGCGGCTTCGTACCCGGGGTCCGCGGAACCGACCGGTACTGTTTCCCGCGGAACGCCGCGAACGTCCTGGAGGCAGTCGGCCAGCAATCGTTCGACGTCCACCATCGCGCCCCACCTCCTCGTGATGTCTGCTGCTCCTCCTGGTTTTCCGCGATTCGGCCGGATCGAAAAATGGAAGACAAATACTCATATGATCAAAAAGATTGCGCCCCGTGCGCGCATGCGGGATCGTGCGCCGGAGAAACATCGAGGAGCGCATTCGAGGAGCGCCGGCCGTCCTCAGGAGGTCCGTTGAACATCCCCGGTCCCGAGCCCCGTCCGGACGGCGGGGTGGGCGCCATCGCGCGGGCGGGCGGACTGCACACCTACCAGCTGTGGCTGCACGCCGAGTACGGTCCGGTGGCGCGCTTCCAACTGCCCGGCGCCGACACCGCCGTGTCGATCGCCGACCCGGTGCTGCTGGAGGCCGCCGTCGGTCTCGACGAGCGGCCGGAGCGGCTGTTCTCCTTCCTGGACCCGCTGTTCGAGGCGGGCAACCTCCAGGTCCTCCCGGCCGACGAGCACGAGCCGTGGCGCCGGCTGCTGCTCGGCGTGCTGGCCGGACGGCCCGCGCACGAACGGCACTTCGCCCGCTTCACGGCCCTGGCGACCGAACTCGCCGACCGCTGGGCCGCGTTGCCCGCAGGGCGGCCGGTGGAACTCCAGCGGGAGCTCACCGCGCTCTCGCTGCGGATGATCTGCGCCTTCGCGCTGGGCGGCGAGGTCGAGGACCCGGACGGCGTGGTCGAGGCCTTCGAGACGGTGCTCGCCGAGCAGTTGGAGCGGCTGTACCGGCCGCCGGGTGCGGCGGCCCCGGCAGAGGACGGGGAACGGACCGGCCGGGCACTCGCCGTCCTGCGGCGGACCGTCGACCGGGCGGTCGCGGCCCACCGAGGGGGCGGTCCCGGCGGCGATCGCAGCGATCTGATCGGCGCCCTGGTCGAGGCCGGTGAGCACCCGGCGCGGATCCGGGACACCGTCCTCACCGTCCTGCTGGCCGCCCACCACACCACGGGCGTGGCCGTCTCCTGGACCCTGCACCTGCTCGCCGGGCACCCCGGCGCGGCCGGGCGGGTCACCGCCGAACTCGACCGCGTCCTCGGTGACCGCGCCGCGCCGGACCACGCCGACCTGCACCGGCTGCCGTACCTGGAGACGGTGCTCAAGGAGTCGCTGCGCCGTTGTCCGCCCGGCCCCTACGGTGCCCGGCGGACGGCTGAGCCGCTGACCGTCGGCCCGTACCGGCTGCCGGCCGGGGCGGTGGTCTTCCTCCCGATCTGGGCCGTCCACCTGAACCCCGCGTACTGGCCGGAGCCGGAGCGCTTCCGGCCCGAGCGGTTCGGCCCGGAGGAGTCGGCCGGGCGGCACCGGCTGGCCTGGATCCCCTTCGGGATGGGTCCGCGCGCCTGCGAGGGGGCCCGACTGGCCACCCTGGAGGCCCTGTTGCTGCTGGCGGTGCTGCTCAAGCGCCTCCGCTTCCGGCCCGTGCCGGGGCACCCGGTGGTGCCGGTCGAGCGGTTCGTCCTCTGGGCGGCCGAGGACATCCGGATGCTGGTGAGCCCACGGACGGAGCGCGGCCCGGACCGGAGCTGAACTGCACGGGAATCGCACGTGGTTGGGCGACCGGCGCGGGTACCGGCCCGCAGGAGTCGCGCCGGTTGCTGCTCGCCCGGGTGCCCGGGCCGCCGACCGGAGCCGTCACCCGCCCTGCCGCCGCCCTGCGCGCGGTGGCCCTCGCGGACGGCGGCGCCCCGGAGGCCGGACGGGGTGGCGGACCGACGCGGCGGTGGCCTCAGCCCTGGGTGGTCGATGCCCGGGGTCGAGCCCGGCTCCACCCTTCGCCAAGTTTTGGCAATGATTTCCATCTCCGCCTTGATCGCCCTGGTTGTGAAAATCGTTTCCACCTAGGGTGGGCGGTGTCCACCGACGCCGGACCCCGCCCGCAGGGCCGGGCCGGCAGGCCCGCGAGGAGTAGCCCGCCCATGCGCACCGCCCAGTCCCGCCGCACGCCCCGCAGGGTCGTCCTCGGCGTCGCCGCCGTCGCCACGCTCGCGACGGCCACCGCCTGCTCGACCTCCTCCCCGGCGAAGACCGCGGCCACCGGTTCGAGCGCCTCCGGCGGCAGCTCGAAGGTCATCCAGGTCACCGCCGCGGAGAACTTCTGGGGCTCGATAGCCGGCCAGCTCGGCGGCGACCACGTGAAGGTGACCAGCATCATCACCAACCCGGACACCGACCCGCACTCCTACGAGCCGACCGCCGCCGACGGCCGCACCGTCGCGGGCGCGGACTACGTGATCAGCAACGGGATCGGCTACGACGCCTGGACGGACAAGCTGCTCGCCGCCAACCCGGCCTCCGCCCGCACCGCGCTCAAGGTCGGCGACCTGCTGGGCAAGAAGGAGGGCGACAACCCGCACCAGTGGTACTCGGCGGAGAGCGTCGCCCGGGTGATCGACCGGATCACCGCCGACTACAAGAAGATCGACCCGGCCGACGCGGCCTACTTCGACACCCAGCAGAAGACCTTCACCACCCAGACCCTGGCCAAGTACCACCAGCTCGAGGCCGGCATCAAGGCCACGTACGCGGGCACCCCGATCGGCGCCTCGGAGTCGATCGTCACCCCGCTCGCGGAGAGCGTGGGCCTGAAGATGCTCACCCCCGAGACCTTCCTGGACGCGGAGAGCGAGGGCACCGACCCGACCGCCGCCGACAAGGCCGCCATCGACCAGCAGATCGCCGGCAAGCAGATCAAGATCTACGTCTACAACACCCAGAACTCCAACCCGGACGTGGTCGCCCAGGTCGACGCCGCCAAGGCGCAGGGCATCCCGGTCGCCCAGGTCACCGAGACCCTCGCCCCGGCGAACGCCACCTTCCAGGACTGGCAGACCCAGGAGCTCCAGGGCATCGCCGACGCGCTGAAGCAGGCGACGGGCAAGTGAGTATCCACCCGACCGAGAAGGTCCGTACGACAAGGGAGCGCACCGAGCCCGGCGCGGAGCCGGTGCTGTCGCTCCGCGGGGCGGCCGTGCGGGTGGGCGGGCGGACCCTCTGGTCGGGTGTCGATCTGACCGTGGGGGCCGGGGAGTTCACCGCCGTGCTCGGCCCCAACGGGGTGGGGAAGTCGACCCTGGTCAAGGTGGTGCTGGGACTGCTGCCGCCGGCCGCCGGCGAGGTCCGGGTGCTCGGCGCGGCCCCGGGCGAACGCAACGCCGCGGTGGGCTACCTCCCGCAGCGCCGCACCTTCGACCCGAGCGTCCGCGTCCGCGGGACGGACGTGGTGCGGCTGGGACTGGACGGGGATCTGTGGGGGATCCCCGTCCCGTTCCTGAACCGCGCGAAGCACCGGGCCGCGCGCCGGCGGGTCGAGGAGGTGGTCGAGCTGGTCGGCGCCACGGCCTACGCCGACCGGCCGATCGGCCAGTGCTCGGGCGGCGAGCAGCAGCGGCTGCTGATCGCCCAGGCGTTGATACGGCGCCCCCGGGTGCTGCTGCTGGACGAGCCGCTGGACAGCCTGGACCTGCCCAACCAGGCGGCGATCGCCGCCCTGTTGGGCCGGATCTGCCACCAGGAGGGGGTGTCCGTGGTGATGGTCGCGCACGACGTGAACCCGATCCTGCACCAGCTGGACCGGGTGGTGTACATCGCCGAGGGCGGCGCCCTCTCCGGCACCCCGGCCGAGGTGATCACCACCGGGACGCTGACCAGGCTCTACCGCACGCCGGTCGAGGTGCTGCGCACCAGCGACGGCCGGCTGGTCGTCGTCGGCCAGCCGGAGGCCCCGGCCGTGCACACCGACCGGCACGCCGACCACGCCCGTCGAAGCGGGAGCGGGACCGGGAACGGAGGCGGCCGTGCTGCTGGCGTCTGACGCGACCGCCCCGGTCCTCGGTTGGAACCTGGTCGCCGACTTCCGGGACATGTGGTCCTACGACTTCATGGTCAACGCCTTCCGGGCCGGCCTGGTGGTCGCCGTGGTCTGCGCCGTCGTCGGCTGGTTCATGGTGCTGCGCCGGCAGACCTTCGCCGGGCACACGCTGTCCGTGGCGGCCTTCCCCGGCGCCTCGCTGGCGGTGCTGGCCGGGTTCTCCACCACGCTGGGCTACTTCGGCTTCTGCGTCGCCGCCGCGCTGGCGATAGCGGCGCTGCGGCGCGGCGGCTCGGAGGAGTCCGCCGTCACCGGCACCGTGCAGGCCTTCGCGCTGGCCTGCGGCTACCTGTTCATCAGCCTGTACAAGGGCCTGCTGGAGGGGCCGACGGCGCTGCTGTTCGGCAGTTTCCTGGGCATCACCACCGGCCAGGTGGTGGTCCTCGCCGTGGTCGGCGCCCTGGTGCTGGCCGTGCTGGCGGTGATCGGACGGCCGCTGCTGTTCGCCTCGGTCGACCCGCAGGTGGCGGCCGGACGCGGCGTGCCGGTACGGCTGTTGGGCACGCTGTTCCTGGTGCTGCTCGGCGCCGCCACCGCCGAGGCGAGCCAGATCACCGGCACCCTGCTGGTCTTCGCCCTGATGGTGATCCCGGCCGCCACCGCCCAACAGCTCACCGCCAGGCCCGGGTTGAGCGTCGCGCTGGCCGTCCTGCTGGCCCTGGCGGCCTGCTGGGCGGGGCTGGTCGCCGCCTACTACCACCCGTACCCGCTGGGCTTCTTCGTGACCGGCTTCGCGTTCACCGGGTACCTGCTGGCGCACCTGGTGCGGTTCGCCCGGGAGGCCGTGGGCCGCCGGGCGCGGCCGGGCGCCCTGATCGGAGGCGCGGCATGAGCGCGGTCATCACCCAGCCGTTCTTCCAACACGCCCTGCTCGCCGGGACGTTCATCGCGCTGGCCTGCGGCCTGGTGGGGTACTTCCTGGTCCTGCGGGCGCAGATCTTCACCGGCGACGCGCTCAGCCACGTCGCGTTCACCGGCGCGATGGCCGCCCTGGCCGGGGGCTACGACCTGCGGCTCGGGCTGTTCGCCGGGACGATCGGGGTCGGCCTGCTGATCGGCGGGCTCGGCCGCCGGGGCCGGGCGGACGACGTGGTCATCGGCAGCGTGTTCGCCTGGATCCTCGGCCTGGGCGCCTTCTTCCTGACCGTCTACACCACCTCCCGCAGCGCCGCGCAGGGCGGCGCCGGGACGAGCGTGCTGTTCGGTTCGATCTTCGGGCTGCACGGCGGTCAGACCACCGTCGCCGTCGCCGTCGCGGGCGCGACCGGCATCGTCCTGCTGCTGATCGCCCGGCCGCTGCTGTTCGCCACCCTGGACGAGGCAGTGGCCGCCGCCCGCGGTGTGCCGGTGCGGCTGCTCGGCTTCGCCTTCCTCGCCCTGGTCGGCGCGACGGCCGGCGAGGCCACCCAGGCGGTCGGCTCGCTGCTGCTGCTCGGCCTGCTGGCCGCCCCGGCCGGTGCGGCGATCCGGCTCACCGACCGGCCGTACCGGGGGCTCGCACTGTCGGCCGGGCTCGCGGTCGCGGAGATGTGGGGCGGACTGCTGCTCAGCGCGGCCGCGCCGAAGCTGCCGCCGAGCTTCGCCATCATGGCGACCGCCGCTGCCGTCTACGCCGCCACCTTCCTGATCCGCCCGGCCCGCGCCGCCCGCCCGGTGCCGGCCTGAACCGGGGGTGGACCGTGACCGAAGCGCCCACCAGCGCGCTGACCGAGGCCTTCCGCCGCGCGTCCGAGCGCCGGCCGGCCCCGGGCCCGGGCGAGCGGCCCGGGAGCGCACCGAACGACGGACTCGGCCGGCTGACCCCGCAGCGCGCTCAGGTGCTCCGGGCCCTGGCGGCCTGCGAGGACTTCGTCAGCGCCCAGCTCCTGCACGCGGGCCTGCTCACCGCCGGCTCCCGGGTCGGCCTGAGCACCGTCTACCGCACGCTGACCGCGCTCGCCGCCGTCGGCCGGGCCGACGTGGTCCGCGACACCAACGGCGAGAAGCTGTTCCGGCACCGGCCGGGCGCCGACCACCGGCACTACCTGATCTGCCGCCGGTGCGGGCTCAGCCGACCGGTCGACGCCGCCCCGGTGGAGGCCTGGGCCGACCACGTCGCCGCGACCTCGGGCTTCGCGGACGTCCAGCACACCGTCGAGCTGGCGGGGATCTGCGCCGACTGCCGGACGCGCGACTGACCGCCGCCCGGGCCGACCGCGCGCCCCGGGACACCGCCGTCCGCAGGATCCGCAGATTCGCAGACCGATCGGGTACGGATTCCACACCTTGGCATGCTGGTTCACCGGCCGTCCGGCGGGCAGGCTCGTTCACGTAACCCCTGAGTCGCACGCTCATGAGGAGTCCCGTGATCGAGCACCACGTCCGTGTCCACCCCAGCGCCGACCGGCTGCCCCGCGAGGAGCAGCTCGCCTGGAAGCTCGCCGCCGTCGCCACCGCGACCGAGGAGCTCGACCCCGGGAGCGCGGCGATGGCCGTCAACCGGGTCATCGACAACGCCTCCGTCGCGGTCGCCTCGCTGCTGCGGCGCCCGGTCGCGGTCGCCCGGGCCCAGGCCACCGCCCACCGGGCCACCGCCCCCGGCGCGACCGTGTTCGGCACCGGGCACCGGGTCCCGCCCGAGTGGGCGGCCTGGGCCAACGGAACGGCCGTGCGCGAGCTGGACTTCCACGACACCTACCTGGCCGCCGACTACTCCCACCCCGGCGACAACATCCCGCCGCTGCTGGCCGTCGCCCAGCACACCGGCCGCACCGGCGCGGACCTGCTGCGCGGCATCGTCGCGGCGTACGAGGTGCACGTGGCGCTGGTGCGCGGCATCTGCCTGCACGCGCACCGGATCGACCACGTCGCCCACCTGAGCGCGGCCACCGCCTGCGGCATCGGCACCCTGCTGCGGCTGCCGACGGAGACCGTGTACCAGGCCGTTCAGCAGGCCGTGCACACCACGACCGCCACCCGGCAGTCCCGCAAGGGCGAGATCTCCAGCTGGAAGGCCTACGCGCCCGCCTTCGCCGGCAAGGCCGCCATCGAGGCGGTGGACCGGGCGATGCGCGGCGAGACCTCGCCGTCCCCGGTCTACGAGGGCGAGGACGGCTTCCTCGCCTGGATGCTGGACGGCCCGCAGTCCGACTACACCGTGCTGCTGCCCGGGGCCGACGAGCCGCGCCGGGCGATCCTGGACACCTACACCAAGGAGCACTCCGCCGAGTACCAGGCCCAGGCGATCATCGACCTGGCCCGGCGGCTGCGCGAGAAGACGGGCCCGCTGGAGCGGGTGCGCTCGGTGGTCCTGCACACCAGCCACCACACCCACAACGTCATCGGCTCCGGCGCGGGCGACCCGCAGAAGTTCGACCCGACGGCCAGCCGCGAGACCCTCGACCACTCGATCCCGTACATCCTCGCCGTCGCCCTGGAGGACGGCGTCTGGCACCACGAGCGCTCCTACGCCCCCGAGCGCGCCCGCCGCCCGGAGACCGTCGAACTCTGGCAGCGGATCAGCACGGTGGAGGACCCGGAGTGGACCCGCCGGTACCACGACCCGGACCCGGAGCGCCGGGCCTTCGGCGGCCGGGTGGTGATCACCCTGGACGACGGGTCGGTGATCGAGGACGAGCTGGCCGTCGCGGACGCCCACCCGGCCGGCGCCCGGCCCTTCGACCGGCCCGCCTACCAGCGCAAGTTCCGCACGCTCAGCGAGGGCATCGTGGCCCCCGCCCAGCAGGACCGCTTCCTGACCGCCGCTGCCGGCCTCGCCGAACTGCACGCGGCCGACCTCGACGAGCTGTTCCCGGCCGTCGACACCGAGGCCGTCCGCACGTACGACGCGACCCTCCCGAAGGGCCTGTTCTGATGCCCGACACCCCTGCGCCCGACACCCCCGCGACCGACAGCCCGGCGCCCACCCGCCTGCTGCAGACCCGCACCACCCCCGCCCAGCGCCGCCGCACCTTCCGCGAACAGCTCGCCTCCGGACGGCTGCTGCGCATCCCCGGCGCGATCAACCCGCTCTCCGCCCGCCTCGTCCAGGACACCGGCTTCGACGCGGTCTACCTCTCCGGCGCCGTCCTCGCCGCCGACCTCGGCCTGCCCGACATCGGCCTCACCACCGTCACCGAGATCGCCGCCCGGGCCCAGCAGACCACCCGGGTCACCGACCTGCCCGTCCTGATCGACGCCGACACCGGCTTCGGCGAGCCGATGAACGCGGCCCGCACCGTCCAGCTCCTGGAGGACGCCGGGCTGGCCGGCCTGCACCTGGAGGACCAGGTCAACCCCAAGCGCTGCGGCCACCTCGACGGCAAGACCATCACCTCCCGGGAGGAGATGGTCCGACGGATCAGGGCCGCCGTGGACGCCCGGCGCGACCCGGACTTCCTGCTGATGGCCCGCACCGACGCCCGCTCGGTCGAGGGACTCGACGCGGCGATCGACCGGGCCAGGGCCTACGTCGACGCCGGCGCCGACGCGATCTTCCCCGAGGCGCTCGCCGACCTCTCGGAGTACGAGGCCTTCCGCAAGGCGGTCGACGTGCCGCTGCTCGCCAACCTCACCGAGTTCGGCAAGACCCCGCTGCTGGACACCCGCACCCTGGAGGAGCTGGGCTACAACATCGCCCTCTACCCGGTCACCCTGCTGCGCCTGGCCATGGGCGCGGTCGAGGACGGGCTGCGCACCATCGCCGCCGAGGGCACCCAGGCCTCCCTGCTCCCGCGCATGCAGCCCCGCTCCCGGCTCTACGAACTCCTCGGCTACCAGGAGTACGCGGCCTTCGACTCGGCCGTCTTCGACTTCACCCTTCCGCCCGGCACCTGACGCACCGGAGGCACCAGCACCATGTCCGAGATCCATCGCGGCCTCGCCGGTGTCGTCGTCGACACCACCGAGATCTCCACCGTCATCCCGGAGACCAACTCCCTGACCTACCGCGGCTACCCGGTCCAGGACCTCGCCGCCCACCGCTCCTTCGAGGAGACCGCCTACCTGCTGTGGTACGGCGACCTGCCGGACGAGGCCCGGCTGCGCGAGTTCCGGGCCCGGGAGCGCGCCCTGCGGCCGCTCGACCGGACCACCGCCGAAGTCCTGGCCAAGCTGCCCGAGACCTGCCACCCGATGGACGTGCTGCGCACCGCCGTCAGCTTCTTCGGTGCCGAGGACCCGACCGAGGACGACGGCCGCCCGGCCCCCCACCTCGCCAAGTCCCTGACCCTGCTGGCGAAACTGCCCACCGTGGTGGCCGCCGACCAGCGCCGCCGCCGCGGCCTGGCCCCGATCGCGCCCGACCCGGAGCTCGGCTACGCCGAGAACTTCTTCCACATGTGCTTCGGCACCGTGCCCGCCCCCGAGGTGGTCCGCTGCTTCGAGATCTCCCTGGTGCTGTACGCCGAACACAGCTTCAACGCCTCGACGTTCACCGCCCGGGTGGTCACCTCCACCCTCTCCGACCTCTACAGCGCCGTCACCGCCGCGATCGGCGCGCTCAAGGGCCCGCTGCACGGCGGCGCCAACGAGGCCGTGATGCACATGCTGGACGAGATCGGCGATCCGGCCCGGGCCGCCGACTGGCTGGACGAGGCGCTGGCCGCCAAGCGCAAGATCATGGGGTTCGGCCACCGCGTCTACAAGCACGGGGACTCCCGGGTCCCGATCATGCAGGCCGCCCTGGACCGCCTGGTGGCGGGCTCGGCCGACCCCGAGGCCGCCCGGCTGGCCGCCCTGCACGCCGCCCTGCGCCGGGCGATGCTGGAGCGCAAGGGCATCCACCCCAACCTCGACTACCCGGCCGGGCTGGCCTACCACCTGATGGGCTTCGACACCCCGGTGTTCACCCCGATCTTCGTGATGAGCCGGATCACCGGGTGGACCGCCCACATCACCGAACAGCTCGCCCACAACGCCCTGATCCGCCCGCTGGCCCAGTACGACGGGCCGGGCCAGCGGCCGGTCCCGGCCAGCGTGTAGCGGGCCGGCACCGGGGTCGGGGTCGGGCTCAGGAGGGCACGGAACAGCCGGCGTCGGCGACCGGCGCGGGCTCGTCCTCCTGGCCGGGCCGCATCACCTGCACGTTCGCGAGCAGCGCCTCGACCACCTCGTCCAGGTCGAGGCGCTTCTCCACGGCCCGCAGCTGGCCCAGCCGCGCCCCGGTGCTCACCTGGGGCGGGGCGAGCAGGCTGCAGCAGTCCTCGTCCGGCAGGACGGATATCTCCGCCGTGCCGAGCGCCCGGGCCTGGTCGATGATCTCCTGCTTCTCCCAGCCGATCAGCGGGCGCAGCACCGGCAGCGTCGCGGCCTGGTCCACGGCGGCCAGGTTGGCGAGGGTCTGGCTGGCGACCTGGCCGAGGCTGTCGCCGGTGACCAGGGCCTGGGCCCCGGTGGCGCCGGCCAGGGCACAGGCGGTGCGCACCATCAGCCGGCGCTGGGCGACCACCTGGAGGCGCCCGGCGCCCGCGACGGCCAGCTGCTTCTGGGCCTTGCCGAGGGAGACGACGTGCAGCTCGCCCGGCGGCTGGTAGCGGTTGAGCTCGCGGGCCAGGGCGTACGCCTTGTACACCGAGGAGGGGTTGGTGTACGGCGCACCGCTGAAGTGCACGAAGTCGCAGGCCAGTCCGCGCCGCATGGCCCGGTGCGCGGCCACCGGGGAGTCGTAGCCGCCGGACAGCAGCACCAGCGCCCGCCCGCTGGACCCGACCGGCAGCCCGGTCAGCCCGGGGTGGCGCTCGGCCGACACGTAGGTCTCTCGGTGCTCGATCTCCACGGTCAGGGTGACGTCGGGCGCGGTGAGGTCGACCCGCAGGCCGTCGATCCGCGGCTGGAGGAACGCGCCGAGGTGCCGCTCCAGTTGGGTGGAGGTGAGGGCGAAGCCCTTGTCCCGGCGCCGGACCCGGACGGCGAAGCCGGTGCCGGTGCGCCCGGCGCAGGCCTCGCGCAGCACCGCCAGGGCGTTGGCCTCGACGGACTCCAGCGTGCTGGGCACCCGCAGCGCCGGCTCGACGGAGCTGAACCCGACCACCGTGCGGGCCCGGGCGACCAGGTCCGCGACGGGCACCTGCCCGCCGAGCACGGTGATGGTATGCGGGGTCCTGATCCAGGTCGAGCCGCCTATCCCGCGCAGCGCGACGCGCAGGTTGTCCTCCAGGCGCTGGACGAACCGCTGGCGGTTGCGGCCCTTGAGGACCACCTCGCCGTGTTTGAGCAGCACGCAGGGCCCGTAGGGCTCGGTGGCGCCGCGGGGCGAGGGCAGCCGTGCGCCGTCGGTCAGGTGGTCCATGCAGAAGTCCCAGTCGTCCCAGTGGTCCCGGTCGGGTGCCGAGCGGGGAGGACGGCGGCGCGCGCAGCGGTGTCCGGGGCGGCGTGCCGGCTGACGGTCACGCCGGACCGGGGTCCGTACGAGGGCCACGCGGCCCTCCCGCGGGGCCCCGGAGCGCGCACGCCGCCGTTCGGCGTGCGCACCGGTGGCAGGTCTTCGGACTCGCGGGCCCGTCCGGCCGCCGTCGACGTCGACGGGGCGGACACCTACTGGCCGTCGCTTCCCGGGCCCGTCTCCCGGGCCCAGTGCGGATGACGGCGGTCGTTCCCGCTCACCGCTGCGGGGCAGTCCCGGACTGGCCGTGTGAACGGCGTCACCGGGTTCCCTCTTGCCTCCCCGGGAGCGCGGGGCGCCCGGTGAACCACCAGCACGGCAACCCTACAGGCGGGCCCGGCCCCGGTCGGGCCGTGGTCAGGCCCCGGGCCCTTCGGCCAGCACGGGGTACGGCACCCGGCCGCGCCGGTCGGGGTCGACCAGCAGCCGCCCGCCCGCCGGCGGCCGGGCCCGCTGGGCGCAGTCGCGGCGTTCGCAGATCCGGCAGCCGAGGCCGATCGGGGTGGCCGCGCCGGGGGCGTTCGGGGCGATGCCCTCGGCGTAGACCAGGCGGTGGGCGTGGCGCAGTTCACAGCCGAGCGCGACGGCGAACTCGCTGCGCGGTGCGCGGTGTCCGTGGCCGCCGTGCGAGACGGTCCGGGCGATCCAGAAGTAGCGCTTGCCGTCGGGCATCTCGGCGACCTGGGTGAGGACCCGGCCGGGGGCGGAGAAGGCCTCGTAGACCGTCCACAGCGGGCAGGTGCCGCCCAGGCGGGAGAAGTGGAAGTCGGTGGCGGACTGGCGCTTGGAGATGTTCCCGGCCCGGTCGGCGCGCAGGAAGGAGAACGGCACCCCGCGCCGGCCGGGGCGTTGGAGGGTGCTCAGCCGGTGGCAGACCGTCTCGAAGCCGACGCCGAAGCGGGCCTGGAGCAGCTCGATGTCGTAGCGCAGGTCCTCGGCGGCGGCGTGGAAGGCGGTGTACGGCATCAGCAGGGCGCCGGCGAAGTAGTTGGCCAGGCCGATCCGGGCGAGGTCGACGGCCTGCGGCGAGGTGAGGTCGGGCTCGGCCGCCGCCAGCAGCGTGTCCAGCAGCGGGCGGTGTTCCAACAGGGCGAGCTGGGTGGCGAGTTGGAAGGCGCGTCGACCGTCGGTGAGCCAGGGGGAGAGGTGCAGGGCGCCGGTGGCCGGGTCGTAGCGGCGCAGGTCGGCGGCGCGCTGGTGGTCGGCCGGCTGCCGGTCCGCCTCGACCACCCGGACGCCGTGCCGCTCGGCGAGCCGGGCGGCCAGCGCGGCGGCGGTGCGGCCCGCGGTCGTGGTCGCCAGCTGCTCGGCGGTGCGCTCCGCCGCCTCGTCCAGGGCGGCTATGTGGTTGTGGTGGGCGTAGAAGAAGTCCCGGACCTCGTCGTGGGGTTCGGCCGGGCGGATGGCCCCGCCGACGGTCCCGCCGCCGGGTTCGCCCAGGTCGGCGACGCGGGCGAGGGCCGCGCGGTAGCTGCGGTGCAGGGCGACCAGCGCCCGGGCCAGCTCGGGGTGGTCCCGGCTGACTTCGGCGATCTCCTCCGCGGGGACCGCGCCGCCGCAGGCCTCGTCGGCGAGCGCGGTGCGCAGGTCGGTGCCGAGGCGCTCCTCCTCGGCCTCGGAGAAGAACTCCGGGTCGACCCCGAACACCTCGGAGATCCGCAGCAGCACGGCGGCGGTCAGCGGGCGCTGGCTGTGCTCGATCTGGTTGAGGTAGCTGGTCGAGATCCCGAGCTCGCGGGCCAGCTCGACCTGGTTCATGCCGTGCTCGCGGCGCAGCCGGCGGAGCTTGGCGTGGGCGTAGACCTTCCGCCCGGTG
This sequence comes from Kitasatospora sp. NPDC089797, assembly GCF_040684795.1. Lineage (NCBI taxonomy): Bacteria > Bacillati > Actinomycetota > Actinomycetes > Kitasatosporales > Streptomycetaceae > Kitasatospora > Kitasatospora sp. NPDC089797. Next base: position 42,494 of record NZ_JBFBGS010000054.1, on the reverse strand, counting down.
GGACGTGCCATGGCCGTACCGTTCCCTTCCTGCCCGTTCCTGCGAACGTACCACCGACCGCGGTTCGCAGTATTCGCAGGAACTGTCCCGCCCCTGTCGGGAATTCGCAGCCGGGACCGCTCGGGACCACCCGGTGGCGGACTCGGTCGACTCGGCCGGAACGCCGGACCGCCCGGCGGCGACTCGGCTGAGTCGGCCACCGGGCGGTCCGGGGGTGTCGGTGCGTGCGGTCAGGCGGTGACCTTCTCGCCCTGCTCCGCCGGGGCCTCGGCGGGCTGCCCGGCACCGGCCGGGACGTTCTCCCGCGGGGTGGGGAGCACGGCCATGATCGCGGCCGAGATCACGATGGTCGCCGCCCAGGCGAGCCCGTAGCGGCCGATCGGGGTGTCGGAGAGCGGGCCCGCGAACCAGTCGCACTTGGTGAAGGCGAGCCCGGCCAGCAGCGCGAGCACCCAGGCCACCATCGCCTGCCAGCAGAAACCGCCGGTGTACCAGTAGCGGCTGGTCCGGGTGGTGTCCATCAGCGCCTCGGCGTCGTAGCGCACGGCCCGCGTCCGGCGGCGGTACATGTCCACCGCGTAGACGCCGATCCAGGCCGAGAAGGAGACGGCGAGGAGGATCAGGAAGGTGATGAAGGAGCCCAGGAAGCTCTTCGCGACCAGCATCAGCAGCAGGCCGCCGACCAGCGAGATCACGGCGTTGATGCTGACGGCCATGGCGCGCGGCAGCTTCACGCCCATGGTCTGCGCGGTGAAGCCGGCCGAGTACATGGAGAGGCTGTTGATCAGCAGCATGCCGACGATCGCGGTCAGCAGGTAGGGCACGGCCAGCCAGGTCGGCAGGAGGTCGCCCAGGAAGGAGACCGGGTCCGCGGCGTCGGCCAGGCCGGGGGAGGCGACCGCCATGACGGCGCCCATCAGCACCATCGGCACCACGACCATGGCGGCGCCGGAGACGGTCACCCCGACGATCTTCTTGCCGGAGGCCCGGTGGGGCAGGTAGCGGGCGAAGTCCGGGCCGGTGGGGACCCAGCTGATGCCGCCGGCGGCGATGGTCCCGATGCCGGCGATCATCATCGCGGTGGTGCCGGCGGGCTTGGCGAAGACCTCGTTCCAGTGGATGGTCGCGACCAGGTAGCCCAGGACCAGCACGCTGAAGATGCCGAACAGGTAGGTCGACCAGGTGTTGCAGACGTTCAGCGCCTTCCGGCCCATCCCGGAGACCAGGAAGGTGCAGGCGACGAAGGCGAAGAGGGTGACCACGATCAGCGCGGTGTTGCTCTTGACGCCGAACAGCAGGTCGAGGACGGTCAGCACGGCGTAGGCGCCGGTGACCGCGTTGATCGTCTCCCAGCCGAACCGGGCGATCCAGAGGATCGCGCCCGGGAACAGGTTCCCGCGCACCCCGAAGGTGGCCCGGGAGAGGGTCGCGCCCGGCGCCCCGCCCCACTTCCCGGAGACTGACAGCACGCCGACCATCCCGAAGGAGACCAGGGCGGCGCACGCGGCGACGATCAGGACCTGCCAGAAGTTCAGCCGGTTGAACACGACCAGGGCCGCACCCATGGTGAGCAGCAGCACGCTGATGTTGGCCGCGACCCAGGTCGGGAAGAGCTCGCGGACTCTGCCCCGGCGCTCGTGCTCGGGGACGGGTTCAATACCGCGGGTCTCTATCGCGCCGTCGGCGTTGTCGGCGGTGGACAGATCGTCCATGAGGGTGGCTCCGTGCGTGTGAAGCGGGAGATGAATCGGACAAAGTAGAACAATTATGGAACTCTTCGCGCGTAGCGCGGGAGTTCAGCCATCCTACTTTGTCCGACTTGCGTTCAGGATCGGTCCGCCGCCGGGCGGCCGGTGGGATGCGGGGCGGTGACCCCCGGAGGCGCCCGACGGGCCCGGGGGCGGGCCGATCGGGCCAGGTCGGTGTGATTCCCGTCACCCCATCCTGCAATATGCTTATTAAATTACTTCTTTTGCGAAAAACTTTGCCCCGGCATTCCCCATCCGTCACTTCGTGCTCAATCATCACGCATTCCCGGGGAATTCTCGGGAAGTCTCGACAGTGTTCCCGTGGTATGGGATAGTCGCCTGGAATCGCCTGGTATTGAGGAGCGCAAGGTGCCCGTTTCCAGGAGTCTGGTCTCGCCCGAGGGGTGCAACTGGGAGGCCGGAGAAATCACGGCCCGGGTATTCGACACCGCCGAAATCCTCGCCCGCCGCGGCATCGGACCGGGCGCGCGCGTGATGATGAGCGGGGCGAATTCGCCGGAATGGGTCGTCGCGCTGCTCGCGCTCGTCCACCTCGACGCCTCGGTGGTGCTGGCCGACCACCGGGCCACCCCGGCGCAGCGGGCGCAGATCGCCGCCCGGGCCCGGGTGGTGCTGGACATCGGCCCCGGCACCGTGACCGGACCGGCCGCCGCCCCGGCGCCGCGCCCCGCCCCGCCCGCCGCGGCCGGGCCGGACCCGACCGCCTGGGCCCGGCGCCCGGACGCGGTGATCTCCTGGTCCTCGGGCACCACGGGCGCCCCCAAGGGCATCGTCCGCTCCGGCCGCTCCCTCCTGGACAACCTCGCCCTCAGCGCGGACCGCATGGGCTACCGGCCCGACGACGTCTTCCTGCCGGTCCTGCCGTACTCCCACCAGTACGGCCTGTCGCTGGTCCTCTGCTGGTGGCTGGGCGGCGGAACGCTCGTCGTCTACGGCCCGACCACGCGGCTGGACCACGCGCTCGCCGTCGGCGTCGACCACGGCCTCACCGTCGTCGACGGCGCCCCGTCGACCTACTACAGCCTGCTCAACCTGCTCGACCGCCGCCCCGCCCTCGTCCGGGCGCTGAAGCCGGTCCGGGCCTGGTGCGTGGGCGGCGCGCCGCTCGGCCGCGACCTGGCGGCCAGGTTCCACGCCCGGACGGGCCGGCACCTGCTGGACGGCTACGGGGCGACCGAGGTCGGGAACATCGCGCTGGCGCCCCCCGGCGACCCGGTCGGCTGCGGCACCCCGCTGCCCGGCGTGGTCGTCGAGGTCCACGACGACCACGGCAGGCCGCTGCCCGCCGGGCGGCTCGGTGAGCTGGTCGTCCGCAGCGACGGCCTGATGACCGGCCGGCTCGGCGAGGACGGCGGGATCGTCCCGGTCCCCGGCCCGGTGCACCGCACCGGCGACATCGGCCGCCTCGACGAGGCCGGCCGGGTGTTCCCGATCGGCCGCAAGCACGCCGTGCACCGCGACGGCCACACGCTCTACCCCGACCACCTCGCCGAACGCGCCGGGTCGGCCGGGGCCCGGGCCGAGGTCGTCGCCGTCCCCGACGCCCGGCTGGGCTGTCGGCTGGTGTTCGTGATCGCGGACCCGGACGGTCACGAACCCGCGCACTGGAAGCGGCTGCTGCGCCCCGTGCTGGCCCGCTACGAGCAGCCCGACCACCTCGTGGTGCTCCCCGCCCTGCCCCTCACCACCACGGGGAAGCCCGACCGGGCCGCCCTGGAGAAGATCGCCATGACCTCGCTCCCCGCCCCGCACCGGACGACCGTCGAGGTGCCCGCCCCCGGCGCGCCCGTCGACCCGACCGACTACCGCATCCCGTACGCCGACCGTGTCGACGCGCTGCGCGCGGTGCGCCGGTACGTGGCCGAGCACGAGGACGCGGTGCTGCGGATCCTCACCGAGACCTCGCCCCACCACACCGCCGCCGAGGAGATCCGCTCGTTCCTCGCCACCCTCGACGGCGCGGAGGAGGAGATCCGCCGGGTCCGGCCCGGCCCGGTGCCCCGGGCCGCGGTCTTCATGCCGTCGAACATCCCGCTGTACTCCTACGCGCTGTACATGCTCGTCGCCGCCCTCTACTGCGAGCGGATCACCTTCCGGCCGTCCTCCGAGACCAAGGGCCAACTGCGGAGCCTGCACGACCTCCTGGCGCCGGTGCACGGACTGCCGATCGAGCTCTCCGAGCTCAGCCAGCGCAAGTTCGTGACGGGACCGGTCCGCGAGGCGGACCTCGTGGTCTTCACCGGGAATTACGCGAATGCCGAAACCGTCCGCGAAGGGCTGGCGGAGGACCAGCTCTTCCTGTTCTTCGGCCACGGCATCAACCCGTTCGTGATCGCACCCGACGCCGATTTCACCCGCGCCGTGCGCGACCTCACCAGGATCCGGCTGCACAACTCCGGCCAGGACTGCTTCGGCCCCGACGTGGTGTTCACCCCGAAGGGCCGCACCGAGGAATTCGTCGACCTGCTGTCCGCCGGGCTGAGCGCGCTGCGGTTCGGCGGCAACGGGGACCCGGCGGCCGACTACGGGCCCATCTTCTACGACTCGGCGCTGGTGAACTGCGCGGACTACCTGGTGCGTCACGTGCGTCACATCCGGCACGGCGGGCGGATCGACCTGCCGGCCCGCCGGATCGAGCCGACCGTGCTGCTCTGGGGCTTCGACGACAAGATCCCGCTCGACGAGATGTTCGCCCCGGTGTTCAACGTCGTGGCCTACCCCACCGCGAAGCTGCTGCGCGAACGGCTCTCCAGCCCCTACTTCAACGAGCGCGCGCTGGGCGCGATGGTCTACGGGACCGACCCGGAGACGGTGGACGTGCTGGCCCGGCGCCACCGGACCTGCGTCAACCACACGCTGCTCGACGCCGAGGACGGCAACCGCCCCTTCGGCGGGTTCGGGCTGCGGGCGAACTACCGCTGCTACGGCGGCGAGCGGCACGCCGAGCCGCTGCTGGTCTCCCAGGCCGTGGCGCAGAGCCTGCCGACGGCCGGCCCCGTCACGGCCGGCGGGGAGTGAGCGGGATGGGCGCACGGTACACCGACGCGTGGTCCGCGGTCGTCGACCTGCTGGCGGCGCACGGGGTGGACACCTGCTTCGGACTGCCCGGCGACGACCTGGAACTGCTGCGCGCCCTCGACGCCGCCGGCCTGGACCACGTGCCCTGCCGCGACCAGCGCAACGCGATGTACATGGCGACCGGCTACGCGCTGCAGTCGGGCCGGCTCGCCGTCTGCGCCCTGGGCAAGGGCCCGGCCGTCACCCACGCGGCCACCGGCCTGCTGGAGGCGCGGGAGTCCGGGGCGCCCGTCCTGGTGCTCGCGGCCGGCGCGTCCGAACACCGCCGGGGCAGCGGCGGCTTCCAGGAACTCGACCAGGTCGCCGTGACGGCACCGCTGGTGCGGTGGGCGCACCGGGTCGGGCACCCGGCCCGGGTCGTCGCCGCGACGGTGACGGCGCTGACCCGGGCCGTCGGGCCGCCCGCCGGCCCGGTCTACCTGGAGATCCCCGACGACGTCCGCACGGCCGAGGTGCCGGTCACCGGACCGTGGCCGACGCCGCCCGAACCGCTGCTCCCCGAACCGCTGTTCCCCGGTGCCGTCCCGGTGACGCCGGGACCGGCGCTGGCGGCGCTGCGGGCCGCCCGGCGACCGGTGGTGCTGGTGGGCGGCGGCATGCGGCACCGCAACGCCGGGGGCGCGGTCGAGCGCTTCGCCGACCGCCTCGGCGCGGCGCTGTTCACCACCGCCTCCGGCCGCGGCGCCGTCGACGAGCACCACCCGCGGTTCTGCGGCCTGGCGGGGCTCTACGCGGCGGCCCCGGCCCGCGCGCTGTGGGCCTCCTGCGACCTGGTGGTCTCGCTCGCCGGGCGGCTGGAGGAGACCGTCACCGAGGGCGGCACCCCGTGGCCGTCCGTCCCGGTGGTACAGGTCAACCTCGACCCGGCCGGGCTGTCGGCCGAGTTCCCGGGCCCGCGGGTGCTCGGCGACGCCCGGCACGCCGCGCTCGGCTGGTCACGGGCGCTGGAGGAGGACGACGGCGACGGACCCGGCCGCGCGGCCGCCACCGGGCCGTGGGCGGACCGGATCGCCGCCGCCCGCACGGCGATGGCCGTCGAGGTGGCGGCCGAACTGGCCCGCGCCGCGGCGCTGCCGGGGATCCGCATCGCCGAACTGCTGGCCGCGCTCGACGCCACCGCGGGCCCGCGCCACGTCCTGGTCCAGGAGAACGGGCTGCAGGACATGTGGTCCTACGGCTTCCCGTACCACGTCGGCGGCGGCTCCGTGGTGCCGTCCGAACAGACCCCGCTCGGCTTCGGCGCGGCCGCGGCCATCGGCGTCAAACGGGCCGCCCCGGACCACGAGGTCACCGCCTTCATCGGGGACGGCGCCTTCCTCGCGGCCCGCGCGGACATCGCCGCCACCGCCCCGGCCCACGGCGGCGTGCTCTACGTGGTGCTGTGCAACGGCGGCTACGGCTGGCTGGACGCCCGCCGTGCCCGCCTCGGCCTGGACGGCCGGCGCCACCCCTTCGTCCGCCCGGGCGCGCCGCCGCCCGCGCTGGACGGACCGGACCTGCACGGCCGGGTGCTGCGCGACAAGTCCGCCCTGACCGAGGAGATCCGGGCCGCCCGGGCGGTCTGCGCCCGGGGCGGCACCGCCGTGCTCCTGGTGCCGGTCGCCCCCGACGACGTCCTTCCGGCCGTCCGCGACGCCGAGGTGGTCCCGCAATGACCGGCCGCACCGGACCGGGCGCCCCCGGGCCCGGCCGGCGCCGGGTGGTGGTCACCGGCTACGGCGCGGTGACGCCGCTGGGCCACAGCGTCGAGGAGACCTGGACGGCGCTGCTCGCCGGGCGCAGCGGCATCGCCCGGGTGGAGGCGATCGACGTGACCGGCCTGGGCGTGCGGATCGGCGGCCAGGTGCGCGGCTTCACCCCCGGCCGCTACATGCCGCCGGCGGTCAGCCGCCGCGCCGACCCGTACGCCCAGTACGCCCTGGCCGCCGCCCTGGAGGCCTGCGCGCAGGCCGGGCTCGTCGTCGACGAGCGGCTGGCGCCGCGGGTCGCCGTGGTCATCGGCAGCGGCTACGGCCCGGTCGGGTCGATCTACCGCGCCGCGAACCTGCTGCGCGACCGCGGCCCGCGGGCGATCAGCCCGTTCACCCAGGTCACCACGGCGATGGACAGCGCCGCCTGCGAGATCGCCATGCGGCTCGGCGCCCAGGGGCCCAGCCGGGCCCAGAGCACGGCCTGCGCCAGCGGCGCGGACGCGCTGGGCGCGGCGATGCGGATGATCGGCGCCGGTGAGGCCGACGTCGTCCTGGCCGGCGGCGCCGACGCCTGCGTGACGGCCGTCGACCTCGCGGGCAGCGGCAACGCCCGTGCGCTGTCCGCCCGCAACGACGACCCGACCGGGGCCTGCCGACCCTTCGACGCGCACCGCGACGGGTTCGTGATGAGCGAGGGCGCCGCCGTCCTGGTGCTGGAGGCTGCCGAGGCCGCCGAGCGCCGGGGGGCCACGGCACTGGCCGAACTCGCGGGCTACGGGGCGAGTTCCGACGCCCACCACTGGACCGCCCCGCACCCGGAGGGGCGGGGCGCCCGCCTCGCCGTGGAGGCGGCGCTGCGCGACGCCGGGATCACCGGCGCGGACGTGGACTACGTCAACGCGCACGGCACCGGAACCCTGCTGAACGACGCCACCGAGGCCGCCGTGCTGCGCCGGGTGCTGGGCGACCGGGCCACCCGGATCCCGGTCAGCTCCACCAAGTCGATGACCGGGCACATGATCGGTGCCGCCGGCGCGGTCGAACTCGTGGTGTCGATCCAGGCCCTGCGCACCGGGGACGTCCCGCCGACCCTCAACTGCGACCAGCCGATCGACCCCGACATCAACTTCGTGCCGCACCGGGCCCAGCACCACGCGGGGCTGCGGACCGCGCTCAGCAACTCCTTCGGGTTCGGCGGCCACAACGCCGCGCTCGTGGTCCGAGCGGTCTGAGGGCCCGGCCGTGCACCCCCGCCCGGAACCGCCCCGCCAGGAACCGCCCCGCCCGGAACCACTCCGCCAGGAACCGCCGTTGAGCCCCGCCACCACCACCCGCATCGGGCCGCTGACCTGGGTCCAGCAATGGCACTGGTACGAACGCACCGTCCCCCCGGCCCGCCGGGTGAACCCGACACCGCTCGCCGACCACTGCCACGTCCCGCCCCCGGCGACCGTCGCCGACGTCCACGCGGCCCTCGCCGCGCTCACCGCCCGGCACGAGGCGCTGCGCACCACCGTCGACCCGCTGCTGCCGGTCCAGCACGTCCACCGGCCGGACTGGGCCCCGCTGCCGGTCGACCTGCTCGACCTCCCCGTGGTCGACGCCGCCGCCCTGGAGGCCGCCACCGAGGAACTGGCCGCCCGCCCGATCGACCCCGAGCGGAACCCGCCCTGGTACGCCCGGGTGCTGCTGGAGGCAGGGAGGCCGCGCGCCGTCCTGCTGGCCGCCCACCACGTGCTGGTCGACGGCTGGGGGCTGGCCGTCCTGCTCGACCGGCTGCACGCCGAACTGCGCGGTGCGGCACGGGAGGAGGCGGTCGTGCACCCGCTCGACACGCTCGCCGCGCAGTCCCCGGACCGCGCCCGTGCCGCCGAGCGCGAGTGGCTGCGGCGGCTCGCGGGCAACCCGACGGGGGTGCTGGCGCCGTTCGGCGGGACCGCCGACGGCGCCGGGCGCCACCGGCTCCAGTACCGCTCGGCGCAGGCGTACCGGGACCTCGACCGGGTGGCGCGGCGTCACCGGGCCAGCCCGGAGACCGTCGTGCTCGCGGCGCTGGCCCACGAGGTCGCCGCCCGCACCGGCGAACTCCGCTTCCTGGCCTCGGTGGTGGTCTCCAACCGGGCCCGGGTCGCGCTGCGCGGCAGCATCGGCGTCCGGGCCCTGACCGTCCCGGTCCAGATCGACCTCCGCCCGGGCGCGGCGTTCGGCGAGGTGGTCGCCTCGGTCGCCGCGGCCTCCGCCGCCGCCTACCGGCACGGCCAGTGGCGGCCGGCCGAACTGGTCGCCGCCCAGGCGCGGTCCGACCGCCGGCGCGGCATCGTGACCGTGCCCACCATCGAGTACAACTGCTACTCCTGGCCGCGCGACTACCTCGTCCCCGGACACCTCACCGCGCCGGGCCCAGCCGCCGGCTGGATCCGCAGCGCGCCCGACGAGCCCTGCGACACGCTCTACGTCGACCTCGCCCTCGACGCCGGGATCCTCGCCCTCGACGTCACCGTCGGGGACCACCTGCTCGACGCCGGGCAGGCCGCGGCGCTGCCGCCGCGGCTGTGCGGCCTGCTGCGCGCCCTGGCCGGCGGCGCCGCCTGCCCCGTCCCGGACCGACCCCGTACACCGCCCGCCGCCGGCTGGTGGCGTTCCCCGCAGGGCTGGGTGCGCCCGGCCGCGGTCGAGGAGGTGCTGCGCGGCCACCCCGGGGTGCTGGACGTGACGGTGACGCCCGGTGCGGAGGGGGACGCCGGGGGCGCGGACCGGGAACCGCACCTGGTCGCCCGGGCCCGCACCGCCCGCGGGATCACCGCCGACGACCTGCACCGGCACGTCCTGGACCGGCTCGGGGACCTCCCCGGCGTCGCGGCCCCGGGCCGCTACCTGCTCATCCCGCACACCCCGCGCCGCCCGCCCGCCCTGCCCCGCCCGCAGCCCCTGCCCCGCCCGGCCGGACCGGGCACCGGCACCGGAACGCCATGGGCCCCGCCCCGCCCGCCCGCGACCGACGCCGAACGGGCGCTCGCCGCCGCCGTGGGCGCGGTCACCCCCGGCACCGTCGACCTGAACCGCTGCCTCGCCGACCACCGGGTCACCCTGGTCGCCGTCCCCCGGCTGCTCGCGCTGCTCGACCGGGCCGGCTTCACCGGGATCGGAGCGGACGAACTGACCGGAACCGCCTCGCTCGGCCGGCTCGCCGCGGCCCTGGAACCCTTGCCGTCCCGTGCCCCCCGTGGAGGAGAGACCCCGCCATGACCGCCTCCCGCAGCGCCGCGCCGTCGGTGGACCGACTGGCCCCGTGGGCCTTCGCCGCCTTCGTCGAGGCCAACACCCACGACACGGCGTACCGCCCGCCGGTGGTGGACGGCCCGGTCGGGCCGACCATCGTCCGCAACGGCCGTGAGCTGGTGAACTTCGCCAGCATCAGCTTCCTCGACCTGGAACGCCACCTCCCGGTCCGCCGCCACTTCGCCGAGGGCGCGCGCACCCACGGCCTGAGCACCAGCGGATCCCGGATGACCCAGGGCATCTGCCGCCCGCACCGGGTGCTGGAGGAGACCATCGCCCGCCACACCGGCAAGGAACGGGCCATCAGCTTCGCCACCGGCCTGCTGGCCAACATCGGCTTCGTGCACGCCATGAGCAGCTCCGCGCACTTCGACACCGGGATCGGGGTGCGCAACCACGACACCGTCTTCGTGGTCGACCGGGACGTCCACTGGAGCATCTGGAAGGGCCTCCAGGGGCTCCGCTACGGCCGCCACGTGCACGCCTTCCGGCACAACGACGTCGCCGACCTCGCCCGCGTCCTGGACCGGATCCGCGGCGCCGGCCGGGGCGGCAAGACCGTGGTGATCGCCGAGAGCATCTACTCGGCCGACGGCACCATGGGACCGATCGTGGAGATCCTCGACGCCTGCGACCGGTACGGCGCCGTCAGCATGATCGACGACGCCAACGGCTTCATGGTCTACGGCCCCGCGAACCGCCCCTACGCCCGGGAGGCGGCCGCGATCCGGGAACGGGCGGACTTCGTCATGGTGTCGCTGTCGAAGGCGATCGGCCTGGAGGGCGGCGCGCTCGCCGGGCCGGCCTCCGCCGTCGACGCCTTCGAACTGCTCTCCGGCACCTCGATGTTCACGGCCGCCATCCAACCGCCGACCGCCCACGCCGCCGACCGCACGATCGCGGCCCTCGCCGACGACCCCGGGATCGTCGACGGCTACCTGGCCCACGCCGCCCGGCTGCGCCGCCGGATGCACGAGGCGGGCACGCCGACGACGCCGACCGACTCGTACATGCTCTCGGTGCCGATCGGCAGCGACGCCGCCGCCCTGCAGATGCGGGAGTGGTTCGTCGGGGACGGCTACCTCGTGCCGGTCTTCTCCTACCCGGCCGTCCCGCGCAACCAGGCGCTGCTGCGGCTGTTCCCGCACGAGGGCCACACCGAGGAGCAGTTGGACGGCTTCCTGGACACGCTGCTCGGCTACCGCCGGCGCCTCGGGGTCTGAGGGCCCGTCCCGACCCCGCGCCCCAGGTCCCGACCCCGATCCCGCCCCCGCCCCCGTCCCGACCCCGACGACCGAAGGACACGCCCCGAGAGGGAGGTACCCGTGGTGAACAGCACCGACATCCTCAACGCCATCGCCGGGATCATCGAGGAGGTGATCGGCGTCGACGCCGCCGAGGTGGGCGCCGAGACCTCCTTCACCGAGGACCTCGACGTCGACTCGCTGGCCATGATGGAGATCGCGGTGGCGGTCGAGGACAGGTTCGAGGTGAAGATCCCCGACGACCGGGTCAGGGAACTGCGGACGGTCGGCGACGCGGTGGCCTTCGTCGTCGACCACCGCTGACCGGGGAGCGCCGATGGGCGTCCTGGACCGCTTCCGGCTGGACGGCCGGGTCGCGGTGGTGACCGGCGCCTCCTCCGGCCTGGGGGTCGCCTTCGCCACCGCGCTGGCCGAGGCCGGCGCCGACCTGGTGCTCGGGGCGCGGCGGGCCGAGCGGCTGGAGGCCGTGCGCGCGGCCGTCGAGGAGCGCGGCCGCCGGGCGGTCGCGGTGCGCACCGACGTGACCCGGCCGGAGGACTGCCGGGCCCTGGTCGACGCCGCCCTGCGCGCCTTCGGACGGCTGGACATCCTGGTCAACAACGCCGGGATCAGCGGCGAACGACCGGCCACCGAGGAGACGCCGGAGCAGTTCCGCGAGGTCGTCGACACCAACCTCCACGGCTCGTACTGGACGGCCCAGGCGGCCGCCGCGGTGATGCCGCCCGGCAGTGCCATCGTCAATGTGTCCAGCGTCCTGGCCCTGGTCACCGGCGGTCTGCCGCAGGCCGCCTACTCGGCGTCGAAGGCCGGGCTGCTCGGGCTCACCCGCGACCTGGCCCAGCAGTGGACGCCCGGCCGGGGCATCCGCGTCAACGCCCTCGCGCCGGGCCTGTTCAGCTCCCCGATGACCGACGGGTACGCCGAGGGCTACCTCGACGCGGTGCTGCCGCGGGTGCTCGTGGGCCGGATCGGCCGGCCCGAGGAACTCGCCGCGGCCCTGGTCTTCCTGGTCTCCGACGCGGCGTCCTACCTCACCGGCACCACCCTGACGGTCGACGGCGGCACCCACATCGCGTAGCACACCCAACGAGACGAGGAGGCGCGGGTGTTGAGAACTCAGTGGGGCGGCGCCGACCCGCCCGGGCCCGGCCCGCGATGACGACGGAGCCGAGCGCCCCCGCCCGCGCACCGCTCGGCGACCCGCAGCTGCGCCGGCTGATCGCCGGTCAGACGCTGGCCGCCGTGGTCGACGCGCTGTTCATCGTCTGGCTCACCCTCTTCGTCCTGAAGCTCTCGGACCCCGGGCTCGCCACCGGCCTCGTCCTGGTGGCCGTGGCGCTGCCGCGGGCGGTGCTGCTGCCGCCCGCGGGCGTCCTGGTCGACCGGCTCGGCCCGGCCCGGGTGGTGGCCGCCGCGGCCTGGCTCCGGGTCGCCGTGCTGCTCTCGCTCGGTCTGCTGGTCGCCCTCGCCACGCCGTCGCTGACCACGGTCGCGGTGCTCGGCGGGCTGCTCGGCGCCGCCGACGCGGCGTACTTCCCGGCCGCCCTGGCACTGCTGCCCGTCGTCGTGCCGACCGCGAAGCTCGCCCGGGTCAACGGACTGGTGCAGGGCGCCGAGTCGGTGGGCGACCTGGTCGGCCCGGCGGTGGCCGCCGGCTGCATCGCGGCGGCCGGCTTCACCGCGACGCTGGGCGGGATCACCGCGCTGGCCGCGCTGGCCGCCGGCGCCCTCGGCACGCTGGTCCGGGTGGTGCGGCGCGGCGGCGCTGCCGGGCCCGCCGGGGAGGCCGCCGGGCCGGACGGCGACGGCGGTGCGCGGCCCGGCAGCGGACGCGCCCTCGTCGTCGGGCTGGCCCACGCCTGGCGGGATCCGCCGGTGCGGGGGATGCTGGCCGCCATCGGTCTGATCAACATCGCGGTGGTGGGCCCGGTGCTGGTGGGCGGTGCGGTGCTGGCCGAGCAACGCCTCGGCGGCGCGGGCTCGTTGGGCGTGCTGCTGTCCGGGTTCGGGGCCGGCTCGCTGGCCGGCTCGTTGGTGGCCGGCTGGCGGCCGCCGGCCCGGCGCGGGTGGGCCCTGGTCGGCGGGGTGGCGGCGATCGGCGGGGGCATGGTCGGACTCGCCGCCGTCGGCGGGGTCGTCGCCGCGACGGCGGTCGTCTCGCTGATCGGTCTCGGCTCCGGGTTCCTCGGCGTGGTCGTCGTGGCCACGCTCCAGGAGCGGGTCCCCGCGCACCTGTTGGGCCGGGTGCTGAGCCTCCTCGTGCTGGCCACGGTGGCCTTCGACCCGTTCTCCTACGTGCTCGCCGGCGCCCTGCTGCCGGCCGGGACGACGACGCTGTTCCTGCTCTGCGGCGGCGCCGTCCTGGCGTGCGCGGGCCTGGTCGCCACCAGCCCGGCGATCCGCGCCCTGCGCTGACCGCACCGCGCACCGGCCCGCTCCCCCCGCCGCGATCGGGGGCGGGGGGAGCGGGCCGGCGGGGGCGCCGTCAGCCGGTGGGGGCGGCCCGCAGCGGGAAGTGACAGGCCGCCAGGTGGTCGTCGGGGCCGTAGGCGACGAGCGGCGGCTCGGCCTCCGCGCAGATCTCCTGCGCCGCCGCGCAGCGGGTGCGGAACCGGCAGCCGGACGGCGGGTCGATCGCCGACGGCAGCTCCCCGGCGACGCCCCGGCTGCTCTTGGCCCGTTCCACCACCGGGTCGGCCACCGGGACGGTGTCCAGCAGGCCGCGGGTGTAGTGGTGCACCGGGCGGGCGTACACCGACGGCGCGGGGCCGATCTCCACCAGCTTGCCCAGGTACATCACGCCGATCCGGTCGGACAGGTAGCGGACCACCGACAGGTCGTGCGAGATGAACAGGTACGACAGCCCGAGCTCGCCCTGGAGGTCGCGCATCAGGTTGAGCACCTGCGACTGGATCGACACGTCCAGCGCCGAGACGGGTTCGTCGGCCACGATCAGCCGCGGGCTGAGCGTCAACGCCCGTGCCAGTCCGATGCGTTGGCGCTGGCCGCCGGAGAACTCGTGCGGGTAGCGCTCCAGTGCGGTGAGCGGCAGGCCGACCAGGTCGAAGATCTCCCGGATCCGCCGGTCGCGCTCGTCCCGGCCGTCGACCCGGTGGATGTCCAGCGGCTCGCGCATGATCGACTGGACCGGCATCCGCGGGTTCATCGCCGCGTAGGAGTCCTGGAACATCAGCTGGACGTCGCGGCGCAGCCGGCGCCGCTCGGCCCGGGGCACCAGGGCGAGGTCCTGGCCGTCGAACACCAGGCTGCCGCTGGTGGGGCGTTCCAGGCCGACGATGAGCTTGCCGACGGTGGTCTTGCCGCAGCCGGACTCCCCGACCAGGCCGAGCGTCTCGCCCCGGCGGACGGTCAGCGAGAGGTCGGCCACGGCGCTGACCGCGCCCACCGTCCGGCGCAGGACCAGACCGCTGGTCACCGCGTACTGCTTGACCAGGTGGTCGATGCGCAGCAGCGGCTCGGCGGGTGCCCGGTCGGCCGCCGCCCGGTCCGCTCCGGCCGGTACCGCGTCCTTCACCAGGGCCACGGCGGTCGGCGGCGCGTCCGACCCGGCCCCGCCGACCGGGAAGTAGCACGCGTAGCGGTGGTCCGGGACGTCCCCGGACAACGGCGGCTCCTGCGCGTGGCACCGCTCGGTGGCGTACCGGCAGCGCGCGGCGAACCGGCAGCCGGGCGGGGGAGCGGTGAGGTCCGGCGGCAGCCCGGGAATCGAGTAGAGCCGGCCGCCGGAGTGGGCGAAACGCTCCGGGAGCGAGTCGAACAGCGCCTCGGTGTACGGGTGCCGGGGGTGGGCGTAGAGCGCCTCGGTGCCGGTGGTCTCGACCACCTTCCCGGCGTACATGACGGCGATCCGGTCGGCCCGCCCGGCGATCACGCCGAGGTCGTGGGTGACCAGGACGACGGCCATGCCGAGCTGTTCCTTGAGGTGGTCGATGAGTTCGAGGATCTGCTTCTGGACGGTGACGTCGAGGGCGGTGGTCGGTTCGTCGGCGATGAGCAGCTTGGGCTCGTTGGCCAGGGCCATCGCGATCATGGCCCGTTGGCGCATGCCGCCGGACAGTTCGTGCGGGTAGACCAGCGCCCGGCGGGCCGGGCTGGGCATCCCCACCAGGGAGAGCACCTCGACGGCGCGCTGGTGCGCCTCCTTCCGGGAGACCCTTCGGTGGATCCGGACCGACTCGGAGATCTGCCGGCCGATGGTCATCGTCGGGTTGAGCGAGGTGGTCGGGTCCTGGAAGATCATCCCGATGTCGTTGCCGCGCACCCGGTCCATCTCCTCGGGACCGAGCGCGAGCAGGTCGCGGCCGTCGAGCCGGACGCTGCCACCGACGACGCTGCCGCCGTTCGGCAGCAGTTGCATGATCGACATCGCGGTCATGGTCTTGCCGCAGCCCGACTCGCCGACGATGCCGAGGGTCTCGCCCGCGTCCACCGCGAGGTCGACGCCGTCCAGGGCGTGCACCACCGAGCGCTTCAGCCGGATCTCGGTGCGCAGGCCGGTCACTTCGAGCAGTGCCACTGCCGAACCTCCGTGGGGGTCACCGTTTCTGGAGCCGGGTCTCGAAGGCGTCGCGCAGGGCGTCGCCGATCACGTTGAAGCTCAGGATGATCAGGATGATCACGGCGGCGGGCGGATAGATCATCCACCAGCAGCCCTGGCCCGCGTAGTTGGTGCCCACGTCGAGCATCCCGCCCAGGTCGTTGTCGGGCGCCTGGAGGCCCAGCCCGATGTAGCTGAGCGTGGAGAGGGCGAAGACCGCGTCGGCGATCGAGAACGTGGTGTTGACGATCGTGGTCCCGATGGTGTTCGGCAGGATGTGCTTGAGCACGATCCGCCGGCCGCCCGCGCCCATCATCCGGGACGCGGCCACGTAGTCGCGGACCTTGATCGCCAGGGCCTCGCCGCGGACCAGCCGGGTGATCCCGAACCACGAGGTCAGGCCGACCTCCAGGATCAGCATGCCCTTGCTCTTGCCGTAGACGCTGCTGAGGTAGATCAGCAGGAAGATCAGCGGGAAGGACATGAAGGAGTCGATCACCCGCATCATCAACGCGTCGAGCCAGCCGCCCAGGTAGCCCGCGACCGCGCCGTACAGCGCGCCGATGACGGCGGCGATCAGCCCGGCGGCGAGGCCGATCTCCAGGCTGGTCTGCCCGCCGACCATCACCTTGCCGAGCTCGTCGATGCCGTCGTTGTCGGTGCCGAGCGGGTGCCCGGCGCCCGGCGGCAGGGTGACGGCGGAGAGGTCCACCACCGAGGTGTCGGCGTGGTAGAACAGCGGGCCGAGGAAGCAGAACGCGGTGATCGCGACCAGGACGCCGACGGCGACCAGGGCGAGCCGGTTCTCGGCGAAGACCTCCGCGCCGCGCCGGAGCATCGACCGGGGCCGCCCGGCCGGCTCCCCGCCGGGGGCGTCGGGGCGGCCGGGCGGCGAACCGGGGGGTGTGCCGGGCGCCGCACCGGAGGCGGGCGGCGGGCCGGAGGCCGGCGGCGGGCCGGGCGTGGTACCGGGTGCGGTGGCCATCAGGTGAACCTCACTCGTGGGTCCAGCACGGCGTACCCGAGGTCGGCCAGCAGCGAGCCGACCACGGTGGTCACCGCGGTGAGCAGGGTGGCGGCCAGCGTGATGCCGTAGTCGCTCTGGAGCGCGGCCCGGGTGGTCAGCAGGCCGATGCCCTGGATGTTGAAGACGTACTCGACGATCAGCGCACCGCCGACCAGCGCGGGCATCGAGAGGCCGACCAGGGTGACCATCGGGATCAGGGCGTTGCGCAGCACGTGGCCGTACAGCGTGCGGCGCCGGGAGGCGCCCTTGGCCTGGGCGGAGCGCACGTAGTCCTGGGTGATCTGGTCCAGCACCCCGGAACGCATGTAGCGGCTGTAGCCGGCCACGGTGGTGATGGTCAGGGTCAGCACCGGCAGGCAGACCGCCTGGGGATGGGTCAGTGCCTCCCCGAAGGTGGCCACCTGGTTCTGCACCGACACCCACCGCAGGTCGTCCTCGAACCACTGCTGGATCAGGAAGCCGAGGAAGAACGTCGGCACGCCGTACGCGACGAAGGAGAACACCGTGATGGCGTGGTCCAGCCCGCTGTTGCGGCGGGTGGCCTGGAACAGGCCGGCCGGCACCGCGAGCAGCATCGCCAGCAGCAGCGAGGCGCCGACGATGAAGGCGGAGGCGCCGAGAGCGTTGAACAGCAGGTCGGAGATCGGGCGCTGCTGGATGTAGTCGAACCCCAGGTCGCCGCGGAGCAGGCTGTCCAGCCAGGTCCAGTACTGCACGTAGACGGGGCGGTCCAGGCCCATCTGGTGGGTGAGGTGGGCGATGTTGGCCGGGGTGGCGTGGGAGCCGAGGATCGCTCGGACCGGGCCGCCCGGCATGAGCTGCATCAGGCCGAAGGAGATGACGGTGACCAGCAGCACGGTCACCAGGGCCTGGAACAGCCGACGGATCAGGTAGGCCGTCACCGCCGCCCCCCGAGGGGGGCCGCGGCGGGGCGCTCACGGGTGGGCGTCATTTGGTGTAGTACCAGTACTCCGGCTCGTAGCCCTGGAACGGGTCACCCGGGTCGACGTGCAGCTTCTTGGTGACCTCGCTGACCGTGAGCGTGTTGGGGGTGTAGATCACCGGCTGGTCGCCCGCGATGTAGTCCTCGTAGGCGTACATGTCGTTGATGTCGCTGCCGGTGGTGGTCTTGACGATCAGCTGGTCCAGCTTCGGGTCGGAGAAGGACCAGACGTTCGGCCCGGCGCCGGTGGCGAACAGCGCGTCGCCGGTCGGGTAGTAGTCGGGGGCGAAGACCCAGCCGCCGTAGAGCAGCGCCTGCCACTGGCAGCCGGCCGGCTGGGCGGGGGTGCAGGCCACGCCCTCGTTGCCGATGGTGTTCTGGGTCTGGCTGACCACGGTGATGCCGATGCCGGCCTTGGCCGCGTCCGAGCGCATGTCCGCCGCCATGGTGTCCAGCGCGGCCTGGCCCGAGGGGTAGTTCATCGTGAACGCGGCCTTGGCGCCCGCCGCGATGCCGGCCCCGCACTGGTTCGGGCCGCTGCCCGGGTCGGTGCAGGTCGCCGGGGAGCTGTCGGTGTTCCAACCGTGGCTGCTCAGCAGCTTCTTGGCGGCCGCCGTGTCGAAGGTCGCCCGCTCGGACTGGCTCTTGGGGGAGAGCGGGTTGCCGGCCGGCAGGCTGGGCACGGCGCCGCTGCTCGGGTAGCCCCAGCCCTTCCAGATGCCGTTGATGATGCCCTGCTGGTCCACGGTGTCCTGGACGGCCTTGGTGAAGTACTGCTGCTTGAACAGCGCGCCCACGTCCGGGTTGGCGAAGTTGATCTGGTAGTACGAGATCTCGTCCAGATAGGTCGCGGCCGGGATGTAGTAGCCCTCGTTGGTCAGCGGGTTGCCGACGTCCGGGTTCTTGGCGTTGAAGACCGGGGCGTCCTCGACGGGAAGGTAGCCGACGTCGATGGCGTTGGCGCCGCCGCTGCCGGCCTTCAGGTCCGCGTACTCGGTGGTGTCCGAGGTGTACGGGACGAAGTCGACCTCGTCGAGGTGGGGCTTCTGCGGCCCCGAGTAGGTCGCGTTCGGCACGATCGAGTACGCGCCGGAGGTGCCGTTGTAGGTCTTGAGCTTCCACGGGCCGTCGACCACCGCCCACAGGGCGCTGCCCGCGAAGTCCCCGCCCTTGGTCGACTGGGCGCTGAGGTAGGCGTAGTCGGCCGCGCAGTCGGTGTTGGCGGCGTCCGAGCCGAACGCGTCGCTCGCGCAACTGCCCTTCTGGTTCGCTCCGGTGACGTCCCAGGCGAGCGGCATCGGGGTGATCTGGCTGAGCTCGTCGTCGGTGAACCAGGTCTGGCTGACCGGAGTGTTGAGGGTCAGGGTCAGGGTCTGGCCCTCGGCGGTGGCCGAAGCCACGTTGTCCGGGAAGTACTTGGCGCCGATCGCCGGGTTCGGCGGCGTGTAGTAGCCGCTGTTGGACGTCTCGGCCTTGGCCATGTTGATCCAGAACAGCACGTCCTGGGCGGTGACCTGTTCGCCGTTGGACCACTTCCACGGCTTGACCTGGACGGTCACGGTCTTCCCGTCCGGGCTCCAGGTGGGCATCTCGCCGACGGAGACGTCCTGGTCCAGGGTGACCTTGTCGTTCAGGCCCCAGTAGTACAGGGGGCGGTAGAACAGGTCCTGGAACTGGCTGGTGTTCACCGTGGAGACCTGGGCCGCGGAGTCGAACGGCCAGATGGCGTCCGGGAAGGTGGAGGGCGACTCGGCGACCCGCACCACACCGCCCTGGACCGGGGCCCCGGTCGGGCCGGGACCGCTGCTGCTCCCCCCGCCCCCGCCGCCCCCGGAGCAGGCCGTGGCGGTCGCCACCAGCGTGACCAGCGCCACGGCCTGGGCGAGTCTGCGCGATCTTTCGGACTTCTTCATCCTGGACATGCCCCTCTCACCTCACGCGAGTACCAGTGAGTACGTTCCTTGCGCGATCTGACGGTTCACCGAAAGCGGGCACGGTGGTGCCGCGTTCGGGCTGTGGGCGGCTCTCCCGACGTGGGAAGGCACCGGCGTGTGCGGGCCTCGGCCGCGTGCTGCGCGCCGGGCCCCGTCGGGTGCTATTAGTTAGACCGATTTCTCGGACGGAGAGAAGAGTGCGGTCGCTCACGGTTCGTCAAGTTTTTTTCAAGGAACGGATCTTGAAGGACCGGTGTGCCCCTGACCTCGGGCGGGACGGAGGGGGCGCCCGAGGGCCCGGAGCAGCTGTGAGGAAACACCAACCCTGTTCTCAGCGGGTTCAAAGCGGCGGTCCCTAGCGTCTCGGAGCATGACGAAGCGAAGCGTCCTCCGGACGAGGCTGCTGGCACCCGTCGGCCTCCTCGCGGCCGCGGGCATCATCACCGGGGTGCTGTCGGGGCACTCCGGCGCCACCGGGGGCGGACACCCGCGGCTGTCGGACGTGGCCGCCGCGCTCCCGGCGCCCGCGGCCGCCGTCGCCTCCCCGGCCCCCTCCGCCGCCGCACCCACACCCACCGCGACAGCCACGCCCACGGCCGCCCCGACGGCGGCACCCACGCCCACGCCGACAGCCGCACCGAGCGCCACCCCGGCCCCCGCCCCCGTCGCCGACGCGGCGCTGCGCAGCGCCGTCGCCCAGGCGGGCGGAGCCCTCTCGGTCGCCGTCACCGACCTGACGACCGGGCAGTCGCTCGACTACGGTGCGCCGGGCCACGCCTTCGCCACCGCCAGCATCGTCAAGGTCGACATCCTGGCCACCCTGCTGCTCCGGTCCCAGGACAGCGGCACCGCGCTCACCTCCGACCAGCAGGACCTCGCCGCCGCGATGATCGAGAACAGCGACAACGACTCGGCGACCGCGCTGTGGAACGCGATCGGCCAGGACGCCGGCCTGAACGCCGCCAACCGGCGGTTCGGACTGACCGCCACCACGGGCGGCACGGACGGCTACTGGGGCCTCACCAGCACCACCGCGGCCGACCAGGCGCAGCTGCTGCGCCAGGTGTTCACCGGGGACTCGCTCCTCTCGGCGGCCTCGCGCGGCTACCTCCAGCAACTGCTGGACCAGGTCGAGAGCGATCAGCGCTGGGGCGTGAGCGCGGCCGCGACCGGTGGCACGCCCGCCGTGAAGGACGGCTGGCTGCCGCGCGACGCGGACGGCCTGTGGGTGATCAACAGCATCGGGACGGTCGAGCGCGGCGGGCACCGGCTGTTGATCGCGGTGGTGTCGGACGGCAACGCCGGCGAGTCCGACGGCATCTCCCTGGTCCAGTCGGTGGCCCAGGCGGCGGCAGCGGTGCTGGCCGGGGGCTGAGCCGGTGCCGACCCGGCCCAGCTGCGCCGCTGTCCAAGGAGATTGACGGACGATCAGGCCGTCGAAGCCGATCGGCCCCCCGGCCGGGCGGCCACCAGCAGGTCGACGAGGTACTCCTCCCGTACCACCCCGGTCGGGAAGGCCTCCCGTAGGCGCCCGTGCTCCTCCGCGAGGAAGTCCCGGTTCGCGGCCGGACCGAGCACCAGGAACGCCGACCGGCTGCCGATGTTGGCGAGGTGGGTGTCCAGGGGGACGTCGCGGTGCCAGCGGATCCCGCGGCGCACCACCCGCAGTCCGCTCAGCCCCGCGAGCCGGACGGCCTCCTCGTCGTCGGGGCGCACCGCCGAACGCGCGGGAATCCCGCAGTGCCGCGTGATGCGCTCCTGCTGGGCCCGGATCCACGGCACCTCGAAGGCGGTGGTGTTCCACCAGACGGCCAGGGCCCCGCCGGGGGCCAGGACGCGCAGTGCCTCGGGGAGCGAACGGGCGGTGTCGGTCCACTGCCACGACTGCGCGTAGGTGACCAGGTCGAGGGAGGCGTCGGCGAGCGGCAGGGCGTTGCCGTCCCCGCGGACGACCGGCACGTCCGGGAGCACTCGGCGGCACTCGGCGGCCATCGCCTCGCCCGGCTCGACGGCGATCACCCGGGCGCCGCGCTCCCGCAGCAGCCGGGTCGCGATCCCGGTGCCCGCCCCGACGTCCGCGACGCGGGCCCCCGGCAACGGGCGGTCCATGAACTCCTCGACGGCGTCGAGGACTTCCGACGGATAGGACGGGCGGCTCGCCTCGTACTGGACGGCGGCCGAGTCGAACGAACGGGCACGGGAGCTGGCGGTCATCCCCTCATCATGGCGCACCGGCCGGGGCCGGCCCGTACGACCCGGGTCGGCCCCGGCGGCTCTCAGCGGTCGTCGCCCACGGGGTGACGCCGGGCGCCCTCCGGCCCGACGCCCTTGTCCCCGGCCGGAGTTCCCTCCGGGGTGAAGGGCCGGTGGAGGCTGAAGGCGTGCGGTGCGGGACCGTGCGCGTGGAGGTGCTCCAACTTGGAGACGGCGTCCTGCCAGGTGGGTGTCACGCCGTCGGGGACCCACCAGCACGCGTGGTTGGCGTACCCGCTCCGCTCGAACCAGTCGTAGCGCCGGTTCAGCGCCGTACGGTGGATGCCGGTGTAGGCGGCGTCGAAGGCGTGGGGCACGCCGGTCCAGAGCGAGAGGGTCGCGGCCAGGGCGGTGGTCTGCGCCGTACGGCCCTTGCCGTACCAGGCCGGTACGGTGAACTCCCCCCAGGGGCCCCAGTCCGCGCCGAACAGCAGACCGCGCTCGTCGCCCGAGGGCGCGGCGTGGCCGAGGTACCCGGGGTGCTCGCTGAACGCCTGGTAGACGGTGTCACCGACCTCGTAGAACTCGGCGGTCAGCTCTCCGGGGTCGGAGAGGGGCGATTTCAGGACGGCGAAGGTGTACAGCGCGAGTCGGGGCATGCGTCTCTCCTCGGTCGGGGAGGGCTGAAGGTAGCCGCCTCGGCGGACCTTGTCGACGTTGCGTTTTCGCTGCTCATGTGGCTTCGTGACGGCCGTTCGGGGGGTGCGGGGCCGGGCCGGGCGACCGGGCGGGAACGGCCCGTCGGCGGATCTCCACGGTAGCCGACCGATCGACCCGTGGGGCGGTGCTGTGCACGTCGGGGGCGCTGGGACCTAGGTCCTATATATGGGCGGACCGGAAGCATGCGAGGCTGAGGGAACGCGATCAACACGTGGGAGAACCACCCGGGGATTCGCCAGGACCGATTTCCGTTCACTGGCCGACTGATTCTCGCGTAGCGCGGCCCGGGCTTCAGATTTCGAGCCGATCGAAAGGTGGGTCCTGGTCGTGAGCGGCCTGTCAAACCAATCGCAGTCAAACTCGAACGATCTGAGAGTGCACTGGAACTCGCCGGTGAGCGGGC
Source organism: Kitasatospora sp. NPDC089797 (assembly GCF_040684795.1). Taxonomy (NCBI): domain Bacteria; kingdom Bacillati; phylum Actinomycetota; class Actinomycetes; order Kitasatosporales; family Streptomycetaceae; genus Kitasatospora; species Kitasatospora sp. NPDC089797. Next base: position 19,634 of record NZ_JBFBGS010000054.1, on the reverse strand, counting down.
AGCGCAAGGCGGCGGGAAAGTACACGGTGGGCGAGCTCGACTTCGACGAGATCGTGGATTTCGCGCAGGAGGCGGACAGCCTGGGCGTGGATTCGCTGCTCATGGGGATCGGTTTCCACCTGCCCGATCCGCTGCCGATGCTCGGCGCTCTGGTCCGGGAGACCCGACGCGTGAAGTTCCTCCTCGCCTACCGCCCCGGACTGCTGTCACCGACGCTCTTCGCCCAGGTGATCAACACGGTCTCGTGGATGTCGGACGGCCGGATATCCCTCAACCTGGTCGCCGGCACCTCTCCGGCCGAGCAGGGGTATTACGGGGACCACCTCGCCCACGACGAGCGCTACGCACGCTCCAACGAATTCCTGGAAATCCTGCACCGGCTCTGGCGCAAGGAGACCCCGGTGTCCTTCGAGGGCGAACACTACCGCCTCAAGGACGCGCAGATCGGCCTGGGGTACAAGGGCGGTGGGCGTCCCGAGATCTACATCAGCGGGGCCTCGGACGTGGCCCAGCAGACCGCGGTGGACCACGGTGACTGCTGGCTGCGGTACGGCGACACCCCCGAGGGAATGCGCGCGGCGGCGAAGAACGTGCTGGCGCAGGGCGGCCGGGTGGGGACCCGCATGCACGTGCTGGCGAGGGAGACCAGGGCGGAAGCGCTGGCGGATCTCGCCGCGATGATGGGCGAGCCCGACGAGGAGCACCGGAAGCGGATCGCGGACGCGGTGGCCGCCACCGACTCCGTGGCGGTGAAGACGACCTTCCAACTGGCCGAGACCGCCGAATCCGACTGGATCTCCCCGATGCTGTACTCCGGCGCCGTGGCGTACCGCGGTGGGCCCGCCCTCTGCGTGGTGGGCAGCTACCAGGAGGTCGCGGCCTACCTCCACGAGTACAAGGCGGCCGGGATCAGCGAGTTCATCTTCTCCGGCTGGCCGACGCGGGAGGAGATGCGGATCTTCTACACCCGGGTGCTGCCGCTGGTGCGCGAGCTCGAGCGCGCCGGACAGCCGGTGTGAGGGCCCGCCTCCCGCAGCAGCCGCCGCCGCCGAGTACCGCCGATTGACCCTTCCGCACGCGGTGGGGTCGATCGGGCGCGTTCCCGTGGGCGGGTTCGCTGCCCGTCGACGTGAGGCCGCGGTCACTCCCTCCGTCGGCCGCCGCCGGGTTCCCTCGGCGCACGATCGACGACGAACCGGATCAACGGGCCGACCCCGTGGGGGAGTCGGTCCGCCCGCGGGATTCCCCACGACGCGAGGCATTGACGACCCCGGCATCCCCGGCCATGGTGAAGCGGACCGGCGGAATCCGTCGTCCCGCCGGCCCCGGCCCCCCGGCAGGGGATGCCGGCGGTTTTCTGCGTCCATGGAGTCTTAACAAAAAGCACTGGCCGACCGGCTGTTCCGGTGGGTAGACTGAGCTGATTTTGATCATTTTCAATCCGTGCCGTGAGCGAGCTGCGAGGGATGCTCATGGCCGGTCGCAAACGTGCCGTCGGGTGATCACTTCGCCGATTCTTCACGGTGTTTCCATGATCGCCTGCGAACGTTGATGCGCTTGTGCGGGGGATTGCCGTGACGTCGTGCCTCTCTGTCCTTTTCGTGGACCCCCAGGGCTCCTGTCGTCACTGCCCCGGCCGCTGCCCCCTGTGACTGCTGCCCGTCGGGTGACCTGCCGGCGTTCGCCGCTCAGCGCCGCGTGGACGAAGCCCCTGGGCGAATTTCCCACGCTCTTTTGGAGAAGGAAAGAAGAGGCAACACGTGGAAGAGGCACCGGCTTCCAGACTCACCTGCCGCGAGTTGGACGTACTCCGTCTGCTGGCCCGCGGATTGAGCAACCGGCTCATCGCCCGAAGGCTCGACATCTCCGAGAAGACCGTCAAGAACCACCTCAGCAGCATCTATCCGAAGATCGGCGCCACCGACCGCACCCAGGCCGCGCTCTACGCCCAGCACGTCGGGCTGACCGACCCCGGCGGAGCGGCGCCGTCCGTTCCGGCGTCCGTGCCCGTCCCGGAGGAGGCCGAGCCGCCGACCGACCCCGCCCTCACCGCCCGTGAGTGGGGCGTACTGCGGCTGCTGGCACGGGGGTTGAGCAATCGGGTGATCGCCCGAAGACTCGAGATCTCCGAGAAGACCGTGAAGAACCACCTCAGCAGCATCTATCTGAAGATCGGCGCCGACCACCGCACCCAGGCCGCGCTCTACGCCCAGCACGTCGGCCTCACCTCCTGACGGTCGTCGACCCGGTACGCCCCCTCACGGTCGGCCCTCCTCGACGAGGAACTCCCGTACCAGCCCGCCCGCTTCGGCCCGGCACTCCTCGAAGTAGGCGTGCCGGGCGCCCGGGAAGAGGTGGGTCCGGGCGCCGGGGACGCGGGAGGCCAGCAGCCGGAGGTTGTCCGGCGGGGTGAGCCGGTCCTGGTCGCCGTGGAGGATCAGGGTGGGTGCCGTGATCCCCGGCAGTTCGTGCCACGCGTCGTGCCCGTTGCTGGCGAGCAGGTGGCCGCGCCGCGCGTGCGGGGGCATCAGCGGGTCGCCGAGGGTGCGGTAGGGGCCGGGGTGCGCGGCCCGCCAGGCGGGGGAGTACATCAGGTCGGTCAGCGCCCGGCGGACGGCCGCCGGGTCCGGCTGGGCGAGGGAGCGCCGTACCGCCGCGTCGCGCTCCACGGCGTGCGGACCGCCCGGCGAGGTGCACCCCAGGACCAGCCGGCGGACCCGCTCCGGGTGGCGGATCGCGAGCCACTGGGCGACCCGGCCGCCCATCGAGGTGCCGTACACGTCGGCGCGCGCGATGCCCAGCGCGTCCAGGACCGCGACCACGTCGTCCGCGAACTGCTGTACCGAGTAAGGGCCTTCGGGCTTGTCGCTGTCGCCCGTGCCGCGCGCGTCCAGGGTGAGGGTGGAGCGCACGGGGTGGAAGTCCGCGCGCACGCCGTCCCACCAGTGGTGGTCGTTCGCCTGCCCCGCGAGCAGCACCAGCGGCGGCCCCTCCCCGTGGTGCTGGTACGCCAGGGCGGTGCCGTCCTGGGCGCGGGCGAGGGCGAGGGCCGGGGCGGACCGGCCGGTTTCGGTCATCGACGTCCTTCGAAGGGGCGTGCCGGGCGCGTGGGCGGCACGCTGTGTTCGGTCCTCCTCACGGTAGCGTGTCGAGGCGTGCGGCAGGGGCGCTATCGGTGTTCCGGCGCGGTCGCTCGAGTGGGGCTCGACCGGTCGCCGGCGCCGGCCTCCGGCGGGGGCCTCAAGCCCGCCGGTCGCCCGCGGTCTTCAGCAGCCGGTCGTTCTGCTCGGGGGTGCCGATGGTGATCCGCACCCCCTCGTCGCCGAAGGGGCGCACCATCACCCCCGCCGTCGCGCAGGCCTCGGTGAACGCCGTTGTGCGTGAACCCAGGCGCAGCCAGACGAAGTTGGCCTGACTGTCGGGAACGCTCCAGCCGGCGGCCCGCAGGGTGCGGGTGACCCGGGCCCGTTCGGCCGTCAACGTCCGTACCCGGTCGAGCAGTTCGGATTCAGCTCGGAGCGAGGCGCGGGCGGCGGTCTGGGCGATTCCGCTGACGCCGAACGGCACGGAGCAGGCCCGCAGGGCGGCGGCGACCGGCGGATGCGCGACCGCGTAGCCGACGCGCAGCCGGGCCAGCCCGTACGCCTTGGAGAAGGTGCGCAGCACCGCGACGTTGGGACGGTCGCGGTGGAGTTCGATGCCGTCGGGGACGTCGGTGTCGTCGACGAACTCGCGGTACGCCTCGTCGAGCACCACCAGCACGTCGCCCGGCACCCGGTCGAGGAAGCGTTCGAGCTCGCGGCGGCGCACGGCCGTGCCGGTGGGGTTGTTCGGGTTGCAGACGATGACCATGCGGGTGCGGTCCGTCACCGCGGCGGCCATGGCCTCCAGATCGTGCCGCTCGTCGCGCAGCGGGATCCGGACCGGCGTCGCCCCGGCGGCCCAGACGAGCAGCGGATACGCCTCGAACGACCGCCAGGCGAACAGGACTTCGTCTCCCGGGCCGGCCGCGGCGCCCAGCAGGTCCCGGGTGACCCCGAGGGATCCGGTGCCGGGCACCAGGTGCTCCGGGGGGACCGCGAGGGCGGCGGCCAGGTCGGCGATGAGGTCGCCGTTGGTCGCGTCGGGATAGCGGTTGACGCGTTCCAGTTCCTCGCGCATCGCGGCGACGACCGACGGCAGCGGGGGGTAGGGGTTCTCGTTCGACGACAGCTTGTCCACCTGGTCGTCGGGCGCGGCCCGGCCGGGGACGTAGCGGGGCAGCCCGGAGACGTCGGCGCGCAGCCGGGGGGCAGGTGCAGGAGACATGGCGGGAACTTCCTGGACGGGGGAGGGCGGACGGCGGGCCAGGACGCCGGGAGCCGTCCGCCGGGACGCGGCGCGCGGGCACGGGGGCCGGCCCGCGCGCCGGGAGCCGTCAGCCGACGGCCCCGACGGGCGCGACCTCCTCCTCGACGGCCGTGGTCCGCACCCCCGCCTTGGCGAACTCCGCCATGAAGCTGGGGAAGGACAGCCGGACGTCCTCGAAGCCCGAGAACCGGTTGGCGGACTGCATCCGCAGGCCGGCCACGAACAGCGACATGAAGATCCGGTGGTCGCCCCAGCTGGACAGCGTCACCCCGCCGGGGTACGTCTCCGCGCCGCGGACCTCGAAGCCGTCGCAGATCCCGTCCTCGTACAGCACCTCGATGTCCACGCCCGCGCGGGTCAGCTCGGCGGCCATGGCCTCGATGCGCGACGCCTTGTGGAAGCGGGTGAGGCGGCCGCCGGTCACCCGCAGGCGGCCCCGGACGTACGCCCCGAGGGCGGCGAGCGTGGGCACGATGTTGGGGCAGTCCCGCACGTCCACCTCGAAGTCGCCGGTCAGGCTGCCGGGCGGGGTGTCGACGGTCAGCGACAGGGCGTCCCGGTCGAGGGTGACGCCCACCCCGAGCTGCTGCAGGATCGGGACGATCGCGAACTCGCCCTGCATGCTGTCGCCGTGCACGCCGGTCAGGACGGTCCGGCCCGGGAAGAGCGCGGCGGCGGCCAGCAGGTACGAGGCCGAGGTGTAGTCCTCGTGGGTGGTGACGTCGTGGGCCTGGTAGGCGGACGGCTCCACCTGGTAGTGGCGCATGTCCTCGGACGCGGACACCTTGATGCCGGCGTCCGTCAGGCTCGCCAGCGTCTGGCGGACGTACGACTGGGAGAAGACCTCGCCCGTCACCTCGATCTCCACCGGGCCGTCGGCCAGCGGCGCGGCGAACAGGACGGCGGTGATGAACTGCGAGCTGATGTCGCCCGGGAGCCGGCAGGTGCCGCCCTTCAGGCCGCCGCCCCAGTTGACGACCGGGGCCTTGCTCTCGTCGACGATGGACTCGAGGTCCGCGCCGAGTTCGCGCAGCGCCAGGAACAGCGGTTCCATCACGCGCTTGCGCAGGGTCGCGTCGGCCGCCACCACGACCGGTGTGGGCAGTGCGGAGGCCAGCGCCGTCATGACGCGGAACACCAGACCCGAGCCGTGCGACTGGATGACGCGCCGGACGCTCGGGAGCGTCCCGCCGATGCCCCGGATCTCCAGGAATCCGTCGTGCTCGGTGATCTCGGCGCCGAGCGCGCGGCAGGCGTTCTTCATCGTGTCCGTCTCGGCGCACCGGAGGTCGTTGTAGACGCGTGACGTGCCCTCGGCCAGCGTGCCGGTCAGAATGGCCCGCTGCGTCTCCGGTTTCGAGGAGGGTACGCAGAAGGTTCCGGAAAAGGAATCGATCGGATCGACTTTCAGCAGCATCCTGGTATCTCCCGTTTCCCATCGTTCGCCGTCTCGTGCCGTGCCGGAGATGTCGCTCCGGTGTCCGGGGCCGGCGATGGACTCCCCAGTGGTCCGAACCGGTCCGGCGGTGGCCCGGAAATCGCTCAGGCCAGGACCCGGAAGGACTTCTCGTAATAGATGACGGGGGCCACCGGGCCTTCCCCCAGGCGTGCGCCCGACACCCGGCCGACCAGGATCACGTGGTCCCCGGCCGGGTGCCGGGAGTACACCTCGCAGTCCAGCTCGACGAGCGCGCCCGCGACGGCGGGCAGCCCGCCGGGTGTGCGGGCGAGCCCGCCCGAGGCGAACTTGTCGGCGCCTTTGGTGGCGAACTTCTCGGCCAGCGGCTGGTGTTCGGGGCCCAGCACGCTCACCGCGAAGTGTCCGCACGCGTCGAAGGCCGCGAAGGAGTCGGCCGAGTTCGCCAGACAGACCAGGATCAGCGGCGGGTCCAGCGACACCGAGCAGAACGAACTCGCCGTGAAGCCGCGCGGCAGCCCGCCGTCGTCCAGGGTCGTCACCACCACGACCCCGGCCGCGAACCGCGCCATCGCCGCCCGGAATTCCCTGGAGCTCATCCGCGGTACGGTCTTCGTTCCCTCGGTCACGGCGGCATCACCACCTCTCCCGCGAAATGCGGTCCGAATGTGCACCCCGGCGGCGGAGCCGTTTCTCCCGCCGCGCGCGCCGTCGGCGATATCCGCGGAACGGGAACCCGGCCTCCGTCGGCGGTGGAGGGTGCGATGGAATCCTGTAGCCCGTCGGGTCCGGGCGGCAATAGGCCTATCTGCCCATGGCGTTTCCGGCGGGAGACGGTGCATTCTCTTCCCCACCGGTGCTCGGCGACGCCTTCCGGCGGTACGGGCCGGCGCGTTCCGGCGGCGAGTCCCTTCGGCCCGCGCGGCCGCGACGCCGGGGCGGGACCTACGTCCTATTCTGGCCGGGCCGGTCCCGTGCAAGGCTGTGGCGGCGCGATAAACGCGGTGCGGGCCGCTCCCGGGAATCGGGTTTCCGGTTCGGGTTCGGCTCCCAGGCCGGGTCCGGGCCCGGGTTCGTCCTTCGGATCCGAGAGGCCCGCCGTCCACCGGCCGCCGGCCGGGCGCATCCATGCTCCCTGTGAACCGTGAGGCGACATCCATGCCCAGCGCAATCCTGTACTTGAACCGCTGGCCCTTGTACGAGGACGAGCGGCGTTGGGAGAACCGCCTCGCCGCCGCCGCGCTGCTCTTCGACCCGGAGGTCGACCACGTCACGTACGTCTGTGACGAGGGCGGCCGCAGCGGAGTGCCCGCCGGCGCCGAACGGGTCCACGTCGTACCGGACTTCGACGACGTGGACGGCGTGCTGAAGCTGGTCGACGCGGTCGTCCGGGACGAGGGCCCGTTCGACCACGTCATCGGGCTGTCCGAATTCCTCCTGGACCTCGCGGCGACCATGCGCGAGCGCTACGGCATCCAGGGCTCCCGCCCCGAGGAGACCGCCCGGTTCCGCGACAAGACCGTCATGAAGGAGCTGCTGGCGGGGGCCGGCCTCCGGGTGCCGCGCTGGGCGTCCTGCCGCACCGAGGAGCAAGTCCTCGCGGCAGCCGAGGAGTTCGGCTACCCGGTGATCGTCAAGCCGAAGCGGGGCGCGGGCAGCCAGGGGGTCAGCCGGATCGGTTCGGCGGCGGAGCTGCGGGCCCTGTGCGCCGAACGGAGCCTGGCGGACCTGGAGATCGAGGAGTTCGTGCAGGGTGAGGTGCTGCACGTGGACGGCGTGCTGGACGCCGCGGGCCGGCCGCTGTTCCTGTCCACCTCGCGCTACGTCTCGAACTGTCTGGACTTCGAGCTCCGGGGCGAGCCCCTCGGCTCCGTCTTCCAGACCGACCCGGCGGTGCGCGCGCGGTGCGAGGACTTCGCCGTGCGCTGCCTCGCCGCGCTCGGCCTGCGGAGCTCCGCCTTCCATCTCGAACTCTTCGACACCGGCGAGGAGTTGGTGTTCCTGGAGGTCGGTGCCCGGGTGCCGGGTGCCGACGTGCCGTACGTCGTCCACGACGTCCACGGCGTGAACATGTTCCGGCTGTGGGTCGACGTGCTGCTCGGCCGCCCGGTGGAACTGCCCGCGCCCGTGCCGGAGCGCAGCGGCGGCTGGCTGATCGTCCCCGGCCCCCGGCCGCTGCCCCGGAAGGTCATCGCCTCCACTCCGCTGATCGGTGAAGTCCCCTATGTGTACCAGGAGTTGGTACCGAAGCCGGGCGAGGTCCTGATCTCCCGGCCCGGCTCGTACGCCATGATCCAGGGCGGCCGCTTCCTCTTCCGGGGCGGCACCCAGGAGCAGATCGAGGCGGCCGTGCGCCAGGCGCGGGCGCAGTACCGCCTGACCACCGAGCCCGCTCCGTAGCGCGCCCGCACCGTCCCGTGCCACCGGCCGTAGAACCGTCGAGTCCGTGGAGGAAGAGATGGCCCAGTTGAACCAGGCGGAGCTGATCGACAAGAAGTACGTGCTGTTCGCCGAGGGGTGCTTCGGGCTCTTCACGAGCAAAATCGGTGCCTCGGTGCTCCGCTACCGCGGGGACCGCTGCGTCGCCGTGGTCGACAGCGGCACGGCCGGCCGGACCGTTCAGGACGTCCTCGGCTACGGCGGTCCGATCCCGATCGTCAGCCGGGTCGAGGACGCCCTCCACCTGGGCCCCGAGGTCATGGTCGTCGGCAAGGGCCTGCACTCCGGCGACCTGCCCCCGGAGTGGAAGCCGCACTTCCTCGCGGCCGTCCGGAGCGGTCTCCACGTGATCAACTCGATCCACTTCCGCCTCGCGGACGACCCGGACATCGCCCGCGCCGTCCGGGAGAAGGGCGTCACCGTCTGGGAGACCAAGGACGCCCCGAAGGTGCCGCTCAACAAGGCCCGGGTCCTGGACCTGGACGCCTGGATCATCCACACCTGCGGCAGCGACTGCAACATCGGCAAGAAGACGGCCGGCCTGGAGATCTGGAACGAGGCCAACCGCCGCGGCATCCGCACCGGCTTCGCGGCCACCGGCCAGAGCGGGCTGCTGATCTCCGGCCACGGCGTGGCGGTCGACGGCGTGGCCGGCGACTTCATGGGCGGCGCCATCGAGAAGGTCGTCATGGATGCCGCCGCCGGCAACGAATGGGTGGTCGTCGAGGGCCAGGCCGCCCTCAACCACGTCCAGGGCAGCGGTGTCGCCCTCACCATCCTGCACAGCTCCATGCCGCACGTGATGGTCTTCTGCCACCGCCTCGGCGCCGAGCGCACCAAGGTCTGGGACACGCCCATCCCGCCCATCCCCGAGATCATCCGCATGAACGAGGAGCTCAGCGCCTTCAGCGGGCGGCCCGCCAAGGTCGCCGCGGTCAGCGTCAACAGCGTCGGCTTCTCGGAGGAGGACTACCGCCGCGAGGCCGAGAAGCTGGAGGCCGAGACCGGACTGCCCGTCGTCGACCCGCTCCGTGCGGGCGGCGCCGGCCGGCTGGTGGACCTCCTGCGCGCCCACCAGCGCGAGACCGAGGGCCGGTCGGCGGTCGGACGGCACTGAGGGCGGACCAGCAACCCGGAGGAGATGCACAGATGAAGAGAGCCGTCCTGCTCCTCATGCACCAGGGCAAGACCTACATCGAGGACATCGCCGCAGCCGTCGCCGGGGTCGGGCTGTCCCTGGTCGCGGTCAGCTCCCGGCCGAAGTCACCGGAGGTCCTGGAGGCGACCTGCCGCCACCTGGCGGACTGCGTGGTCACCGAGGAACCCGAACTGCGGTCCGGCGACGTCGAGAAGGCCGTCCGCGAACTCGCCGACCGGGGCTACGCCGTCGAGGCCGCCATCGTCAGCTTCGAGGCCTACCGGCTCCTGATGGCGGAGTTCAACGAGCGGCTCGGCGCCCGCGACTCCGCCGCGCCCGCGCTGCGGCTCTGCCTCGACAAGTACGAACTGCGCCGCCACCTCTTCGCGGAGGGGCTGAGCGAGGTCCGGGTCCACCACCTCGACTCCGGCGAGACCCCCGAACTCGACCCCTCCGCCCGGTGGTTCGTCAAACCGGTGCGCGGCGCCGCGTCCTTCGCCGCCTTCCTCCTGGAGGACGTCGACGACCTGGCCGACCTGCCCGCGATCCAGGAGCAGATGCGCGCGGACCGGGCCATGAAGGCCATCTTCATGGACCGCTACGACTTCCTCGTGGAGGAGTACGTCGAAGGGCCGGAGTTCAGCTTCGAGACCTTCATGCTCGACGGACGGGTGCACCACCTCTGCGTCCACGAGAAGGCCCGGGTGGAACGCCTGGAGCGGACCACCCTGGAAGGGATGTCGGTCAGCCCGCCGGTCAGCCTCGACCGTGAACTCCTCCTGGAGGGAGCCGAGTTCGTCACCAGCTGTCTCGCCTCGCTGGCGGGGCACGGGCTGACCACCGGCCCCTTCCACATCGAGGTCAAGTACTGGGAGGCGAAGCGGCGCTGGGAGATCATCGAGATCAACACCCGGATGGGCGGCAGCCTGATCGACCCCAGCGTCCGGAGCATCACCGGGCTCTCCTCCTTCGACCTGTGGGCCGAGGCCCTGCTGCTGCCCGACGGCGAACGGGACGCCTTCCACGAACGGCTCACCCGCGCCTCCCAGGTGGAGGCCCTGCGCACCGGCGCACCCACCCGGGCGACCGTGTTCCTCAGCAAGTACGGGGAGAAGGGGCGGACCGTCGACGAGATCCGCTTCGAACCGCCCAGCCGCCCGCCCCGGATCCTGCGCGTCCACGCGCAGGAGGGAACCGAACTCGAGGCCTCCGACCGGGCGATCTGCCTGATGGACGCCCTGTGGGACGTGGCGGCCGACGACCTCGACGCCGAGATCGCCTTCCTCGACCGACACGCGACCGAGCACTTCCATGTCCGCTACCGCTGACCCCCGCGCCGACGCCCCCGCCGCGAACCCCCTTGTGAAGGAGAACGCGATGAACCGAGTGCAGAACACCGGGATCACCTACCCCAAGCCGCTGTACAACGAGGAGCAGAGCCGGCTGAAGAAGGCCGAGCTCGACCGCTACATGGACAAGAAGATGGCCGAGTGGAAGGCCACCGTGCCGTTCGCGTCCCACATGTCCGAGCCCGAGCTGCACCAGGCGTACTACCGCCGCACCCTGATCGAGCACGTGTGGCGGATCCGGCTGTCCCGGGTGAGCCAGACCAAGGCCATCTACAAGATCGCCCAGGTCTCGCCCAGGGCCGCCCGCGACTACGCGCAGTACCAGGCCGACGAGATGCTCCACGACCGCCTCTACGTCGGCGACGCCGCGGCCGCCGGCATCACCGAGGAGGAGATCCTGGCGACCGAGCCCTACCTCTCCACCCGCCTGCTGGAGGGCTTCTTCTACTACGCCCTGGAGCACGAGGGGGTCCTGGCCCCGGTCGTCTCCAACTACCTGGTGGAGTACACCCAGATGAAGCTCCAGCCGGCCATCGTGGAGAACCTCACGGAGCGGCTCGGCAAGGAGAGCGTCAAGGGGCAGGCCGCCCACCTCCACGTGGACACCACCGAGGACCACTCCCAGGAGATGTGGGACATCCTCCACCAGCTGATCTTCAGCGAGGAGGACTTCCAGAAGGTCTTCAAGTACCTCGACGACGTCCAGGAGATCCTGGCGCTGTTCTTCCGGGAGATCTACGAGGACACCGTCTCCCGGCACCAGCAGACCGCCGCGTGACCCCGCCCGTCCCGGACCGGCGCGGGCCCGCGCCCGTCCCGGGACGGCGCCGACCGCGGAACCGGCGCGCGGGGGCCTCGGGCACCTGAGGGGTGAACCGGTCGAGAGGCCCGCGGGGGCGTGCCGCGCCCCCGCCCGGGCCCGCGGCCCCGCCCCACCGCGCCCCCGCCACCCAGCAGAGAGGAACCCCGCACATGTCCGCACCCGACACGGCCGCACTCGTCAAGGAGTACCGCGCGAACGGCTTCGCGGTCGTCGAGCGCCTCTTCGACCCGAGCGAGGTCGCCGAACTCAACTCCGCCATCACGGAGATCCTCGACGTCTCCGACATCAGCTCCGTCGCCGAGGTGGAGCCGGGCGACAACGGCATGGCCCGCCGGATCTGGTCGCCCACCAAGCAGCACGCCGCGTTCGAGCGGGCCGCCGCCCACCCCGTACTGCTCGACCACATCGAGGCGCTCATCGGCCCGGACATCCTGTTCCACTACAGCAAGCTCCACCTCAAGGCCCCGCAGGTGGGCAGCGTCGTGGAGTGGCACCAGGACTTCGCCTACTACCCCCACACCAACACCGACCTGGTGACGGCCCTCGTCTACCTCGACGACACCACCACCGAGAACTCCGCCCTCCAGGCGGTGCCCGGCTCGCACCTGCGCGGTCTCGCCGACCACTACGTCGACGGCTACTTCCGCGGCAAGGTCGTGGGCGCCGACGCCCCCGACCCGGCACTCGCCGTGCCGATCGAGGCGCCCGCGGGCAGCGTGGTCTTCATCCACCCCCTGCTCCTGCACTACTCCTCCCCGAACCGCTCCGACCGGTACCGCCGCGCCTTCCTCCCGGCGTACCGCGCGGCCGACGCCTTCCCGATCCACTTCGGCCCGCACGCCGGCCACAACGAGCCCGGCGTGAAACTGCTGCGCGGTCAGGTGTCCGACACGGCACGGGTGGAGGGCGGGACGTGGCGCCTCCCGTTCGCGGAGCGCCCCTTCGGCTCGCTCTTCCAACTCCAGGAGGGCGCCCACCAGGCCGCGACGGCGGCCACCACCGGGTACGCCACCCTGGAGGAGGCGAAGTGACCGCCCCATGAGCACGCCGAACGTGACGGTCGTCCGCGCCTGCCTCCGGGGCGGCGCGGGCGGCAGCCCCACGGCCGTCGTCCTGGAGGACGGCGCGCTGCCGGGGGACGAGGAGCGGCGCCGGATCGCGCTCGCCCAGGACACCTCGCACACCGTGTACGTCCGTCACGTCGGGGACGCGACCGAACTACGCTTCTTCACCGCGGAGGGGGAGTTGCCCGCCTGCGGGCACGGCACGATCGCCGCCCTCGCCCTCCTCGCGGCCCGGCACGGCGGCGGGCCCTACCGCGCCACCCTCCGGGCCGGGGGCCGCGAGTTCGCCGGCCGGGCCGAGCGCGTCGGCGGGCTGATCACCGCCGCCTTCGATCCCGGCCCGGTCGATCTGCGCGAACCCACCGCGCAGGAACGCGCGTCGGTCCTGCCGGCCCTCGGTCTGCCGCCGCACGAGGCCGGACCGGACGTCCGGATCGCCGGCGTGGGCCGGGAACGCGTGCTGGTGCCGGTCCGCACCCGGGCCGCGCTCGCCGCGCTGCGCCCGGACTTCGACCGCCTCCGGGCGGCCTGCGACCGGTTCGGCCTGCTCGGCGCGTACGTCCACTCGGAGCCCTCGCCCGAAGGTGCGCTCGCGGCCCGGATGTTCGCCCCGTCGATCGGTGTGCCGGAGGACCTCGCCAACGCCAACAGCACGGCCTGTCTCGCCGCCCACCTGGCCGGCCGGGGCACCCACCGGATCGCCGTCGACATGGGCGACGCCCTCGGCAGCCCGGCCACCGTCACCGCCGCGGCCGGGCCGGACCTGCGGGTCGAACTCGGCGGTACGGCCGCAGTCGTGACGGATCGTCAGTGAGCGGTTCAGAGCAGCGACCGGCGGGCCCGGGCCGCCTCGATGTCCGGGACGTGCTCCTCGGCCCAGCGCCGTACCGCACGGAGCGGGACGAGCAGGGAGCGGCCCAGCGGGGTGAGGGCGTACTCGACGCGGGGCGGGTTCTCGTCGTACTCGTGGCGGCTGACCAGACCGTCGGCCTCCAGGGAGCGCAGCGTCTCGGTCAGCGCCTTCGGGGTGATGTCCTGGATGTGCCCCTTCAGCTCGGTGAAGCGACGGGGCCCGCCCTCCAGGGCGTTGACCACGAACACCGTCCACCGGGCGCCGATCCGGTGCAGCACCGTCCGGCTCGGGCAGGTCGCTGCCATCACGTTGTACGCCTTGCCCATGGCCGTCCCCAGTTTCGTTGAAGATACCGGTATCAAATCCATACCCTTGCTGCCGATCCTAGGAGAGGGAGTGAGCTCGATGGAGCGGATCCTGGTCATCGGCGGCGCGCGGGCGCTCGGCGCGGCGGTCGCGCGGCGGGCGAGGAAGGACGGGTACGACGTCGTCGTCGGCGCCCGGGACCTCGCCGCGGCCGAGGCACTGGCGGGCGAGATCGGCGCCACGGCGGTGCGGGTCGACCTGCAGGACGAGTCGACGATCGCCGCCGCGGCGGAACGGCTGAAGGACGGGGTCGACCACATCGTGACGACCGGATCGGCGCCGCACGACGTCCGCGCGACCGAGCTGGACCGCGACAAGCTGCTGGCCGCCTTCACGGCGAAGGTGGTCGGCCCGCTGCTGGTCGCCAAGCACTTCGCACCGGTGCTCCGGCCGACCGGGTCGATGGTGCTGTTCTCCGGCGTCGTCGGCTGGCGCCCCGGCCCGGGATCCCTGGTCAAGGGGATCACCAACGGCGCGATCGAGTACGCCGCGCGCCACCTGGCGGCGGACCTGGCACCGGTCCGGGTCAACGCGGTCTCGCCCGGCGTCGTGGACTCGGGCGCCTGGGACCGCCTCGGTGAGAAGAAGGCGGCCTTGCTGAGCAAGAGCGCGGCCGGGACCCTGGTCGGACGGCACGGCGAGAGCGACGACGTCGTCGACCTGGTGATGTGGCTGCTCCGGGCGGGCTTCGTCTCCGGCGAGACGATCCACATCGAGGGCGGCGCCCGGCACAAGACCGCCTGACGGGCCCGCGCACCGCCACGAGGAGTCGGAGGAGAGCCAGTTGGACACCACCAGTCAGCGCCAGCCGGACGGACGGACCGAGCCGGCGGCCGGGAAGGACGCCGAGCGCGGGCTGTCGGCCCGGCTGGTGGCCCGTGGCCTCCTCCCCGAGACGAGCGCCAAACGCGCCTTCGCCGCCGCGACCTTCGTCAACCAGATCGGCAAGGGCCTCTTCATCGCCGGGGCGGCGCTGTTCTTCACCCGCTCGGTGGGGCTCCCGGTCGCCCAGGTCGGATTCGCCCTGGGCGCCGCCGCCCTGATCGGCCTCGCCGCCGGCGTCCCGGTGGGATACCTGGCCGACCGGTACGGCCCGCGCGAGGTCTTCCGGGTCACGCTCTTCGTGCAGGCCCTCGCGGTGGCGGGGCTCGTCTTCGTGCGGTCCTTCCCCAGCCTGATCGCCTGCCTGTGCGTGGCGGAGCTGGCCGTCTCGGCCGGCACCGCCGCCCGCGGCCCGCTGACCCGCGCCCTGGGCGCCCCGAACCCCACCCGCTACCGCTCCTACCTGCGGGCCCTCAACAACATCGCCGTCGGCGCGGGAGCTCTCGCGGCCGGCGTCGTCGTCCAACTGGACACCCGGACCGCGTACGTGTGCCTGATCCTCGGCACCGCCGCCGCGTTCCTGCTCTCCGCGGCCGCCTCCTCGCTCGTGCCGTCCGTGCCGCCGGTGGACGCCCCGGCGGGCGGCAGCCGCTGGCCGGCCCTGAAGGACAAGCCGTACGTGGCGCTCACCGTGCTGGACGGCATCATGTCCATCCAGAACCAGGTGCTGATCTTCGCCCTGCCGCTGTGGATCATCGGGCACACCGAGGCGCCGCGGTGGTTCGTCGGCGCGAGCGTGGCGGTCAACACCGCCATCGTGGTCTGCCTCCAGGTGCGGGTCAGCCGCGGCGTGCGCGACAACGCGTCGGCCGGCCGCACGGCGCGCCGCGCGGGCGCCGCGCTCCTGCTCGCCAGCGGCCTGATCGCGCTGGCGGGCGGCGCGCCCGGATGGGTCGCCCTGATCGTCGTCGTGCTCGGCGTGGTGGCCCTGACCGTGGGCGAACTCTGGTACACGGCGGCCTCGTTCGAGCTGTCCTTCGGCCTCGCCCCCGAGCACGCCCAGGGCCAGTACTCGGGTCTGTTCGCGATCGGCCAGGGGCTGTCCAACGCGATCGGCCCGCCGGTGCTCGGGCTGGTGTGCATCGGCTGGGGCGAGCCGGGCTGGTTCGCGATGGGCGCGGTCTTCCTGGTGGCCGGCCAGGCCGTACCGCTCGTGGTGAGGTGGTCCGACCGCACGCGCGCCCACGGCCCGGCCGTCTGACCGCGCGCCCACGGACCGGCCGTCCGACCACGCGCCCCCGGCTCGGCCGTCTGACCGTGCGCGTCCATGGTCCGGTCGTCCGAGCGGACCGTCACCCGCGACGACAACCGCAGGATGGCCACCGGTCGGTGGTTCGGCCGCTGTTCAGCGGCGCGTGGCCCGGCGGACGGTCTACGACCAGACCCGGTACGTACCGTCAGGGCCCACACCACCTCCGGGAGCGAACATGCACGACATCCACGAGTCCGGGCAGGCCTGCGACTGCCCGCGGACGGCCGACCTCGACGGTGACGGACCGGCCGCGGCCGGCCGGCGCCGGTTCCTGCGCGGCGCCGGTCTGCTGGGAGCCGGGGCCGGGACGGTGGGGCTGGGCCTGCTGGGCGCGGCGCCGGCCCGGGCGGCCTCGGGGAGTACCTCGGAGAAGCCG
Source organism: Kitasatospora sp. NPDC089797 (assembly GCF_040684795.1). Lineage (NCBI taxonomy): Bacteria > Bacillati > Actinomycetota > Actinomycetes > Kitasatosporales > Streptomycetaceae > Kitasatospora > Kitasatospora sp. NPDC089797. The sequence continues at coordinate 3,325 of NZ_JBFBGS010000054.1, read as the reverse complement.
AAGCAGGCCAAGGGCCGGGGGCGGTGGCAGCCGGACCCGGACGCCCGGCGGTTCACCGTCGTCGTCATGCCGGACACCCAGTACCTGTTCGACCAGGACCGGATCCACCCGGCCCCGCTGGAGGCCTCGATCCGCTACGTGCTCGACGGCGGGGTCAACCGGGAGGACGGCACGGACGACAACATCGTCTTCCTGGCCCACCTCGGTGACGTCACCGAGAACGGACTGGCCGTCGAGTACGCCGCCGTCACCAAGGTGTTCGGCCTGCTGGACGACGCCGGCGCGGCCTACGGCGTGCTCGCCGGCAACCACGACGTCCGCTCCTCGACCGACGACCGGCGCGGCAGCACCCCGTACCTGCAGACCTTCGGCAAGGAGCGCGCCGCCCGCACCTCCGGCTACCACAGCTCCAGCCCGGACGGCTACAACACCTGCCACGTCTTCACCGCGGGCGGGCGGCCGTGGATGCTGCTCTCGCTGGACTGGCGGCTCTCGGACGCCGGTTTCGCCTGGGCCAACGCGGTGATCGCCGCCAACCCGAAGGTCCCGGTGATCCTGACCACCCACGAACTGGCGTACGCCGACGACGGCGGCCGGGCCGAGCTGTCCGACTACGGCAAGCAGCTCTGGGAGCGGCTGATCAACGGCAACGACCAGATCTTCCTGACCGTCAACGGGCACTACTGGCCGCCCGGGCGGACGGTCCTGCGGAACAAGGCGGGCCACGACGTCCACGTCCACATCACCAACTACCAGGACCGCTACTACGGCGGCGCCGCGATGATCCGGACGTACCGCTTCGACCTCGACCGGAACACGGTCGACGTGTCGACCTTCTCGCCGTGGATCCAGGAGATCGCGGCCGAGGAGCGCAACACCCTGGCCGCGCAGGAGGTCGAGCTGACCTCGGACGTGGACCGCTTCTCGCTCGCGATCGACTTCGACCGCCGCTTCGCCGGCTTCGCGCCCGTTCCGCAGCGGCCGGCCCGCCGGGCCGCCGACGTGCTGGTCCGGGACACCGTGGCGTACTGGCGCTTCGACGGCGGCGGTGGCGACGGCACGGCGGTCTCCCCGCAGCAGGTCGTCAAGGACCTGACGGGACAGGGCAACGACCTGCTCCCGCAGCGCGCCCCGGGCACCCCCGACGGCGCGCTCACCTGGTCCGCCGACCACCACCCGGACCAGCCGGGCCACGGCAGCCTGCTGTTCAAGGGCACCCGCCCGCCGGTCCACGGCGGCTACCTGCAGACCGCGCCCACCGCGCCGATCAACCGGGAGACCTTCGAGCGCGGGTTCACCGTCGAGGCCTTCTGCAAGCTGCCCGCCGACTGGGACTCGTCGCAGAGCCGCTGGTCCGCGCTGCTCAGCCGGTGGGGGACGGCGAGCGAGGCGGGCCGGAGCGGGCCGGGGACGGATGCGGACGAGCCCGTCCTCACGCTCAGCCTCAGCGAGGCGCCCGCCCTGCAGTGGTGCGTCTACCCGATCAACCAGACCGGATCGTCGACCTGTTGGGGCCACCAGCTGCCGCTGGACCGGTGGTGGCACGTGGCGGTGGTCAACGACGGGAAGCTCAGCCGGATGTACGTCGACGGCTGCGAGGTGGCCCGCAACCCGGCGACCCCGGCCGTCGGGCTGGCGACCCTGGGGCGGCCGTGGATGCTGGGCGGCTACTCCTACGCGGGCGTGCTGGACAAGGTGTTCCACGGGTACGTCGGCGACGTCCGGATCGTGAAGCGGGCCCTCCGGGTCGGCGAGTTCATGACCGCCTGAGCGCTGCACCGCCTGAGCGCTGCACCGCCTGACCGCTGCACCGTCTGACCGCTGCACCGTCCGCCCGCCCCCGTTCGCATCGGTCGCGCGGACACCGCCGGGTCCTCCTGGGGGAGAGGACCGGGCGGCCCGACCGGCGGCGATGCAGTTACGATCAACGTGTAATCACATCGCAGGTTTGGACGACATGACTGACCCTCAGCTGGCCGATCTCCTGGCCCATGTACGCGAGCACTCTCCCTTCTACCGCGACCTCTACGCCGGACTGCCCGACGACGTCGCCGACCTGTCAGCGCTGCCGCTGATCGACCACACCGCCTACTGGGGCGCCCACGGCATCGAGCAGAGCGAGCTGCTCACCGGCCCGCACCAGGACGGCATCGTCTTCAAGACCGGCGGCACCACCGGCGCACCGCGCGTCTCGGTCTACACCCGCGACGAGTGGAGTGCGATGGCCCGGCGGTTCGCCGACGGGCTGCCCGCCGCCGGGGTGCGCGCGGGCGACCGGGCGGCCAACCTGTTCTACGCCGGGGAGCTGTACTCCAGCTTCGTCTTCACCCTGAACGCCTTCCAGGAGGCGCCGGTCCCGCTGGTGCAGCTGCCGATCGGCGGTGCGGCGCCGCTGGACCTCACCATCGAGACCCTGCGCGACTTCCGCGCCACGGTGATCTCCGCGCCGCCGACCTCGCTGTGCCGGCTGGCCCGCCAGGTGGCCGACACCGTGGGGACGCTGCCGGAGGTCCGGCTGGCCCTGTTCGCCGGCGAGGCCTTCTACGGCGACCAGTTGGAGCTGATGGCCACCGCCTTCCCGAACGCGCGGGTCCGCTCGATCGGCTACGCCAGCGTGGACGCGGGCATCCTGGCCGGGCCGGTGGCGGACGAGCCGGACACCCGGGTGCACGAGGTGTTCGGCCCCGACAAGGTGATCGAGCTGCTCGACCCCGAGAGCGGCGAGCCGATCACCGAGGAGGGCCGTCCGGGCCGGGTCGTCGCCACCGACCTGGTGCGTCGCCTGATGCCGGTGATCCGCTACCCGGTCGGCGACATCGCCGAGTGGGTCGACTACCCGCGACGCCGCTTCCGGCTGCTCGGCCGTTCCGAGGAGGGCGCCCGGGTCGGCGTGGTCACCGTCTACCTGGAGGACCTGCGCGCCATGGCCGCCCGGGCCGACCGGGAGGGTGCGGTCGGCGACCTGCAGGTCGTGCTCCGGCACCGCGAGGCCAAGGACGAACTGCTCCTGCGGCTGGCTGGCTCCGCCCGGTCGGCCGACTTCGAGCGGTCGGCCGACTTCGAGCGGGAGTTGCTCGCGGTGCTGGACGAGGCCCGACCGATGTTCGGCGCGGAGGTGCGGAAGGGCAACATCCACCCGCTCGCCTTCGAGTGGGTCGGCCCGGACGGACTGGACGTCAACCCGCGCACGGGCAAGCTGATCCGTCTCGTCGACCGGCGCGCCCACTGACGTCAGGGCCTGCGGCGGACCGGCGGGAACGCGCGGAACCGCGCGAGCGGCCCCACGGCTCGGGGTGGGGGGGGGCGCGCGCGCGGGGGCGGGGCG
>NZ_JBFBGS010000053.1:30720-71669 GCF_040684795.1 Kitasatospora sp. NPDC089797 | reverse complement strand
GCGATGTGGTGGAGGACGAGGGTGAGCAGGTGGGTGTCGGGGGCGGTGGTGAACAGGGCGGCGCGCAGGGGGAGTTCGGTGGTGAGGTCGAAGGGTGTGGAGGCGAGTTCGGCGATCCGGGTGCGGGCGTCGGCCTCGTCGGTGACCTCCAGGACGGTGAGCGGGATCAGGCCTGAGCTGGCCGGACGGATGAGCTGCTGGGGTTCGCCGTCGGTCTCCGGGAAGAGGGTGCGCAGCGTCTCGTGGCGTTCCACCACGTCGTCCAGCGCGGCCTGGAGCGCGATCGGGTCCACCGCACCGGGCAGGCGCAGCACCACCGGCATCGCGTAGGCGGTGGCCCCGCGCTCCATCCGGTTGAGGAACCAGAGCCGGGACTGGGCGTGGGAGAGCGGGATCCGCTCCGGGCGTTCGGCCGGGAGGAGGTCCGGCCGGGCGGTGGCGGGTGCGGCCTGCTCCAGGCGTTCGGCCAGCAGGGCGACGGTGGGGGCCTCGAAGAGGTCGCGCACGCCGAGTTCGGCGTTGAGTTCGGAGCGGACGGCGGCGACCAGGCGCATCGCCAGCAGCGAGTGCCCGCCGAGGTCGAAGAAGCTCTCGTCGATGCCCGGTTCGCGGTCGGTGCCCAGCACCTCGGCGAAGATCCGGCACAGCGCCGTCTCCCGCCCGTCGCGCGCGGTGCGGCCGGTGGCGCCCTCCTGGCGGGGCGGGGCGGGCAGCGCCCGGCGGTCGAGCTTGCCGTGCGCCGTGAGCGGGAGGGTGTCCAGCACCACCAGCGCCGACGGCACCATGTAGCCGGGCAGGGTCTTGGCCAACTCGGCGCGCAGATCGGCCGGTTCGCACGCGGTGCCGGGCGTCGGGACCAGGTAGCCGACCAGCTGGCGGTCCCCGGGGCGGTCCTCGCGGACCATGACCGCGGCCGCCGCCACCGGTGCGAGCGCGGCCAGCGCCGACTCCACCTCGCCGAGTTCGATCCGGAAGCCGCGGATCTTCACCTGGTCGTCCAGCCGGCCGAGGTACTCGATCGCGCCGTCCGGCAGCCGACGGGTCAGGTCGCCGGTGCGGTAGAGCCGGGAGCCGGGCTCGCCGTACGGGTCCGGGACGAAGCGCTCGGCGGTCAGGCCGGGGCGGCCCAGGTAGCCGCGGGTCACCTGGGCGCCGCCGATGAGCAGTTCGCCCGGCACGCCGACCGGCACCGGCTCGCCCCGGTCGTCGAGGACGTACGCCCGCACGTTGCCGAGCGGCCGGCCGATCGGCACGGTCGGGGTGGCGGCGAGCTCCTCGGCGCGCGGGTGGTGGGTGGTCACGCCGACGGTGGTCTCGGTGGGGCCGTAGTGGTTGAGGACCTCGCACTCGGCCCGGCCCAGCAGCTCGCGCACGAAGGTGCTGGTGGAGCCCTCGCCGCCGAGGATCAGGCCGCGGCGCGGGAGCACCCGGTGCTCGGCGGCGGGGCCCTCCAGGGCGGCCAGGTGCGAGGGGCTGATCTTCAGGTAGTCGATCGGGTGTTCGGCGAAGTAGGCCGCCAGCAGCCGCCCGTCCGCGGCGGTGTCGGCGTCCACCATGTGCAGCGTCCCGCCGCCGAGCAGCGCGGCCGAGAGCACCGTGACGCAGGAGTCGAAGGTGAACGGCTGCACCATCGCGTACCCGGCCCCGGCCGCCAGGCCGAGCGCGGAGACCACGGCGGTGCGGTAGTTGAGCACCTGGCGGTGCTCGACCACGACGCCCTTGGGGCGGCCGGTGGAGCCGGAGGTGAACAGCACGTAGGCGGCCTGGGCGGGGTCGACGGTGACGTCCGGGGCGGTGTCGGGCAGCGCGTCGAGGGCCGGGCCGTCGACCAGGACGGCCCGCACGCCGGCCGGCAGCCGGTCGGCCAGGGCGGCGCGGGTGATCACCACGGGCGCGGCGGTGTCGGCGAGCATCATCGCCATCCGCTCCCGCGGCTGGGCCGGGTCGATCGGCACGTAGCAGCCGCCGGCCTTGAGGACGGCGAGCAGGGCCGTCACCGTCCGGGCGCCGCGCTCCAGGCAGATGCCGACCGGGGTCTCGGGGCCGACGCCGAGGTCGCGCAGGTGGTGGGCGAGCCGGTTGGCGAGCCGGTCGAGTTCGCCGTAGCGGTGGGTGCCGTCGGCGCCGACCACGGCGACGGCCTGCGGGGTCCGGGCGGCCTGCTCGGCGAAGCGGCCGTGGAAGGTGCCGGCCGGCACGTCCAGGGCGGTGGCGTTCCAGCGGTCCAGGACCAGCCCGCGTTCGGCGGCGGTCAGCAGCGGCAGCCGGCCGACCGGGCGGTGCGGGTCGGCGCAGGCCTCGCGCAGCAGGGTGGCGTAGTGGGCGAGCAGGCGCTCGGCGGAGCGCTCCTCGTAGCGGTCGGTGCGGTAGGTCAGGGTCAGCGCGAGGGTGTCGCCGGTCTCCGAGACGGTGAAGGTGAGGTCCCGCTTGGCGTCGGCCGGTCCGGCCCCGTCCAGCGGGCGCAGCACCAGCTCGCCGGCCGCGTCCTCGGGGGCGGCGCCCGGGGCGGCGTGGTCGAGCACCAGCATCGTGCGGGCCAGCCCCTCGGGGGAGCCGGCCCGCAGCTCGGCGGCCAGCTGCTCGAAGGGCACCTCCTGGTGCCGGAGGTCCTGGCGGGTCGCCTCGGCGGCCCGGTCCAGCAGTTCGGCGAAGGTCGGCTCGCCGGTGGGGGCGTCCCCGGCGGAGCGCGGGGAGAGGTCGCCGCGCAGCAGCAGGGTGTTGACGAAGCAGCCGATCAGGCCCTCGAGTTCGGTGCGCTCGCGGCCGCCGACCGGGGTGGCGATGACCGGGTCCGGCCCGCAGCCGTAGCGGTGCAGCAGCACCTGGAGCGCGGCCAGCGCCACGGTGAAGAGGGTGGTCCGGTGCCGGGCGGCGAGGGCCCGCAGGCCCGCGGTCACCTCGGCGGGCAGCTCCAGGCCGTGCGAGCCGGCGCCCGGGCCGTCACCGGGACGGCCGGTGGCGGTGGCCGGCGGCGGGGTGTCGGTCAGGCCGGCCAGCCGCTCCCGCCAGTACGCCAGGCTCTCCTGGTACGCGGCGCCGTCCAGCCGGCCGCGCTGCCAGGCGGCGAAGTCGCCGTACTGCACCGGCAGCGGCGGGAGTTCGGCACCGGCCGGTCCGTCCGCCAGCCGGTAGGCGGCCCCGACCTCGCCCAGCAGGACGTTCACCGACCATGCGTCGACCGCGATGTGATGCACCGTCAGCAACAGGACGTGCTCCTGCTCGCCGGTGCGCAGCAGCGCCGCCCGCAGCAGCGGCCCGGTGGCCAGGTCGAACGGGGTGTGCGCCTCCGCGGCGAGCAGCGCGCGCACGCGGGCCCCGGCACCGTCGGGCGCGGACCGCAGGTCGGTCACCGGGAGGGTGAACCCGGCGCCGTCCCCCACCAGTTGGACGGGTGCGCCGTCGGCGCCGGCGGCGAAGGTGGTGCGCAGCACCTCGTGCCGGGCGATCACCGTGCGGAAGGCGCCGGCCAGCCGCTCCGGGTCCAGCGGACCGGTGCAGGCCACCGCCATCGGCACGTTGTACGCGGCCGACTCCGGGGCGAGCTGCTGGGCCAGCCAGATCTGCTCCTGGGTGAAGGAGAGCGGCGTCGGCGCCCCCGGCGTCCGGCGCGGCACGCCGGCCGGCGCGGCCGGGCGCCCGGCCAGCCGCTCGCGCAGCCGGGCCTCCAGCCGGGCCCGCTGCTCGGGCGACAGCTCGGCGATCCGCCGGGCGGTGTCGGCGGCGGTGCCGGAGGCGGCGGCCCCGGTGGTGCGGTCGGTGGACGGCGCGGCGACGGACTGGGTGGTGCTCACGGTGCTCTCCCCGGAGAAGGTCGGGCGGGCGCGAAGGCGCGGGACGGAAGGCTGGGGCGGTGCGGCGGCGGGCGGGGCCGGCGGTGTCGGCGGTGCCGCCGGGCGGCCGGGGGCGTGCTCAGAACAGGACGCGGGAGCCGGCGGCGGCCCGGGCGTCGCGGGACTTGCGCAGGTCGCGGGCGACGTTGACCCGCTTGAGCCAGCGGTCGGTGCCGTCGAAGCGCGCGGCGAAGGAGCTGCGGCCGTGCACCGCACGGTAGTTGTCGACGAAGACGATCTCGCCGGGGGCGAGCGCGGCGCCGCCGAGCTTGCGGTCGATCTGCTCGGAGAGCCGCTGGAGCGCGCCGCGGGCCTCCGGGTCCAGCCGGTCCAGGTCCATGAAGTACGGGTCCAGGCACAGGTAGGGCTCGGTCGGGGAGCCGGACAGCACCGGGACGGGCGCGGCGTCGTCGAGCATCCGCTTCAGCCGCTCGTGCGCCTGGGGGAGCAGCTCGGCGCCGCCCGCGAGCTCCCGGCCGGGGCCGCTGTCGAGCATCTGGAGGTGGGAGTTGTCGGGCAGCATGTAGAACCGCGGCTCGGCGAGCACCCGGCGGTCGTCGGCGGGGATGTCCAGCTCGTCCGCGCCGAGGAAGGTGGTCGGCACCCGGTCCGGGTTGCGCAGGCACAGCAGGCCGACGTAGTCGCCCCGGTAGGGGTGGAAGGCGTCCTCGACGTGCCAGAAGATGGTCTGGTTGCTGCCGGTGCCGATCTGCTCGTCGGCGTGCCCCGCGACCGGGAGGACGTCGTGCACCAGGTAGCCGTCCTGCTGGGTGGCCCAGGCGATCGGCTCGCCGAGCAGCGACGCGCACAGCAGCAGGAAGATCTCCTCGCGCAGCGCCGGGGAGGTCCCGGTGCGGTGCTGCCAGTGCGCGGGGGTGGCGCCGATCCGGTCCTGGTCGACGCGGTAGCCGGAGACCACGCAGACGCCGGTCGGCTCGTGCAGCCGGAAGTCGGTGAGGAAGCGGCGCAGGGCGATGGGCAGGCGGTGCGACTGGACGGTCAGGTCGTCCTGGAGGGCCCGGTCCTCCACGTCGCCGTGGCGTTCGGCGAGTTCGTCCAGGAGGGCGGCGACGGCGTCGGCGTCGGCGGGGGTCAGCGTGTGGGTGTTCATGGGGTCGACCTCGGGGAGTAGGAGGGGCGGCGGACGGGCTCAGCGGGCCGCGGGCAGCAGGGCGGCGAGCCGGTCGAGGCCGGCGGCCAGCTCGTCGGCGGCGCCGCCGAAGCCGAGCCGGATGTGCCGGGGGGCTCCGAAGCAGACGCCGGGGACGACCAGGACGCCGTGCTCGCGGTCGAGCCGGTCGGCGAAGGCGGTGACGTCCGCGACCGTGGTCAGCGCGGGGAAGGCGGTGACCCCGCCGGCCGGCAGGTCGGCGCTCACCCGGTCGCGGTGCTCGGTCAGCCAGGCGGCGAGCACCGCGCGGTTGGCGGTGGCCTGGGCCAGGCGCGGGCGCAGCAGTTCGTCGGCGTGCCGGACGGCGTGCGTGGCCACCGCCTCGACCAGCGGGGACAGCGCCAGGCTGGTGTAGTCGCGGCGGCGCACGCAGCCGGCCAGCACCTCGGGGGCGGCGAGGGCCCAGCCGACCCGCAGGCCCGGCAGGCCGTACGCCTTGGACAGGGTGCCGAAGGAGATCGCCCGGGGGTAGCCGGGGGCCGGGTCGGGCAGCGGCTCGCGGTCGTAGACCAGGTGCTGGAAGGCGTTGTCCCAGGCGAGCCAGGTGCCGTAGCGGGCGCAGGTGTCGACGATGGCGGCCTGCTGGTCGGCCGTGACGGTGGCGCCGGTCGGGTTGTGCGGGAAGTTGACCACCACCATGGCGGTGGTGGAGCCGATCAGCGCCAGCAGCTCGTCCTCGTTGGTGACGACGCCGTGCTCGGTCCGCATCGCCCACGGGACGATCCGGCAGCCCAGCGAGGCGGCCACCTCGACCAGGGCGTGGTAGGCGGGCGCCTGGACGACGACCTCGTCCCCGGGCTTCAGCAGGGCCTGCATGACCAGGTAGATCGCCTCGCTGGAGCCCTGGGTGGCGATCACCGAGCCGGGGTCGGTGCCGTGGCGCTCGGCGAGGGCGGCGCGCAGCGGCTCGCCGCCCAGCGAGTGGCTGTCGCGGAACAGGATGCCGCCGAGCGAGGAGGCGTCGGTGCCGGCCAGGGCGAGGACCTGGTCGACGGTGTAGTTCTCGACACCGCTGCTGCTGATGTCGTAGGTGGTGGTGAAGTACCGCTCGCGGAGCCAGTCTTCGAGCAGTGCCGGGGCGATGGTCACGGGTTCCTCCAGGGGCCGGATCGGCGGGGTCAGGCGGTGGTGAGGCCGTCCTCGGCCTCCAGCTCGGCGAGCAGCGCGGCCAGGTCGTCGGGGTCGGTCTCCTCGGCCTGGAGCTGCACCACCCGCAGGGCCAACTCGGCGACGGTGGGGGCCTCGTAGAAGACCCGCAGGGGCATCTCGACCCGGCAGGCCTCCCGGACCCGGGCGGCGAAGCGGGCGGCCAGCAGCGAGTGCAGGCCCAGGTCGAACAGGTTGTCGTGCACGCCGACGGCCGGCAGGTCGAGCAACTCGCCCGCCAGTGCGGCGAGTTCACGCTCGGCCGGGGTGCGCGGGGCCACCGCGGTACCGCCGGCCAGCTCGGCCCGGCCGGGCCGGGGCAGGGCGCCGCGGTCGAGCTTGCCGTTGCCGTTCAGCGGCAGCGCGGGCAGCGGCACCACGGCCGCGGGGACCAGGTACTCGGGCAGCCGCTCGCGCAGCGCGGCGCGCAGTTCGAGCACGTCCGGGGCGTGGCCGGGGGCCGCCACCACGTAGCCGACCAGCCGCTTCTCGCCGGGCTCGTCCTCGCGGACCACGACCGCCGCGGCGCCGACGCCGGGCAGTTCGGCGAGCCGGGCCTCCACCTCGCCGGGCTCGATCCGGTGGCCGCGGATCTTCACCTGCTGGTCCGCGCGGCCGATGAACTCCAGCTCGCCGTCGGCCCGGTGGCGGGCCAGGTCGCCGGTGCGGTAGAGCCGGGCGCCGGGCTCGCCGTACGGGTCCGGGACGAAGCGCTCGGCGGTCAGGCCGGGGCGGCCCAGGTAGCCGCGGGCCAGGCCGGCGCCGCCGAGGAACAGCTCCCCGGGGGAGCCGGCCGGCACCGGGCGCCCGGCCGGGTCGAGCAGGTAGGCGGTGCTGTTGGGCAGCGGGCGGCCGATCGGCAGGCCGTCGCCCCCCACCGGCTCCCCGGTCACCCGTCGGGTGGTCGAGGTGCAGGTCACCTCGGTGAGCCCGTACACGTGCACCAGCGGGACGCCGAGCCGCTGCCAGGCGGTCAGCAGGTCGCGGCGGACCCGCTCGCCGCCCATCGCGACGACCTTCAGGGACGGCGGCAACGCGGCGCCGGTGCGCTCCAGTTCGGTGGTCCAGTCGTGCCAGTAGGCGGTGGTCAGCTCCAGGGCGGTGATCCGGTGCTCGGCCAGGTAGCCGGTCAGGTCGACGCCGCGGGTCAGCAGCCGGGCGCCGGGCAGCACCACGGTGGCGCCGGCCGCGAGGGCCGGGAACAGCTCCTCCAGCAGGACGTCGAAGCCGGTGGACGCCAGTTGCAGGAAGCGGTCGCCGGGGGCGAGGCGGAACTCCTCGGCCATCGCCAGGGTGAAGTTCACCAGGCCCCGGTGGGTGAACATCGAGCCCTTGGGGGTGCCGGTGGTGCCGGAGGTGAAGAACACGCAGGCCAGCGCCTGCGGTTCGGTCGCCGGGGCGGGCCCGACCGGCGCGGCCGGCTCGTCCGGTCCGTCGATCGGGACCACCCGCAGGCCGTCGGTCAGCGCTTCGGCGTCGGGGCCGTCGGCGGGGCTGTCGGCGGGGCTGTCGGTGAGCACCAGCGCGGCGCCGGACAGCTCCAGCAGCAGGCGCAGCCGCTCCGCGGGCAGCTCCGGGTCCAGCGTGGTGAAGGCCGCCCCCGCCTTCAGCACGCCGAGCAGGGCGGTGACCAGCAGCGGGGTCGGGGCCGCGTGCACCGCGACCACGCTCCCGGCGCCGACGCCCAGCGCGCGCAGTCGGGCGGCGCAGCGCTCGGCGGCGGCCTCCAACTCGGCGTAGCCGGTGCTCCGGCCCCGGTACTCCAGCGCGGGGGCGTCCGGGGTGCGGGCCGCGGCCGCCGCGACCAGGTCGTGCAGGCCGCCGGCCGGGACCGGCCGGGCGGTGGCGTTCCACTCGGTGAGCACCGTGCGGCGCTCCGCGTCGTCGAGCAGGGGCAGCCCGGACAGCGGGGTGTCCGGCGCCTCGGCGGCGGCCGACAGCAGCACGCCGAAGCGGTGCGCCAGGCGGGCGATGCCGGCCGCGTCGAACAGGTCGGTCGCGTACTCCACCGTGAAGGCCAGCCGGCCGTCGCGCTCGACGGCGGTGAACATCAGGTCCATCAGGCAGGAGCCGGTGTCCGCGTCCAGCGGGTCCACCCGCAGCCCGGCGAAGCCGGTCCGGGGCGGGCGGGCGCTCTGCAGCGTCAGCATGGTCTGGAACACCGGGTGCCGGGCGGGGTCGCGCTCGGCCCCGACGGCGTCCAGCACCTGCTCGAACGGCACCTCCTGGGCGTCGAAGTCGGCCAGCGTGCGGTCGCGGGTGCGCTCCAGCAGTTCGGCGAAGGCCGGGTCGCCGGAGAGGTCGCCGCGCAGCGCCAGGCTGTTGACGAAGCAGCCGACCAGGCCGTCCAGTTCGCGCTGGCCGCGACCGGCCACCGGGGTGCCGACCAGGACGTCCTCGGCGCCGGAGAGCCGGCCCAGCAGGGTCTGGTAGCCGGCCAGCAGCACCATGAACAGGGTGGCGCCGTGCCGGGCGCCGAGGGCGCGCAGCCGCTCGGTCAGCTCGGCCGGCAGCTCGAACCCGTGCACCGCACCGGCCAGGCTCGGTACGGCCGGGCGGGGCCGGTCGGTGGGCAGCTCCAGCACCGGCAGCGGGCCGGCCAGCCGCTCGCGCCAGTGCGCCAGCTGCCCGGTCCAGCGGCCCTCGGCGGCCCGGTCGGCCTGCCAGCGGGCGTAGTCGGCGTACTGCACCGGCAGCGGGGGCAGCTCGCGGCCGTCGTACAGCGCGCCGAGGTCCTCGACCAGGACGCCCATCGACCAGCCGTCGAGCGCGATGTGGTGGATCACCAGGACGAGCACGTGCTCGGTCGGTGCGACCCGCAGCAGCAGGGCGCGCAGCGGCACCTCGGCGGTGAGGTCGAAGGGGCGGGCGACGAAGGCGTCGACGACCTCGCGGGCCCGCTCGCCGTCGGCGAGGTCGCGGACGGTCAGCGGGGCGTCGCCGACCGGCAGCACGCGCTGGGCCGGCACGCCGTCCACCTCCGGCAGCACGGTGCGCAGCACCTCGTGCCGGGCGGTGAGCCCGCGCAGCGCGGCGGCCAGCGCGGCCGGGTCCAGCTCGCCGCCGATCCGCACCGCGGTGGGCACGTGGTAGGCGGGGTTGCCGGGGGCGAAGCGGTCGAACAGCCACATCCGCTGCTGGGCGAAGGAGAGCGGCAGCGGCCGGCTGCGGTCGGCCGGGAGGACCGGCGGCAGGGGGGCGACGGCGTCGGCCGCCGGGCCGCCGTCGGCGCCGGAGCGCAGCCGCTCGACCAGGTCGGCCTGGGCGGCCACGGTGACCGCGCCGAACACCTCGCGCAGCCGCAGCTCCACGCCGAACTCGGCGCGCAGCGCGCCGACCAGCCGGTTGGCCAGCAGCGAGTGGCCGCCGAGGGCGAAGAAGTCGTCCAGCACGCCGACCTCGGGCAGCTCCAGCAGCCGCTGCCAGATCGCGGCGATCGCGGCCTCGGCGGCGGTGCGCGGGGCGAGCCGGTCGGCCGGCCCGGTCGGGGCGGCGGGCTCGGGCAGGGCCGCCCGGTCCACCTTGCCGTTGGGGGTGAGCGGCAGCGCCGTGAGCTCCGTCCACAGCGCGGGGACGAGGTGGCCGGGCAGCCGCTCGCGCAGCCAGGCGGCCAGCTCGGCGGCGGAGACCGGTGCGTCGGCGGTGGTGGTGGCGGCGGTGGCGGCCGTCCAGTAGGCGGCGAGCCGGCGGTCGCCCGGGGCCACCTCGCGGGCCACCACGATCGCGTCGGCCACCGCCGGGTGGCCCAGCAGCACGCCGGTGACCTCGCCCGGCTCGACCCGGAAGCCGCGGATCTTGACCTGGTGGTCGGCCCGCCCGAGCAGCTCCAGCTCGCCGTCGGCCCGGCGGCGGGCCAGGTCGCCGGTGCGGTAGAGGCGCGCGCCGGGCACCCGGCCGTGCGGGTGCGGCACGAAGCGCTCGGCGGTCAGGCCGGGGCGGCCCGCGTACCCGCGGGCCCGCCCCTCGCCGGCCACGCACAGCTCGCCGGGCACCCCGACCGGCACCGGGCGCAGCAGCCCGTCCAGCACCAGCAGTTGCTGGTTGGCCAGCGGGTGGCCGTAGGGCACCGGGGCGGCCGGGTCGGCGTCCTCGGGGACGGGGTACTCGTTGTTGCAGAAGGCGGCCTCGGCCACGCCGGCCGAGTTGACCACCCGGCAGCCGGGGGCGGCGGCCCGCAGCCGGGACGGCAGCGCCGGCGGCAGCACGTCCCCGCCGATCAGCGCGGCGCGCAGGGTGTCCAGGGCCAGGCCGTGCTCCGCGGCGGCGGCGAGCATCGCCTCCGTCCCGGCCGGGCCCATCGACCAGACGGTCACCCGGTGGCGGGCGACCAGCTCGGCCCAGTGCCGCGGGTCGCGGGCGGCGTGCGGGGCGGGGAAGACGGCGGCGGCGCCGACCACCAGCGGGGCCAGGCAGTCGTGCACGGCCGGGTCGAAGCTCGGCGAGTGCAGGGCGATCATCCGGTCGCCGGGGCCGAAGCCGTGCGAACGGGCCAGCCCGGCGAAGGTGTTGACGATCGCCCGGTGGGTGACGGCGACGCCCTTCGGGCGGCCGGTGGAGCCCGAGGTGTAGACCAGGTAGGCGAGGTTGGCCTCGCCGGTGCCGGTCCGGTCGCCCTCGGCCCGGCCGAACTCCGGTGCGTCGTCGGCGATCTCCTCCAGCAGCAGCACCTCGACACCGTCCGGCAGGGTGCCCGCGGTGGACCGGTTGGCCACCACCACGGCGGGCCGGGCGTCGTCGATCATGTAGGTCAGCCGGTCGGCCGGGTAGGACGGGTCCAGGCCGAGGAAGGCGCCGCCGGCCCGCAGCGTGCCGAGCATGGCGGCGCTGAGCCCGGCGCCGCGCTCCAGGCAGAGCGCCACCGGCACCTCCGGGCCGACGCCGTGCCGCCGCAGGCGGTGGGCGATCCGGCCCGCCCAGGCGTCCAGCGCCCGGTAGGTGCGGGGACCGGCCTCGTCGACCACCGCGACCGCCTCCGGCGTGCGGGCCGCCTGGCGGGCGAACAGCTCGTCCACCCGCAGGCCGGCCGGGAGTTCGCCGTCGGTGTCGTTCCAGCCGTGCAGCTCCTGGGCCAGTTCCCCGGCGGTGAGCAGCGGCAGTGCGGACAGCCGGGCGGCCGGGGTCCGGACGGCGGCCTCCAGCAGGGTGGTCCAGTGGCCGAGCAGCCGGGCCACCGTCGGGGCGTCGAAGAGGTCCCGGGCGAACTCGGCGAATCCGGTGAAGCAGCCGTCCTCCTCGGTCAGTTGGAGGTCGAGGTCCAGGTGGGCGCTGTCCCGGGCGACGGCGACCGGCTCGACCGCCAGGCCGGCCAGCGCGGGTGTGGTGGCCGGGGCGTTCTGCAGCACGAAGCCGACCTGGGCCAGCGGGTTGCGGGAGAGGTCCCGGCTGGGCGCCAGCTCCTCGACCAGCCGGTCGAAGGGCAGCTCCTGGTGCTCGAAGGCCTCCAGCGCGGTGCCCCGCACCCGCTCCACCAGCTCGGTGAAGCTCGGGTCGCCGGCCAGCGAGGTGCGCAGCAGCACGGTGTTGACCAGCGCGCCGACCAGCAGCTCGGTACCGGGCGCCCGGGTGGCCGGGCCGGTGGCCACCACGACCTCCGCGGCGCCCGCGTGCCGGGCCAGGACCGCCTGGAAGGCGGCCAGCAGCACCATGAACGGGGTCGCCCCGGCGGCCCGGGCGAGGTCGCGGACGGCCTGCGAGGCGGCCGGGCCCAGCCGCACCGGGACGGTCGCGCCGCGGAAGCTGCGCACCGCCGGGCGCGGCCGGTCGCCGGGCAGCTCCAGGGCCTGCGGGGCGCCGGCCAGCCGCTCCCGCCAGTGGTCGAGCAGCCGGTCGGCGAGGCCGCCGTCCAGTACGGCCTGCCGGTGGGCGACGTGGTCGGCGTAGCGCAGCGGCAGAGCGGGCAGCCGGACCGGGCGCCGCTCGGTCAACGCGGCGTAGCACTCGGAGAGTTCGGACATCAGCAGGCCGAAGGACCAGCGGTCCACCACGATGTGGTGCAGCACCACGACGAGCAGGTGCTCCTGCGGCCCGAGGGCGATCAGCTCGGCCCGCAGCAGCGGGCCCTTGGCCAGGTCGAAGGGCTGCTCGGCGAGCCGGCCGGCCAGCTCCTCGACGGCGGCCGGGTCGGCGCCGGGGGCCTCGGTCACGCCCAGGTCGAAGGCGCGGCGCGGCAGCACCAGCTGGACCGGGACGCCGTCGCGGGCCGGGAAGACGGTGCGCAGTGCCTCGTGCCGGTCGACCAGCGACTGGAAGGCCTGCCCGAGGTGGTCGGTGTCGAGCGGGCCGCTCAGCCGCAGGGCGGCGGCGGTGTTGTAGACGCCGCTGGGGCCCTCCAGCCGGTCGATCAGCCAGAACCGGCGCTGGGCGGCGGAGGCCGGCAGCACCTCGGCGGTGCGGGGGGCGGTGGCCACGGGGTGCTCCTTCGCGGGGACGGTGGTGTGCGGGACGGTGGTGCGGCGGTCGGGGGTCACCGGTCGCCGCCCATCAGCTCCGCCAGCTCCTCGGCGGACAGGTCGTCGAAGCCGGTGTCGTCGGCCGGGACGGCCTCGCGGACCGGGACCGCCGCCTCGACCGGCGCCTCGGCGGCCGGGGCGCGCCGCACCGCCTCGGCGAACTCGCCCAGCCGCGGCGCCTCGAACAGCGCCCGGACCGACAGCGCGCGGCCCAGCGACTCGCGGACGGCGGCGGTGACCTGGACGGCCAGCAGGGAGTGGCCGCCGAGGTCGAAGAAGTCGTCGGCCAGCCCGATCCGGGCCACGCCCAGGGCGGTGCTCCAGATCTCGGCGAGGGCCCGCTCGGTGGCGTCGCGGGGGGCGAGCAGCGCGGTCGAGCCGGCCGACCAGTCCGGGGCGGGCAGGGCCGCCCGGTCGAGCTTGCCGTTGCCGGTCAGCGGCAGCGCGTCCAGGGTGACGAAGGCCTCCGGGACCATGTACTCGGGCAGCCGCTCCCGCAGGTGGGAGCGGAGCTTGGGGACCAACTGGCGGGCGGCGCGGCCGCGGTGCGGGTCGTTGGCCCAGTGCGGCCAGGGCAGGCCGGCGTCGTCCCCGGCGGGCGCCGGTGCGGTGTGCGGCTCGGTGCCGGCCGGGCGGAAGGCGGCGTCGAACCGGCCCAGCGGGTCGCCGGTCGCCCAGCTCAGCTCCACGCAGTGGCCCAACTCCTCGGCCAGCTCGCACAGTTCCTGAGGGTCGAGGGCGGCGGGGCCGTCGGCCGGGGCGTTCCCGGCGGCCTGGCCGGTGGCCAGCCGGGCGGCGGTGCCGGCGTCGGTGTGCACCCGGGCGTTGGGGATGCCGGTGACCACGAGCGGGGAGCCGTCCAGCAGGGCGCCCAGCTCGCCGCCGGTCCACGCCACCGTGCGCACCTCGGCCGGGGCCGGCGCGGCGTCCAGGTGCAGGACCACGTCGTAGCGGTAGCGGGTCATCTCGTTGCGGTCGTGCCCGGGCTTGGGCCGCACCTCCACCCGGCCGATCCGCGGGATCTCCCGGCGCAGGGCGGCGAAGAAGCGCGGGTCGAGCAGCAGTTCGTCCTCCTGCCGGACGGCCTGGCGGACCTGCCGGGCCAGCTCGGCGTCGTCCGCCCCGGCGGGCAGGCCCGGCTGCAGGACGGACACCTGGAAGGCGTCCAGCAGGGCCAGGTGCCGGACGTCGCCGACCACGATCCGCCCGCCGGGCGCCAGCAGCGCGGCGGCCCCGGTGAGCACCTCGACCAGGTAGCCGGCGCTCGGCAGGTACTGGGCGACCGAGTTGAGGACGACGGTGTCGAAGCCGCCGGCCGGCAGGCCGGCCAGCTCGTGGCCGGCCCGGCGCAGCAGCCGCACGTGCGTCCAGTCCGCCGGCAGGTGGCGGCGGACGTGCGCGACCGCGCTGTCGGACAGGTCGAGGGCGGTGTACTGCTCGCAGTGGCCGGCCAGCCGGAAGAGCAGCAGGCCGGTGCCGCAGCCGATCTCCAGCACCCGGCGCGGGCCGGTGCCGCGGATCAGCGCCACGGTGTCCGTGACCCAGCGCCGCATCTCCTCGGCCGGGATCGGCTCGCCGGTGTAACTGCTGCTCCAGCCGCGGATGTTGAAGGTGGGGTCGGCGCCGCCCACCTGCTCGTACTGGTCGTAGGCGGTGTCGAAGACGGTCCGCCACTGGGCGACCTGGGCGGCGTCGCCGCTCTCCCCGGCGTCCGTCGCCCCAGCGTCCGTCGCCCCGGCGCTGTCCGTCGTTCCGGTGCCGGCCGTGGTCCGGGCGCCGTCCGTGGTCCGGGCGCCGTCCGTGGTCTCCTCGGGGACGACGTAGGCGACCAGCCCGAGGTCGCCGCCCGGCGCCTCCCGGGGCAGGACGGCGGCGTGCCGCACGCCCGGGTGGGCGCCGAGCTCGGCCTCGATCTCGCCGAGCTCGACCCGGTGGCCGCGGACCTTGACCTGCTGGTCGATCCGGCCCAGGTACTCCAGCGTGCCGTCCGGCAGCCGGCGGGCGAGGTCGCCGCTGCGGTAGAGCCGCTCGCCGTCGCCGAGCGGGGCCGGGGTGAAGCGTTCGGCGGTCAGGCCGGGGCGGCCCAGGTAGCCGCGGGCCAGGCCGGCGCCGCCGACGCACAGTTCGCCGGGCGTACCGGGCGGCACCGGCTCGCCGCGGCGGTCGAGCAGGTGCACCGCGAGGTCGGCCAGCGGGCGGCCGACGACGCTGCCGGGGGCGGCCAGGTCGGCCGGGCCGAGCGGGTGCGCGGTGACGTGCACGGTGGTCTCGGTGATCCCGTACATGTTGACCAGCCGGGGGCCGTCGGGGTGCCGGGCGGCCCAGGCCCGCAGCGCGCCCGGCTCCAGGGCCTCGCCGCCGAACACCACGTGCCGCAGCGCGAGCGGCGGGCTGCCCGCCGTCGCGTCCGCGTCGGCGAACCGGCGGAAGGCGGTGGGCGTCTGGCTGAGCACCGTGACGCCCTCCGCGCGCACCAGCGCGTGGCAGGCGGCCGGGTTCTGCCGGGCCTCCTGCGGCACCACCACGACCCGGCCGCCGTGCAGCAGGGCGCCCCAGATCTCCCAGACCGAGAAGTCGAAGGCGGCGGAGTGGTACAGCGACCAGACGTCGTCCGGGCCGAACGGCACGTCCTCGGCGGCCGCCTCGAACAGCCGCAGCACGTTGGCGTGGGTGAGCAGCGCGCCCTTGGGGCGTCCGGTGGTGCCGGAGGTGTAGATGACGTACGCGAGGTGGTCCGGGCGCAGCGGCGCGGGTTCCAGCGGCCCGTCGAGCGGGAGCTGATCGACCGTCAGGACCGGTATCCCGTCGGTGGGTCCGGTGTGGTCAGGGTCGGCGACCAGGGCCACCGCGCCGGAGTCGGCGAGGGTGTAGGCCCGCCGGTCGGCCGGGTGGCGGGGGTCGAGCGGGACGTACCCGCCGCCGCTCTTCAGGATGCCCAGGATGCCGGTGACCAGGGCCGCCGACGGTTCGACGCAGATCGCCACCCGGCTCTCCGGTCCCACCCCCAGCGCGCGCAGCCGCCCGGCGAGGGCGTCGGAGCGGCGGTCCAGCTCGGCGTAGCTGAGCTGCTCGGTGCCGCAGGTGACGGCGATCGCCTCTGGGCGCAGCCGGACCTGCTCGGCGAACGCGGCCGGCAGGCCGGTCGGCGCCGGCGCCGACCCCGGTCGGGTGGCAGCGGTGGCGGCGACGCCCCGGGCGGTGCCGGCCGTCAGCTCGGCGGCGCGGCCGGCCGGGTCGAGCAGCGGCAGGGCGTCCAGCCGGGTGTCCGGGGCGGCGACGGCGGCGGCCAGCAGGTGCAGCCACTGGTCGATGAACCGGCGCACGGTGCGCTCGTCGTACAGCTCGGTGCGGTAGTCGGCCAGCCCGGTCAGGCCCTGCGGGGTCTCGGTGACCTGGAGGTGCAGGTCGAACTTGGCCGTGCCGGTGTCCACCGCGGCCACGTCCATCCGCAGCCCGGGCAGCTCGATCCTGGTCTCCGGGGTGTTCTGCAGGACCAGCAGCAGGTTGGCGAACGGGGTGCTGCCGACGGCGTCGCGGTCCGGGCGGACCTCCTCGACGATCCGCTCGAACGGCACGTCCTGGTGGGCGTACGCGGCGAGCGCCGACTCCCGCACGCGGTCCAGGAGTTCGCGGAAGGTCGGGTTGCCGGACAGGTCGGTGCGCAGCGGCAGCATGTTGACGAAGAAGCCGATCAGGCCCTCGGTCCGGGCGTGGTTGCGGTTGGCCACCGGCGAGCCCACCACCAGGTCGTCCTGCCCGCTCCAGCGCTGGGCCACGGCGGTGAAGCCGGCCAGCAGCGCCATGTACAGCGTGGCGTCGTGGTCCCGGGCGAGCGCGGTGAGCCGGGTGGCGAGGTCGCCGTCCAGCTGCCACGGGAAGCAGGCGCCGGCGAAGCCCTGCCGGGCGGTGCGCGGGCGGTCGGTGGGCAGGTCCACCGCGCTGGGCGCGCCGGCCAGCCGCCCGCGCCAGTGCGCCAGTTGGGCGTCCAGTGCCTCGCCGGACACCCGCTCGTGCTGCCAGAGCGCGAAGTCGGCGTACTGGACGGGGAGTTCGGGCAGCTCGGCCGGTTCGCCCCGGTCGCTCCCGGCTGGCCGGTAGTAGTGCGCCAGCTCGCGCACCAGGATGTCCAGCGACCAGCCGTCCGCCACGATGTGGTGCAGCGCGAGCAGCAGGACGTGCTCCTCGTCGGCCAGTCGGGCCAGTCGGCCGCGCAGCAGCGGCCCGGCGCCCAGGTCGAACGGCCGGCGGCTCTCCTGCTCGGTCAGCTCGGCGAGCGCGGCCCGCTGCTCCTCCCCGGTCCGCGCGGACAGGTCGGTGAGCGGCAGGGCGACCTCGATCCGGGGGTGCACGACCTGCTCGGGCCGGCCGTCCTCGGCGCGGAAGGTGGTGCGCAGCGCCTCGTGCCGGGCCACCACCCGGCCCAGCGCCCGCTCCAGGGCGGGGGCGTCGAGCCGGCCGGTGAGCCGGACGGTGCAGGCGATGCTGTAGAGCGGGCTCGGGCCGGTGAACTGCTCGACGAACCAAAGTCGTTGCTGGGCGAAGGAGAGCGGCAGCCGGACGCCCTCGGGGCGGGGCGCGATCAGGCCGGCGGTGTCGGTGCGGGCGAGGCCCTGCTGCTGGAGCAGCTGGGCGAGCAGGCGGCGCTTCTCGGCGGAGAGTGCGGCGCGCTGGGGTGACTGGGTCATCTGGGGAGTCCCGGGAGGGTCGGCGAGGCTGGTCAGGAGGTGTGGTGCGGCAGCGGGAACTCCCGGCAGAGCCGGGCGACTTCGGCGCGCACCTCGGTGCGGACGGCCGGGTCGAGGGTGAACTCGGCGCCGCCGTGCGGCACCACGGCGGTGAGCACCCGGTCGACCAGGGCGGCGCAGCGGCGCAGCTCGGCCGCACCCATGCCGCGCAGCGCGAGGGTGTTGGTGCCGAAGCGGACGCCGCTGGTGACCCGCGGGCCGTGCGGGTCGCCGGGGATCCGGTTGCGGTTGACCACGATCCCGCAGCCGGCCAGCGCCGATTCGGCGATCGCGCCGGTCAGGCCGCGCCGGCCGACGTCCAGCAGCACCATGTGGTTGTCGGTGCCGCCGGTGACCAGGGTGTGGCCGAGGCCCGCGAAGGCCTCCGCCAGCTCGCGGGCGCCGGTGACCACCCGCTGTGCCAGGGCCCGGAACTCCGGCTGGGCGGCGATGTCGAAGGCGCGCGCCTTGGCGGCCACCGCGCCCAGGTCGGGGGTGCCCTGGAGGAACGGGAAGGTGCCGTGGGCGATCGCCTGGGCGAGGGTGCGCCGGGTGCCGGGCACCGGCAGGTCGGCGTCCCGGCCGAGCAGGATCAGGCCGCCCCGGGGGCCGTAGAGCTGCTTGTAGGTGCTGGTGGTGGTGGCGTGCGCGTGGTCGACCGGGCTCGGGTGCAGCCCGGCCGCGACCAGGCCGGCGATGTGCGAGATGTCGGCGAGCAGGAAGGCGCCGACCTCGTCGGCGATCCGCCGGAACCGGGCGAAGTCCACGGTGCGCGGGTAGGCGCTGGCGCCGCACACGATCACCTTGGGCCGGTGGGCGCGGGCCAGTTCGGCGACCTGCTCGTAGTCCAGCAGGCCGTCGGCGTCGGTGCCGTAGCCGACCGCGTGGAAGAACCGGCCGGACACCGAGGCCGGCGAGCCGTGGGTCAGGTGGCCGCCCGCGCTCAGCTCCATGCCGAGCAGGGTGTCGCCCGGCTTCATCAGGGTGCAGAGCACGATCTGGTTGGCGGTGCTGCCGGAGTGCGGCTGCACGTTGGCGTACCGGGCGCCGAACAGCGCGCGGGCCCGCTCCACCGCCAACCGCTCGACCTCGTCGACCAGTTCGCAGCCCGCGTGGTAGCGGGCGCCCGGGTAGCCCTCGGTGGTGACGTTGGAGATGCTGGCGCCCGCGCAGGCCAGCACCGAGGGGTCGGCGCTGCTGGAGGCGGCCACCATGGCCAGCGTCTCGTTCTGCCGGGCGTGCTCGCGCTCCAGCAGGTCGGCCAGCAGCGGGTCGGCGGCGGCCAGCCGGTGGGCGCCGAGTTCGGCGTAGCCGGCCAGGGTGCCGGCGCTCGTGGTGGTGGTGATGCTCATGCGTGGCTCTCCTCGTGCCGCTCGTGCGCGCCCTCGCGGGCGAGCAGGTCGCGGGCCTCCTCGTCGGTCATCTCCAGCAGGGCGGCGGCGATCCCGGCCACCGCCGCGACGTCGGTGCCGGTCTCGCGGCCCCGGGCGGCCAGCCGCTGCGCCTGTTCGGCGAGGGTGGGCGCCTCGAACAGCTCGCGCAGCGGCAGGTCGACGCCGAAGGTCTCCAGCACCGCCGAGGCGAGCCGGGTGGCGAGCAGCGAGTGCCCGCCGAGTGCGAAGAAGTCGTCGTCGGCGCCGACCCGTTCGACCTCCAGCAGGTCGGCCCAGAGCGCGGCCAGCACCCGTTCGGTGTCGTCCCGGGGGGCCACGTACGCGGACGCGGCCCGGTCGGCGTTCGCGTCGGGCTCGGGCAGCGCGGCGCGGTCCACCTTGCCGTTGGGCGACAGCGGCAGCGCCTCCAGCGTCACGAACACCGACGGGACCATGTACTCCGGCAGGTCGGCCCGGAGCAGGGCGCGCAGTTCGGCCGCGGCCGGGGCGGGTGCGCCGTCCCGGGCGGCCACCAGGTAGCCGATCAACCGCCGCTCGTCCCCGCTGCCGCGGGCCGCGACCACGGCCCGTTCGACGCCGGGGTGGCGGCGCAGCACCGACTCGATCTCGCCCAGCTCGATCCGCAGGCCGCGCAGCTTGACCTGGTGGTCCAGCCGGCCGATCAGCTCGATCACCCCGTCGGCCCGGGTGCGGGCCAGGTCGCCGGTGCGGTACAGCCGGGCGCCGGCCGGCACCGGACCGGCGCCGGCCCCCGGGTGCGGGCGGTAGCGGTCCGCGGTCAGGCCCGGCCGGCCGAGGTAGCCGCGGGTCAACCCGGTGCCGGCCAGGCAGAGTTCCCCCGGGACCCCGACCGGGGCCGGCTCCAGCGCCGGGGTCAGCACCACGGCCTGCTGGTTCACCATCGGGCGGCCGTACGGGATGCTGGTCCAGGCCGGGTCGACCTCGCCGACCGGGTAGGTGATCGAGTGGACGGACGCCTCGGTGGCGCCGCCGAGCGCGATGAAGGCCAGCCCCGGCGCCAGTCGGCGGAACCGCCCGGGCAGCGGGACGGGGATCCAGTCGCCGCCGAAGAAGGCGACCCGCAGCTTCGGCAGGCGGACGTTGCGCTCCTCCCCGGCCCGGACGAAGGCGTCGGCCAGCGCGGGGGCCGAGTTCCACACCGTCACCCGGTGGCGGCGCACCAGGTCCACCCAGTGGTGGGGGTCGCGGGCCCGGTCCGGGTGCGGCATGACCACCGCGCCGCCGGCCGCCAGGATGCCGAGGGTCTCGTAGACGAACATGTCGAAGCTGGGGGAGGAGAGGCCGAGCACCCGGTCGTCCGGGCCGACGCCGTAGGTGGCGTTGAGGTCCAGCAGGTTGTTGACGGCGCCGCGGTGCGGGACGGCGATGCCCTTGGGCGCGCCGGTGGAGCCGGAGGTGTAGATGACGTAGGCGAGGTGGTCCGGCGTCGGGCGGGCGGCGGTCGGCCGCTCGGCGGGCCACTGCCCGGCGTCCTCCACCTCCAGCAGCGCCGTCCCGTCGGCGGGCAGCAGTCCGGCCAGGGCGCGTTCGGTGAGCACCACCGGCGGCGCCGCGTCCCGGAGCATGAAGGCCAGCCGCTGCTCGGGGTAGGACGGGTCCAGCGGCAGGTAGGCGCCGCCGGACTTGAGCACGCCGAGCAGGGCGGCGACCAGGGCCGGGCCCTTGCCGAGGCAGACGCCGACCGTGGTGTCCGGGCCGACGCCCAGCGCGGCCAGCCGGCCGGCGATCCGCTCGGCGAGCTCGTCCAGGGCCGCGTAGCTCAGCTCGCCCTCGGCGTGCAGCACGGCCGCCGCCTGCGGGCGCTCGGCCAGCCGGGCCTCGAACAGCTGGTGCAGGCAGGCTCCGGCCTGCGGGTAGGGGTGGGCGGTGTCGTTCCACTCGACCAGGGCGCGGTGGCGCTCGGCCGCGGTCAGCATCGGCAGCGCCGACAGCGGGGTGTCGGGGGAGGCGACCGCGGCGGCCAGCAGGGTGCGCCAGTGTCCGAGCAGCCGCTCCACCGTGGCCGGGTCGAAGAGGTCGCTGGCGTACTCGACGGTGCCGGTGAACGCGCCGTCCAGCTCGCGCAGTTGGAGGTTGAGGTCGAGCTGTGCGCCGCCGCGCGGCACCTCCCGGACGGTCACCGCCAGGCCGGGCAGCTCGGGGGCGGCCAGCGGGGCGTTCTGCACCAGCAGGAGCGACTGGACGACCGGGTTGTGGCTGAGCGAGGGGCTCGCGGACCGCTCGGGGAGCATCCGCTCGAACGGCAGCCGCTGGTGCTCGAAGGCGTCCAGCGCGGACCGGCGGACCCGGGCCAGCAGTTCGGTGAAGGTGGGGTCGCCGGCCAGCGAGGTGCGGATCGGCAGGATGTTGACGAAGCAGCCGATCAGCCCCTCGGCCTCGGCCGGGCGCACGCCGGTGCCGGTGCCGACCACGATGTCCTCGCCGCCGCTGTGCCGGGCCAGCACCGCCTGGAAGGCGGCCAGCAGGGCCATGAACGGGGTCGCCCCGGCCCGGCGGCACAACGCCCGGACGGCGTCGGACAGTTCGGCCGGAAGGTCGACCGGCAGGGCGGCGCCGCGCAGCGACTGGACGGCGGGGCGCGGGCGGTCGCAGGGCAGTTCCAGCAGCTCGGGCGCGCCGGCCAGGGTCCGGTGCCAGTGGGCGAGGTCCGGGTCGTCGCCGGTGGCCCGGGACTCGGCCTCCCAGACGGCGAAGTCGCCGTACTGGACGGGGAGTTCCGGCAAGTCGGCGCCCTTCCCGGCGTAGCACTGCGCCAGCTCGGCGAGCAGCACGCCGACCGACCACATGTCGGCCACCAGGTGGTGGACGGTGACGGCCAGCACGTGCCGCTCCGGCGCCAGCCGGTGCAGCGTGGCGCGCAGCAGCGGCCCGTGGGCGAGGTCGAAGGGGCGGGCGGCGTCGGCGGCCAGCACGGCGTCCAGCCCGGCGGCCGGGGTCGCCCGGGTCTCCAGTGCGAACGGCTGCGGCTCGCCGACCAGTTGGACCAGTTCGCCGTCGACCTGGTCGAAGCAGGTGCGCAGCGACTCGTGCCGGTGGACCAGCTCGGTCAGCGCGGCGCCGAGCGCGGCGGGGTCGAGCGGGCCGTCCAGCTCCAGCGCGAACGGCAGGTGGTAGGCGCTGGTGCCGGGGGTCAGTCGCTCCACCAGCCAGATCCGGCGCTGCGCCGAGGTGGCGGGGAAGGCGAACTGCTGCATGGTCTGCTCTGCTCTCTGCCGGTCGGACGGCTCGGGCTCGTGGTCGGGGGCCGGGGTGGGGGCGTGGCCGGGAACGGGAACGGGAGGGACGGTGGCGGCGGTGGGGACGGCGGGGGCGGTCATGCGCCGGTCACCAGGTAGGCGGCGGCCTCGGGGCCCAGCCCGGCCGGGATCCGCAGGTCGGGCCGGACGGCGCCGGTCGGCGGGTGGTCGGCCGCGCGGCGGGCCCGGCCTCCGCCGGTGACGTGCAGCAGCACGGTGTCCCGGGCCCCGATCCGTCCGGCGGCGACCGCCCGGCGCAGGCCGGCCAGGGCCACCGCCGCGGCCGGGGCGATGTCGATGCCCTCGGCCCCGGCGAACAGCCGCCCGGCGGCCACCGCCTCGGCGTTGTCCGCCGCCAGCAGCTCCCCGCCGCTCGCGGTGAGGATCTCGCGCACCCCGCCGGCCACCCCGTACGGCGGCTTGCGGGTGGTCAGTTCCGGCGCGTGGGCGGCGGCGACGGCGGCCCGCACGTCCGGGCCGGAGCCCACGGCCGGCTCGGCCAGGCCCTGTTGCCAGGCCCGGACCATCGGCGCGAACGGGGTGTTCTGGCAGAGCGTCAGCCGGGGCAGTCCGCCGGAGCGCCCGGCCCGGTCCGGCGCGGCCGGGAAGCCGGCCGCCAGCAGCCGGCCGGCCGCCTGGTGCGCGGCGATCGCGCCGGCCCCGCTGCCCACCGCCTGCACGTAGTGGTCGGGCAGCCGGCCGATGGTCTCGGCGGCCGCCAGCAGCGCGGTGCCCAGGCCGTCGCGCCGGGCCACGTTGCGGGTGCCGCCCTCGGCCTGGTGGCCGGGCCGGGCGGCGATCGCGTCGGCCAGCTCGATCGCGTCGGTGTAGTCGCCGGCCACCGTCACCAGCCGGACGCAGTCGGCCCGTTCACCGGCGGTGGCGAGGGCGGGCAGCGCCGTCTCCGGCACCACCAGCACGCACGCCACCCCCTGCCGGGAGCAGGCCCGCAGGAAGGCCGCGGCGGTGTTCCCGGCGGACGCCACCACCAGGACCGGCGGCCGCTCGGGCAGCCGGGCCAGCACCGCCTGGGCCTCCAACTCCTTGAAGCTGCCGGTGGCGAGGGCCGCGCCGCGCTCGGGCCAGTAGCCGCTGAACGCGACCCACAGCTCGGCCAGGCCCAGTTCGCGGCCCAGCCGCTCGGCCCGGTAGGTGGTGCCGCCGCCGCCCTCGGGCAGGGCCCGGCCGGCGGTCGGCAGCCAGCAGCGGTAGCGGAACGGGCCCTCCCCGGCGGTGGGGGCGAACGCGGTCGCGTACTCCGTGCTCAGCAGGCCCGGCCGGTGCGCCGCGGCGCAGTCCAGGCGCAGCCCGTCGTCCTGGTAGCCCTGCCGGCAGACCGGACATCGCAGCAGGTACGGGCGGGGGGCGGCGGCCGCGGCCGGCCGGGCGGCCGGGGCCTGGGGGGCGGAGGTCATCGGCCCTCCCCGGCGACGGACCCGGCGGCGGCCGCGGCGGCGGACATGGCGGTGGACGAGGCGGCGGGCTGCGGGCGCAGCGTGCCGTCGGCGCCGCGGCTGACGGCGTACCGGGAACGGTCCACCCGGGTCAGCCCGGGCCGGGCAGGTCCGGTCGTCCGCCGGGCCCGGGCCGCGGTGTCCACCAGGGCGGCCACGGCGGCGACCGTGGGCCGCTCGAACAACCGGTGCAGCGGCAGGTCGGTGCCGAACTCGCTCCGGGCGCGCTCGGCGAAGCGGGCCAGCAGCAGGGAGTGCGCGCCCCGGTCGAACAGGTCCTCGTGGCGGCCGAGCGGGCCGGTGCCGAGCAACTCGGCCAGCAGCGCGGCGATCCGCTCCTCGGTCGGGCCGACCGGCGGCTCGACCGGCCGCCCGGCCGCGTCCGGGCCGGCCGGGGCGGCCTCCGGTGCGGGCAGGGCCCGCCGGTCCACCTTGCCGTTCGCGGTCAGCGGCAGCTCGGCCAGCGTCACCAGCAGCGCGGGGACGGCGTAGCCGGGCAGGGTGTGCCGCAGCCGCTCGCGCAGGTCGGCGGGGGCGGCCGGGGCGCCGTGCTCCCCGTCGCCGTGCTGCTCCAGGTAGCCGACCAGGCGCGCCGCGGCGCCCGCGCCGTCCACCACGACCGCCGCCCGGCGCACCGGGGGCAGCCGCTCCAGGGCGACCTCGATCTCGCCCAGCTCGATCCGGTGGCCGTGCACCTTGACCTGGGTGTCGGCGCGGCCGACGAACAGCAGCGCGCCGTCCGGCCCGCGCCGCACCAGGTCCCCGGTGCGGTAGAGGCGGGCCCCGGGCCGGCCGCCGAAGGGGTCCGGCACGAAGCGCTCCGCGGTCAGCCCGGGCCGGCCGAGGTAGCCGTGGGCCAGGCCGTCGCCGCCGATCAGCAGCTCACCGGTGATCCCCGCGGGGACCGGCTGGAGGGACGGGTCGACCAGGTGGAGGCGGGTGTTGGCGACCGGGGTGCCGAGCGGCAGCTCGCCGTCGGCGCTGGTCAGCTCGCCGCGCGCCGACCAGACGGTGGTCTCGGTCGGGCCGTAGACCTGCCACAGCCGTACGTCGCGGGCCAGCAGTGCGGCGGCCAGCTCGGCCGGCAGCCGTTCGCCGCCGCACAGCGCG
The DNA here is from genome assembly GCF_040684795.1 of Kitasatospora sp. NPDC089797. Lineage (NCBI taxonomy): Bacteria > Bacillati > Actinomycetota > Actinomycetes > Kitasatosporales > Streptomycetaceae > Kitasatospora > Kitasatospora sp. NPDC089797. The sequence continues at coordinate 47,134 of NZ_JBFBGS010000053.1, read as the reverse complement.
GTCAGCCCGGGGGTGCCCGACCAGCCCGCGTCCAGCAGCAGTTGCCAGGTCACCGGGGTGGCCTGGAGGTGGGTGATCCCGCCGGCCTCCAGGCAGGCCCGCAGCCGGGAGCCGTCGCCGGCCGTCGCGGCGTCCGCCAGGTGCACGGTCGCGCCGGTGGCCAGCGGCAGGAAGTACTCCAGCGCGGCGATGTCGAAGGCCGGGGTGGTGACGGAGAGCCAGCCGCTCCCGGGGGCGGTCCGCAGGTCGCGCTCGAAGGAGGCCAGCAGGTTCGCCAGCGCCCGGTGCGGGACCACCACGCCCTTGGGGCGGCCGGTCGAGCCGGAGGTGTGCAGCACGTAGGCCGGGGCCTCCGGGTCGACCGGGGTGTCGGCGGTGCGGCGGGCCTCGCCGATGCCGTCGAGGGGCAGGACGGTCCAGTCGCCGGCCGGCACCCGGTCGGCGGGCAGGTCGGTGAGGACGGCGGCGGCGTCGCCGTCGGCCAGCACCAGGGCCAGCCGCTCGGCCGGGTGGCCGGGATCCAGCGGCAGGTAGGCGGCGCCGGACTTGAGCACGCCGAGCAGTGCGGCGAGCAGCCGCGGGGTGCGCGGCAGCAGGACGGCGACGGTCCGGCCGGGGCCGACGCCCAGGGCGCGCAGCCGCTCGGCGACGCCGTCGGCGAGCCGGTCCAGGGTGCCGTAGTCCAGCTGCTCGCCGCCCCCGGGGCCGGCGGCGCGGACCGCGACGGCCTCCGGGGCCCGGGCGGCCCGGGCCTCGAAGCGGCGCAGCACGCCGTCGGCGGGGTCGTAGCCGAGCGCGGTGTCGTTGCCGTCGGCGAGCAGCGCGGCCCGCTCGGCCGGGGAGACCAGCGGCAGCGTGCCGACCGGCCGGTCCGGGTCGGCGGCGAGCTCCGCCAGCAGGGTGGCGAAGCGGGCGGCGAAGCGCTCGGCCGTCACCGGCAGGTAGCGGTCGGTGTCGTAGCGGACGGAGCCGGCCAGGCCGTCGGCGGTCGCCCCCAGGGTCAGCTGGAGGTCGAACTGGCTGCCGCCGACCGGGAGCGCCAGCGTCGAGCACGCCAGCGGTCCGAGGGCGAACGGCAGGCCGTCGCGGCCGGTGGCCATCGCGACCAGCGCCTCGGCGTGCCCGCCCGGCGCCTGCTGAAGGCTGAACAGGCTGCGCACCAGCGGCCGTCCGCCCTGGTCGCGGTCCGGGCGGACCAGCTCGACCAGCGAGGGGAACGGCACCTCGGCGTCGTCCAGGGCGGTGCCCGCGGCGTCCCGCACCCGGGCCAGCAGCGCGGGGAACGCCTCGGCGGCGTCGATCCGGGCGCGCAGCGGCACGGTGTTGACCAGGCAGCCGACCGTGCCGGCGAACCCGGCGTCCGCGCGGCCGTGGGTCGGGGAGCCGACCACCACGTCGGACTCCCCGGTGCTGCGGGCCAGCAGCAGCTGGTAGGCGGCCAGCAGCACGACGTAGAGGGTGCTGCCGGAGCGCCGGGCCAGGGCGGTCAGCGCCTCGGTGGTGGCGGCGTCCACCGTCAGCGGCACGCTCGCCCCGCGCATCCGCTGGCGCTCGGGCCGCGGCAGGTCGGCGGGCAGCGAGGTGCCGGTGCGGACCCCGTCGAGGGCGGTGCGCCAGCGCTCCAGGCTGCGCCGTCCGGCGGCGGTGGCGGGCAGTTCGGCCTGTCGGCGGGCGAAGGCGGCGAAGGGGGCGGCGGTGGACGCGGTGCCGGTGTCCGCGGCGTCGGTGAGCGGCTCGCCGCGCAGCACCGCCGGGTAGTGGGCGGCCAGTTCGTCCAGCAGCAGGGAGAGCGACCACAGGTCGGCGACCAGGTGGTGGGCGGTCAGGACCAGTCGGTGGCCGTCCTCGGCGCCGGTGAAGAGCCGGGCCCGCAGCAGCGGGCCGGTCGCCGGGTCGAACGGCTGCTCGGCGGCCTCGGTTAGGCGGGCGGTCAGCTCGGCCGGGCTCCAGCCGGCGGCGTCCACCTGGTCGAAGGCGGGCGGGAGTTCGGCGTGCACCCGCTGCACCGGGTCGGCGCCGGTCCGGGGGAAGGTGCTGCGCAGCACGGCGTGCCGGCGGACCAGGCCGTCCAGCGCGGTGCGCAGGGCGGCGGGGTCGAGGTCGCCGTGCACCCGGAAGGCGGCGGAGACCAGGTGGGCGGGGCTGTCCGGGGCGACCTCGTGCAGGAGGCGCAGCGCCGCCTGGTTGGGGGAGAGCGGGTGGTCGCCGGGCTCGGTGACGGCGGCCGCCACCGGGGCGTCGGCGTCCGCTCCGTCCGTCGCGTCCGTGGCGGCGAGCCGCTCGGCGAGCAGTCCGGCCAGTCCGCCCAGGTCCAGGGCGAGGGCCTCGGTCAGTCCCAGGTCGACGCCCAGGGCGGCGCGCAGCTCGTGCCGCAGCCGCACCGCGCCGAGCGAGTCCAGGCCGAGTTCGGCGAGCCGGCGCTCCGGCGAGAGTTCCTCGGCGGTCAACCCGAGCCGGGCGGCGAGCAGTTGACCCAGTGCGGCCAGCAGCAGGGCCGGCCGTCCGGCCGGGTCGGCGGCCCGCAGCGCGGCGGCGTCCAGCGCCACCGGGCGCTCGTCCGCGGCGCCCTGCGGGCGGCCGCTGTGGGCGAGCGCGGTGAGGGCGCCCTCGCGGTAGGAGGCGGCGCACACGTGGCGCTGGACCTTGCCGCTGGAGGTGCGCGGCAGCGTCGCGGCGCGGATCAGCACCACGGCGGCCGGCCGGACCCCGTGCGCCTCGGCGACCGCCTCGCGCACCGCGAGGGCCAGGGCCGGCAGGTCGCCGTCCTGGTGGTCGCGGGCGACCTCGTGGACGATCACCAGCTCGGCCGCACCGGCCAGTTCGACCTGGACGGCGGCGCCGCAGTTGGCACGCAGCGCGGGGTGGACGGCGGCGACGGTCTGCTCGATGTCCTGCGGGTAGTGGTTGCGGCCGCGCACGATGACCAGGTCCTTGAGCCGCCCGGTGACGTACAGTTCGCCGTCGCGCAGCAGCCCGAGGTCGCCGGTGCGCAGGAACGTCGGGCCCTCGGCGTCGGTCTGCCCGTCGGCCGCGGCGAGGCGGGCGCCGAAGGTGGCCGCGGTGTGCTCGGGCCGGTTCCAGTAGCCCTGGGCCACGCTCGGCCCGGAGAGCCAGATCTCGCCGATCGCGCCGGCGGGCACCGGGTGCCGGGTGACCGGGTCGACGATCTCCAGCCGCTGGGAGTCGTCCGGCCGCCCGCTGCTGACCAGCTCGGTGCTCCCGGCGGCGGTGCCGTCGGCTCCGGCGACGCCTTCGAGCAGCGATTGGGGGGCGTCGTAACGGGCCGGGGCGGTGCCGTGCGGCTTGCAGGAGACGATCAGGGTGGCCTCGGCCAGCCCGTAGCACGGGGTGAAGGCCTCGGCCCGGAAGCCCGCTGGGGCGTAGGCCTCGGCGAAGCGGCGGAAGGTCTCGGCGCGCACCGGTTCGGCGCCGTTGAAGGCCACCTCCCAGCTGCTCAGGTCGAGCCCGGCCAGCACCTCGGGGGTGGCCAGGTCCGCGCACAGGTCGTAGGCGAAGTTGGGGCCGCCGCTGACCGTCGCCCGGGTGCGGCTGATCTCGCGCAGCCAGCGCAGCGGGTCCTGGGCGAAGGCGGTGGGCGCCATCAGCGAGCAGGAGCCGGCGTAGTACAGCGGCTGGAGCATGCCGCCGATCAGGCCCATGTCGTGGAAGAGCGGCAGCCAGGACATGCCGCGGGTGCTGCCGGTGGTGCGGAAGGCCCGCTGGATCAGGGCCGAGTTGTGCAGCAGGTTGCCGTGGGTGAGCACCACGCCGCGCGGGGCCGAGGTGGAGCCGGAGGTGTACTGGAGGAACGCCACGGTGTCGGCCCCGACCCGCGGGTGCGTCCACTCCGCCGCCTCCTCGGCGGGCACCAGGTCGGTCGCCACCAGCCGCAGGACGTCCATCACCGCGCCGTCCGGGTTCCCGGGCAGCAGCCGGTCCCGGACGGCGGCGGTGGTCAGCGCGACCGTCGCCCCGCAGTCCGCGACGATGTCGACCAGCCGCTCCAGCGAGCGCGGCCGGCGGTTGGGCGGGTACACCGGGACGGCGACGGCCCGCGCGTACAGGCAGCCGACGAAGGAGACCACGTAGTCGAGGCCCGGCGGCTGGAGCAGCAGCACCGGCCGGTCGGTCAGACCGAGCCGCTGCAGACGGGCGGCGACGGCCCGGGCCCGGCGGTCGAGCTGTCCGTAGCTCAGCCGCTCGGCCGGAGCGTCCTCCTTCCCGGAGAACTCGAAGGCCGTGCGGTCCGGATCCGCCGCCGCGGTGGCGGCGATCGCCGAGATCCAGTCCTGGTGCTCAAGTCGCGGGTCCACGCGTTCTTCCCTCACCGTTCGGTGTCCGATGCCCTGTGTCCGCCGTCGTGGTGGCGGCCGTCGTGGTGCCGGCCGGTGGTCCCGGCCGCCCCTGCTCAGCCGGCGGCCGGGACCGCCCCGGCCGTCCCGGCCTGCGCCGCCATCGCCACGCGCAGGCTCAGCGGCCGCATGTCGGTCCACACCTCGTCGATGTGGGCCAGGCACTCGGCCTTCTCGCCCCGGGGGCCCTCGGCGCGCCAGCCGGCCGGCAGCTCCCGGTCGGCGGGCCAGATCGAGTACTGCTCCTCGTGGTTGACCACGACCTGGTAGACGGTGGTGTCCTCGTTGCTCATGACTGCGCTCCGATTCGGTGGAGGTGTGCTGCTGACGGGGTGCGGCCGCCGCCCGGCGGCGGGACCGCGGGCCGGGCGACCTGGGATCGATGCTGTCGTTCCGCCCTGACCGCGCCCTGGTCACGGCCTGACCGCCGTCCTGGCCGGTTCTGGGCCCGAGCTGGGGGGTTGCGGACGCGGCTCCGGCGTCCGACCGGCGGGGCACCGGCCGCGCACCGGCGCCGCTCCGGCCGTCGACCGGCCGCCCACTGACGGCCGGCCGAAGGCCCACTGACGGCCCACTGAAGGCCGACTGAACGCCGGCCTGGGCCCTCAGCCGGCCGGTTGCGCCGGGCGGAGCGCGGGGAAGAGCCGGGCCTCGGCGGCTTCGCGGAGGTAGGCGGCGCCGGCCGTCCCGCCGGTGCCGCGCACCGAGCCGATGATCTTCATCGTGATGCCCCAGTGGGTGCGCTTCATCGCCCCCCAGGCCTCGTCCAACCCGGCCATCACGGGCCCGAGTTCGTCCTGCGGCAGGCCGCTCGCCAGGAGCGCGAGGTGCAGCGTGGGGCAGGACCGCTCGACGCCCCGGTAGGCCCGGGACTGGACGGCGCTGCGCCCGTCGGTGTTGGCCCGGATCACCGCGAAGGCGTCCTTGGGCATGGTGGTCAGCACCCGGAACACCCCGGACGTGCCGGTCACCTGACGGGTCGCCTCCACCAGGAGGTCCCGGGCCCGCCCGGCCCGGCCGTCGGCCACCGCCGCGGTCGCCCCGGCCACGGCCCGGCCGACGGCGGCGAAGACCGCCTCGAAGATCTGGATCACCCGGATGAACATCAGCTCGTCGTGGCCGCGGGTGGTCGGGGTCAGGGTCAGCTCCACCGCCCGCAGCACCCCGGCCGGCACGGCCGCCCGCGCCGCGGCGACCGCCTCCGCGCAGGCCGCGACGAGGGCCTCGGGCTCGCCGGGCGCCACGGTCGGCAGCCCGGCCGTCGCGGTGAGGGCGCGCAGCGCGGCCCGGGTGCGGGGCAGCCCGGCCGGGTTCCCGGGGAGGGCGGCGGCCTCGATCGCCACCACGTCGGCGAGCAGCGCGGTGATCACCTGGTCGGTGTCCGCCCCGGCGGCGGCGAGCGCGGCGTAGACCGGGGTGCCCAGGTAGCTGTCGTAGTCGCCCTGGCGGCCGTCCACCACCTGGGGCAGCCAGTCCGCGAGCAGGCGCGCCGCCGGGTCCCCGGCGGTGTGCGGGTCGGCTGCGGCGGTGCCGTCCGGTGCGGCGGTGTCGTCGGACGGCGCGACGGCGCGGAGGGCGGTCAGCAGCTCCGCGCCGACCGCGTTCTTGCCGACCGCCCGGTAGTGGCCGAGCACCGCCCGGTACGGGAACCGGTCGGCGGCCGCGCCGTCGTGCCGCCACCGGGTCACCTCGTCCAGCGCGCGGCGCGGGTCGAGGTCGGCCGGGTCCGGCCGGGCGGCGGCCAGGCTGGGGCCGTTGACGCCGGGTACGGGGGAGAGGGTGTCACCGTGGGTGGGTGCGGTGGGTGCGGTGGGTGCGGCCGGGGAGAGGGCGGTGGTCAACGGGGGCTCCGTTCGGTGGTCGGCCGGGCCGGGAACGGCCCGGTGCGGCGGTGCCGCCGGCGGTGGCCGCCGGTGGTCCCGCCGGGCAGGACGGCACAGCCCGGCCGGCCGCGGACCGGGCGGTCCGCAGCCGGCCAGGCTGTGGGGGTGGGACGGACGGGGTGCGGCGGGGCGGCGCTCAGCCGTGCTGCGCGGCCGGGTCGGCCAGGACGTACCCATCGCCGGCCCGGTGCGCGCGGGAGCGGCGCAGGTCGGCGAGGACGAAGGTGCGCTGGAGCCACCGGTCGGTGCCGTCGAAGTGCGGACTGAACGCGGTGCGTCCGTGCACGGTGATCCGGTTGTCGACGACGGCCAGGTCACCGGGCTCCAGCCGGACGGTCCGCGCGGTGCGCTCGAAGGCGTCCTGGAGCTCCGCCAGGGCGGCCGCGGCCCGCCCGGTCAGCGGCTCGGTGGCCGCCATGTCCACCCGCAGGTCCGGGTCCTCGGGCGCGCCGCCGAGCACCGGGTGCGGCTCGGCGGGGCCGTCGGCGGCGCCGAAGGAGGGCGGCGGCGCGGTGCGGAACTCGGGCCGCCGCAGGTCCGCCCGGGTCCGCTCGTCCAGCAGCGGCAGCGCCTCGCGCACGCAGGAGGTGCGCAGCCCGGCGAGCCCGTCCGGGTCCGCGCGCAGGCAGAGCAGCATGACGAAGTCCGGGCGGTGCGGGTGGAAGGCGTTCTCGTTGTGGAAGGTGAGCAGCACCGAGCCCGCGTTGCCCTGGAACTCCTCCTGCCCGGGCACCGGGACGACGTCCTGGACCAGCGCGCCGGTCTTCTCCGGGCGGAAGGCGGCCGGGTCGCCGAGCCCGCACGCGGCGAGCACCAGCACGGCGGCCGGGACGGTGGCGGTGCGCTGCACCGAGCCGCCGGCCAGCGGGGTCCGGCCGAGCGCGGCCGCGGCGACCGGCAGGCCGCGCACCAGCAGTGCGCCGCCCGGGCCGGGGTCGCGGCGGAAGCCGCGCAGGGTGCGGCGGAGCCGGGCGGGGAGGTCCTCCCAGCGGTCGCGGACCGCGGCCACCCAGGCCGGGTCGTCGACGAGGGCGGGCGGCGGGTCGCAGAGCAGCGCGGCGACCCGTTCGGTCGCGGTGCGCTCGGCCCCGGTCAGCACCAGGTCCGGTGCCGAGGTGGCGATGTCCGGTGGAACCGGCACGGTATCGGCCTTTCTCGAGGTCGTCGCGGGGCGGCGGTCAGCGGCGGGCGGGGTCGAGCTGCGCGGCGACCACGGCCCACAGGCTGCCCGCGGTCCCGAACGCGTCCCGGTCCAACGCGTCGTCGGGGATGGCGATCCGGTAGGCCTCCTCGAGTCGCACCAGCAGCTCGACGGTGGCCATCGAGTCCAGTCCGGCGGTCCGCAGCTCGCGGTCGGCGGTCAGCGGGAGCTCCTCGGCGAGGCGGGGCAGCAGGTCGGTCAGGACGGCTTCGTAGCGCTCGTCCCAGGGGGCGGTGGCGGTCATGGCGTTCAGCTCCTTGCGGGGCGACCCGGGGGTCGCGGTGGTGGTCGGGGTGGTCGGTGCGTTCGGTGCGGTCGTGCTCCGGCTGCCCGAGTGCCGTGGGTGGCGGGGGAGTCAGTGCAGCGGGCGGCGTCCGAGGACGAGGCGGTCGGCACTGACCACCCGGCCGTCCCGGACGGTGATCTCGGCCGGTGCCGGACGGCTGAGGAAGCCGAGCAGGCTCGCGGTGGCGCCGTAGGCGCCGACGTTGGGCACGGCCAGCAGCTCGCCGGCCCGCGGCGGGGTGGTCTCGGCGGCCCGGCTGATCACGTCGGCGGGCGTGCAGAGCGGCCCCACCAGGGCGACCCGCCGGGGCGGGGCGGCGGTCCCGGGGGAGCCGGTGGTACCGGCCGGGCGCAGCGGTTCGGCGCGCAGCGAGGGCAGTCGGCCGACCCCGGAGAGCCCGCCGAGGTGGTTGATCCCGCTGTCCAGCACGCCGTACGTGGTGCCCCGGCTCTCCTTCACCTCGGTGACGGTGCAGATCAGCCGGCCGCTGTCGCCGACCAGGTACCGGCCGGACTCGAAGGCCGGCTCCAACCGGCCCCGCCAGCCCGGCAGGTGCTCGTTCAGCGCGGCCGTCAGCGGCTCGCGCAGTCCGTCGTAGCGCGGCCGCTCGCCCGGGGCCGCGTACGGGCAGGCGAAGCCGCCGCCGAGGTCGAGCAACTGCAGCGGCACGCCCCAGTGGGCCTCCAGCGCGGCGGCGGTGCGGATCGAGGCGACCGCCTCGGCGAGCAGCCCCTGCGGGTCACTGGCGTTGGTCAGCGGGAAGAAGTGCAGGCCGCACAACTCGGTTCCGTCCACCGTGAGTTCGGCGATGTCGGGCAGGCCGTCGGTGATGTCGTGGCCGAACTGGGAGGGCCCGCCGGTCATCCGCAGGCCGACGCCCGCGCCCGCGCCGGTGCCGTTGATCCGCAGCAGGCAGCGCGCGGTCACGCCCAGCGCCCGGGCCTCGGCGCCGACCCGGCGCAGGTCGGCCGGCGACTCGACGGAGAAGGTGCGCACCCCGGCGGCCAGCGCCTCGCGCAGTTCGCCGGCGGTCTTGCCGGGGCCGCCGTAGAGGCAGTCGGCCCCGGCGAAGCCCGCCTCCAGTGCGGCGGCCAGCTCGCCGGTCGAGCAGATCTCCGGGCTGCACCCGGCCAGCCGCAGGGCACGGACCAGTTCGGGGTGCGGGTTGGCCTTCAACGAGTAGTAGAGGCGGGCGTGTTCGGGCAGTGCCGCGCGCAGGTCGGCGGCGGCCCGGGTGACCCGGTCCAGGTCGTAGACGTAGAGCGGGCTGCCGTAGCGGCCCACCAGCTCGGCCGCCAGCCCGTCCTGCTCGGCCGTCCGGTCGGGCGCGGGGGAGGGGTGGTCAGTGCGCATCGTTCTCCAGCGCCTTCCGGTCGATCTTGCCGTTGGGGGTGAGCGGCATCCGGGCCAGGACCCGGCAGCCGGCGGGCACCTTCGCGGGCTCCAACCGCTGCTCCAGGCCCTCGATCACCCGGCGCGCGGTCAGGCCGTCCTCGCCGGTGACCACCAGGCGCAGGTCGAGCCCGTCCCGGGGCGGCAGTGCGGCGGCGGCCCGCACGCCCGGCACGTCCAGGGCGGCGGCCTCGATCTCCGGCGTCCCCATCCGCACGCCGCGCCGCTTGAACTGGTCGTCGAGGCGCCCGGCGAAGTAGAGGTGGCCGTCCTCGTCCAGCCGGCCGTGGTCGCCGGTGTGCAGCCTGGTCCGCCCGGTGCGCGGGTCGGGGCGGTAGCGGTGGGCGGTGAGCCCGGGCGCGTTCCAGTAGCCGGCCATCACGTGCGGGCCGCCGACGACGATCTCGCCGACCTCGCCCGGCGGCAGCGGGCGGCCCTGCTCGTCGAGCACCTCGACCGTGGTGCCGTCCAGGGCCCGTCCCACCGAGCCGGGGCGTTCGCGGTCGACGTCCGGCTCCGCGACGGTCACCCGCTTGCACTCGGTGATCCCGTACATCGCCACCACGGCCGCGCCCGGGAAGCCGGAGCGCAGCGCCTCGATGGTCGGACCGGCCAGGGCCGCACCGGTGTTGGTGAACAGCCGGACGTGCTCCGGGGCGGCGCCGCGGGCCGCGAGCCGGCACAGCAGCTCGGCCAGCGAGGGCACCACCGGCACCACGGTGGCCCGGTGGGCGCGCAGCGCGGTCAGGGCCCGCACCGGCGCGCCCGCGTCGGTCAGCACCAGCGCGGAGCCGCCGATCGCGGCCAGCAGGAGCTGGTAGAGGCCGTAGTCGAAGGAGAGCGGCAGCGCGGTGAGCACCACGTCGTCCGGCCGGTAGCCGAGCCGGCGGGCGATCGCCCGGGCCGCGAAGACGACCTGGCGGTGGGTGCAGACCACGCCCTTGGGGGCGGAGGTGCTGCCGGAGGTGTAGATCAGCTGGGCGACGGCGTCGGCGGCCGGGCGGACGGCACCGGGTCCGTGCTCCGACACCCCTTCCTCCGCCAGCAGTTCGGCGGGCGCGGCCGCCCGGGCGCCGCAGGCGGCCACCGCCGCGCGGACCGGTTCCGCCTCGGCGGGGTCGAGCACCACCACGGCGGGCGCGGCGTCGGCCAGCACGCCGCGGAGCACGAAGGGCTTCATCTCCGGGTTCAGCGGCACCGCGACGGCGCCGGCCCGCAGCACGCCGTAGTACAGCGCGGCGAACTCCCGCCGGTTGCCCAGCCGCAGCACCACCCGGTCGCCGGGCCGGACGCCGCCGGGGCCGCGCAGCCGGGCGGCCACCGTCCGGCTGGCGGAGGCCAGTTCGGCGTAGCTCCAGGCGCCGTCGTCGTCCCGGACGGCCGGGGCGTCGGGGCGGGCGGCGGCGGTCGCGTCCAGCAGGTCGGTGACGAGGGTGCCGTCGCCGTCGGGTGCGTCGTCGGGCGGCGCGGCGGCGGTGGCCGTCGAGGTGCTCATGCGCACCAGCCCGCGGGGTCGGTGATCTCGACGACCGCGCTGGTGCAGCTGTAGCCGGTGCCCCCGCCGACCAGCAGCACCCGGTCCCCGCCGGCCAGTTCGCCGGTCTCCAGCAGCTCGTTCAGACCGGCGACGTGGTCCCCGGCGCCCAGGTGGCCCACCTCGCGGCAGAACTCCCAGGTGGAGCGCGTCTCGTCGACGCCCAGTTGCTGGGTCAGCTGCCACTGCATCCGCTGGTGCCCGGTGGCGTTGAGCACCACCCGGGCGATCCGCTCGATCGGGGTGTCGGCCTCGGCCAGGGCGGCCCGGATCGACTCCGCCGCGACCTCGGCCGTGCGCAGGGTCGCGGCCCGCAGGTTGCGGTGCTCCCGGAAGTGCTCCTCGGTCCGGGCCCCCAGGTCCACCGGCCGGTCGGCCGCGTCCGGGCCGGGCCGGAACCCGGTGCCCCTGGCCAGGCCCTCGAGGGAGTTGTCCACCCGGGTCGCGGTGGCGAGCAGCCGGGCGACGGCGTTCTCGGCGGAGGTGCTCAGCACCACCGCGGTGCCCCCGTCGCCGTAGACCATGCCGCGCTCGGCGCGCCAGCGGTCGAAGGCCGGCGGGGCGAAGCGGTCGGCGGTGGTCAGCAGGACGGCCTCGTCCCGGCCGGGCCCGCCCGCGTGGAGCTGCCGGGCCGCCAGTTCCATCCCCGACAGGCCGGCGTTGCACTGCTGCAACAGGTCGAAGGCGGGCACCGCCGAACCGACCGTGTGCTCCGCCACGTACGCGGCGGACGGCCACAACTCGGCGCCCTGGAACCACAGGTAGCTGTGGAAGACGGTGCCGACACGGGCCGCCGCGCGGCCCGCCCGGCGCAGCGCGGTGCGCGCGGCGCGGACCGCCATCTCCGGTGCGGCGAGGTCGTCCGGCCCGCCGGCGGTGGCCGCGCTGACCGAGTCGATCCGGTTGACGGCGTGTTCCGCGGCGTCGTACGCACCGGCCGCGACCGCGTCCGCCGCGTCCGCGCGGTCGGCCAGCCAGACACCCGTGCCGGCCAGGTACACCTGCTCCCAGCGCATGTCCCTCCGATCTCCGGCCCCGCGGCAGCGCTCTGCCGGGGGCGACTGTCGGTGACGATGCTTCCGTCCGCCGCCTGCCGCGCGGTTGCCCTCCACTGGCGCCCGGTTGGTGGGCGACTGGCGCCGGGCTGACCACCGGGGGCGGTGCCGCTGACGGCCCACCGGGCGCCCGCCGGTGGGCGGCTGACGTTCCACTGAACGCCCGCTGAGGTCCGGCCGCGGACCCCCGGCACGCCGGTGCCCGGCCCCGCGTGGGCGGGACCGGGCACCGGGCGGGCCCGTCGGGGGCCGGGCCTCAGGGGGTGAGGCGCAGCCGGTTGCGGGCGGCGGCGTCCACCGCCGCGCTCCCGTACGGCCAGGCGAGGCCCTCGCCGCGGGCCCACGGGCCGGTCTGGTCGGTGTAGTTGTCCGAGGTCGCGTGGCCGGAGGCGCCGGTCAGGTTGACCCAGCGGGAGCGGTCGAAGTCCGCCAGGTCCACCACCATCCGCATCGAGGGGACCCAGATCACCTCGAACCCCTTCTGCGGGTCCCAGCCGTTGGCGAGCACGGTGTCGGTGCCGCCGCCGACGCCGATCGGGTCGGCGTTCAGCAGCCACTGGAGCGGCGCCGGGCCGGCCGTGCCCAGGGTCGGGTTCTCCAGCGTGAGGGTGTGCAGGGCGCCCCAGCGCCAGGCGCCCGGGTCGTCGCCCAGCCGCTTGCGCAGATCGGTGGCGGCCTGTTCCATGGCCCGGCGCAGCATCGCGTCGCGGCCCTGGACGGACGGGTCGGCGGTGCTCGTCCACCAGAGGCTGTCCGGCTTGTCGAGCAGGCCGCGCACCACGTCGAACCAGCGGCCGCCGCCGTCCGGGTAGGCGTAGCTCTTGACCCCGGCCCGGCTCAGCCGGTCGGTGAAGGCCTCCTTGAGCAGCTCCCGCCAGACCGCGTTGAAGTAGGCGGCCGGCGCGGAGCCGGCGCCCTGGGTGAAGTCCCAGCCGCGCAGCAGGTCCTGGGCGGGCTTGGTCCCGGCGTCGACCGGGACCTGGAGCAGGTGGGGCACCAGGGTGGCGGCGTTGCCGTTCCAGGTGTCCTGGGTGATCCGCTCCATCGCCGCGACGTCCAGCTTGCCGGCCTGCTCGATCAGGTCGGCGATCCGCTTGCTGCGGTAGCCGGTGCCCCAGTCGCTGCCGATCAGGTGCGGGTAACCGGGGCCGACGACCGCGTTGTTGGCGGTGACGATGTAGCCCTGCGGCGGGTTGAAGCTGGTGGGCAGCTGGTCGAACGGCAGGTAGCCGGTCCAGTCGTAGGCCCCGGTCCAGCCGGGGACGGGGCTGCGGCTGTCGCCGGCCTTGCGGACGGGGATCCGGCCGGGCGTCTGGTAGCCGATGTTGCCGGCGGTGTCCGCGTAGATCATGTTCTGCACCGGGGAGGCGAAGACCGCGGCGGCGGCGCGGAAGTCGTTCCAGTCCTTCGCCCGGTCCAGGGCGAACAGGGCGTCCACGGTGGGGGCGGGGTCGAGCGCGGTCCACTGCATGGCGACCGCGTAGCCGTCCTGGTCGCCGTGCGGCGGCACGTCCGGCTCCCGGCCGTGGTCGGCCACCTCGCCCGCGGACTTGAGCACGTCCGAGATCAGCGGCCCGTGCAGGGTGGAGCGGACGGTCAGGTCGACCGGCCGGCCGCCCGCGACCTTGATCGTCTCCTGCCGTACGGTGAGCGGCAGTTGCCGGCCCTCGTGCTCGTACGAGGAGCCGCTGACCCGTTCCACGAACAGGTCGGAGTCGGCGGCGCCGAGGTCGGTGAAGCCCCAGGAGATGTCGGCGTTGTGGCCGATCACCACGCCCGGCATGCCGGCGAAGGTGAAGCCGCTGACGTCGTAGGCGCAGTCCGGCCCGACCTTGGTGCAGTGCAGGCCGACCTGGTACCAGACGCCCGGCAGCGAGGGGGTGAGGTGCGGGTCGTTCTCCAGCAGCGGCTTGCCGGTGGTGGTGCGGCTGCCGCTCACCACCCAGGAGTTGGAACCGATGCCGATGCCCTGCGGGCCGAGGACGGCGGCCAGCACGGTGCGCACGCGCGCGCTGTCGGCCAGCGCGGTGGAGGCCGCGGCGGGGACGGCGGGGTCCGGGACGGCGGAGTCCGGGGCGGCGGGGTCGGCCGGCGCAGCGGCCTGGGCCTGGGCCGGGGCCGATGCCGGGTCGGGGACGATCGGCGCCCAGCGCTGGAAGTCGTAGCCCGGGAAGAGGTCGTCGGAGGCGCCGTCCGGCAGGTCGGCGGGCAGCATGGCGTGCTGGAACTGGTCGATCATGCCGGTGTTCAGGTTCCAGGCCATGGTCTTCAGCCAGGAGACCGAGTCGGCCGGGGTCCACTGCTCCGGGCGGTAGTCACCGGCGACGAAGCCGAGCACCGGGTACTCCACCGACAGTTCGGCGTCGTGGTGCTCGGCGAGGTAGGCGTTGACGCCGGCGGAGAACGCCCGGAGGTACTCCTGGGTCTGCGGCGACAGCATCGTCACCTCCTGCTCGGCCACCCGGTACCAGCCGAAGGTGCGGGCCACCTTGTCGGTCTGGACCTCGCTCGGGCCGAACATCTCGGCCAACCGGCCGGCGGTGACGTGCCGTTGGACGTCCATCTGCCAGAACCGGTCCTGCGCCTGGGCGTAGCCCTCGGCGAGGAAGAGGTCGTGCGCGGTGTCGGCGTAGATCTGCGGGATCCCGGAGGCGTCCCGGACGATCCGGGCCTCGCCGTGCAGCCCGGGCACGGTGGTGCTGCCGGACAGCTGCGGCAGGGAGCGCCCGACCGTCCAGTAGGTGTATCCGGCCAGGCTGCCGGCGGCCAGCAGGACCAGGGCGGTGAGCACGATCGCGGTGCGCTTCAGGATCCGCAGCACGCGTCGGCGCCCGGACGGCGGCGGCGGGGCGGTCGCGGTCGCGTCGGCGTCGGGTGCGGGGTCGGGTGCGGGGTCGGGGGCCGTCGCCACGGCGGCGCCGGGTTCGGGCCCGGCCTCCCGGGCGGGTTCGGCGGCCGGACGCGGATCGTCCGGCGCGGCGGTGTCGGTCTGGACTGTCACGGGGTGGCGCTTCCTTGTCTCGACGGGGATTCCGGGCACGGCAAGTGCCGCCGTGCGCACGTGGGCGGGCACGGGCGCACGGCGGCGGGGGTTCGAGCGGCGGGGACGAGCGGGGAGTCCGAGCGGCGGGGGAGCACGGCGGACCGGCCGGTCGTACGGAGCGACGGGGCGGCGGAACGGCGGATCGTCCGGGGCGGTGCCCGGTCCCGGCCGCCTCAGCGCGCGAGTCGGGCGGCGCCGTCGCTCCACGGACCGGGGGCGGCCGCGCGCGGTGCCGGCACGGCGGCGGACGTCGCGCCGACCAGGGCCAGGTGCGCGCGCCGGGGAGCCGGTCCGGTGCGCGGGAGCGGGGAGTCGTGGAGCGGCGTGTCGTGGAGCGGGGAGTCGTGGGGCGGGCCGGAGTCGACCGAGGCGGCGGCGCGGGCGAGCGGGTCGGGGCGCCCGGCGAGGATCGCCTCCTCGATCCCGCGCAGTTCGGGGCCCGGCAGCAGGCCGAGGTTCTCGGTCAGGGTGTGCCGGGCCCGCTGGAAGGCGGCGAGCGCGTCGGCCTGCCGGCTGCCCCGGTAGAGCGCGACCATCAGCAGCGCCCAGAGCCGCTCGCGGTACGGGTGCTCGGCGGTGAGGACGAGCAGGTGGGGCACCAGCCGGGCGTGGCCGCCGAGTTGGAGCGCGAGTTCGGCGTGCTCCTCGACCGCGGCCAGCCGCAGCTCCGCGAGCCGGGCGCGTTCGACGTCGAGCAGCGGCCCGCTGACGCCGGTGAGGGCGGGACCGGCCCAGGAGTCGAGGGCGGCGGCCAGGGTCCGTTCGGCGGTCTCGGGCCGTCCGGCCGCCTGGAGGGCGCGGGCGTCGGCCACCGCCTGCTCGAAGCGGCCGAGGTCGTACTGCCCGGGGCCGATGGAGAGCCGGTAGGAGGCGCCGACCCGGGTGAGGACGCCACCGGCGGCGCGCGGGGCCCGGGCGGGCTCGAAGAGCCTGCGCAGCTTGGAGACGTAGGCCTGCACCAGGTTGGCGCCGTCCGCCACGGTGGCGTCGCCCCAGATCCCGTCGATCAGGTGGTCGCGGCCGACGGGCGAGCCCGCACGCAGGAGCAGGACGGCGAGCAGCGCGCGTTGGCGCGGGGCGCCGAGCGGGATTTCGATGCCGTCCCGCCAACCGCGGACCTCCCCCAGCAGTTCGAAGCTGAGGCCGTCCGTGGTGGTGGTCGGAAGGAGAGGAGTGGTCATGGCAGCCTCCGCCGAGCCGGGGTCGTGGTGTGGTGGGCTCGGACGCAGTCGAGGGAACTGTGCGGGATCAGGGGACGGGTCGGGAGGCCGGGCCCGGTCGGGGGAGTTCAGGGGGTGCGGCGGGGCCGGACGGCCCGGCGGCACCGGTTCAGAACTGCCAGCCCATGTCGTCGGTCTTGGCGTTGCCGTTGCCGCCGGCCGGCAGCGCCGACGGGGCCGCGGCCTGGCCGGCGGCGGTGACGGTGCCGTGCTCGGAGGCGGCGGCCGGGCCGGTCTCGGCGAGCCCGGCACCGGCGCCCAGGACGATGGCGGCGGCGGCGAGGACGGCGGCGAAACGGAACTTCGTGGCGGCCATGATGGCTCCTTTCGGGCATGGGAATGCCCGGTGCGGTAAGGGGGGTTCGGGTGAGGCGGCGGTTCCTGCTGCTGCTCGCCGCGCTTCGACGAGATCGATTCTGCCGGGCTGACGAGCCGGTTGTCCCAGCTC
>NZ_JBFBGS010000053.1:0-30622 GCF_040684795.1 Kitasatospora sp. NPDC089797 | reverse complement strand
GTAAGGGGGGTTCGGGTGAGGCGGCGGTTCCTGCTGCTGCTCGCCGCGCTTCGACGAGATCGATTCTGCCGGGCTGACGAGCCGGTTGTCCCAGCTCTCCGGTGACACAATTTGGCGCTGGCATATCTGTGTCAGCGCCTCCGGCCGGATCGTGCCGGCGGTGCCGGACGGCCCGGATCTAGGGGACGTCCACCAACCAGCCGGTCAGCTCGGGGGTCCCGGCAACGGCCCGGGCGCAGACGGCCAGGCACAGGGCGCGGGCCGTGTCCGGGTCCGGGGCGATCACGAACATCACGCCGCGCGCCCCGGCGCGCGAACTGTGCACCCGGATGTGCTCCGGGCCCTCGTGGAGCGCGGCGGCGGCGCGCAGGGCGGTGGTGACCGTGCCCTCGGCGGGAACCGGAGCGGCACGCGGACGGGTCAAGGTAAAGGGAACGACAAGCACGCAGCAACGATGGTGGACGGGAGGAGCCGATGGGGTGGCCGTGCGTCGGCACGTTCTTGCCATGGCGCGCCTGTGCCAGCAGGAGGGGCCCGATCCCTGCTGCGGATTCCGTTCCCCGGGGGCCGGCCGGCGGGCTCCGGGGCTCCGCGGCGGGCCGCCGCCCGCTCCGGGCGCGAAGGGATTACCGCTGGTCGGGGGGTGTCTGGCCGCTCCCGGGCGGTGGTATTTTCTGGTCTGGACCTGACCAAAAGCGTGCGCAGGTGGCCGGGTCCGGAACAGTGCGTGCGCGAATCACGGGCAGGGTTCGCGGCGCAACCCGTCTCATGGCCGGGGGGCCGACCGAATGCTGACCACGCTGGGACTCTCGCAGCAGGCCGAGGCCGTCTACCGCTCGATGCTCAGTCAGCCGGACTGGGGCGTGGTCCGCATCGCCGAGTCGCTCGGCTGGACCGAGGCGGAGGTCCGCTCGGCGATGGACGAGCTGGCCGACCAGGAGCTGATCCGCCCCTCCTGGGAGGGCGGCGGTGCGATGCGCACGGTCAGCCCCAAGGTGGCGTTCGAGGCGCTGATCGCCCGCCGGCAGGCCGAGATCGCGCGCCGGCAGCACGAGGTCGAGTCGAGCCGGGCGGCGATCGCCGGCCTGGTCGCCGAGTACTCGATGCTGCGCCCGGAGGAGGGCGCCGGCGGCGTCGAGCACCTGACCGGCCTGGACGACATCCGGGCCCGGCTGGAGGAACTGGGCGCCCAGGCGCGCAGCGAGACCATGTCCTTCGCCCCCGGCGGCAAGCAGACCCCGGAGAACCGCGCGGCCAGCCGCCCGATCACCCAGACGCTGCTGGACCGCGGGGTCAAGGTGAAGACCATCTACCTGAGCAGCATCCGCAACGACCCGGGCAGCGTCGAACACGCCAACTGGCTCGCCGCGCAGGGTGGCGAGACCCGCACGACCAGCGTCCTGCCGATGCGGATGCAGATCGTGGACCGGGAGGTCGCGATGGTCCCGCTCGACCCCGACGGCCTGACCGCGGGCGTCGCCGTGATCCGCGAACGCGGGGCCGTCGCCGGGCTGTGCGCGCTGTTCGACCAGGTCTGGGAGCACTCCGAGGTGCTGGGCGCCGCGGTCGTCACCCCGGTCGGCGAGATCACCCCGCAGCAGCGCGAACTGCTGCGCCTGCTCTCGGCCGGCCTCACCGACGAGGCGGCCGCCCGTCGGCTGGGCGTCTCCCTGCGCACCGAGCGCCGGATGATCACCGACCTGATGGAGCAGTTCGACGCCCAGAGCCGCTTCCAGCTCGGCCAGCGCGTCACCGAGCGCAACCTGCTCTGAGCCCCGGGGCAGCAGGCAGGGGGCGGCCGGGCCTGACCCCGGGGCTCAGGGGATGAGCGCGGCGACCGCTTCGACGACCGGCAGTCGGTCGGGCGGCTGGCGGGCCTGCCACGATCCTGTCATCCGGCTGCGGCGCGGCGCGGTCCGGAGCCCCGGGGCGCCGCATGATGGACCGTCGGTGCGGGGTCCGCAAGCCGGGGGCCCGGATTGGTGCGCCGGGCAGGTGAATCCCCGTGACCCGTCCTCGTGCCGTCGAGGAGGGTGCCGGGCAGTCGGATGAACTGCCTGCCATGCGACTTCGATTCCGGACCGGGCGGATCGCCTCGGTGCTGGCACTGGTGGCGGGCTCGCTGCTCAGCAGCAGTGTGCTGGCGCCACCGGCCCAGGCCGCGATCTCCTTCACCAAGAGTGTGGACAAGGCGACGCCCTCCCCGGGGGAGAACGTCACCTACACCCTGCGCTACACGTGCTCGATCACCGAGTGCACCAACGGGCAGATCCTCGACACCCTGCCCGCCAACCTGCAGTTCGTCGGTTGGACGCCCGATCCGTCGTCGGTCGACGAGGCCGCCTCCACCGTGCCCGCCTCCGGCGCGATGGGCGGCACGATGACCATCAAGCTGAAGAACCTGAGCCCGGGCACCACCGCCACCATCACGGTGACGATGAAGTACCCGAACTTCTCCACCCCCGACGGGGCGACCTCGACCAACTCGGCGACCATGTCGGCCGACGGCGAGACCTCGCAGACCGCGACCGCCGACACCAGGGCCGCCGTCCAGCCGCAGTACACCGTGACCAAGGGCATCCAGACCTCCAGCAGCGACGGGCGCACCGTCACCTACCAGTTCAGCGCCTGTGCCACCGACAACGTGCCCAACGTCGACCTGGACACCAGCCGGCTGCTGGACACCCTGCCGCCCGGCGCGGTGGTGGACACCGGCCGCTCGCCGGGCTGGTCCCAGGTGGCCCCCGGGCCGAACACCTGGGGCTACGACATCGGGGCGTTCACCTCCGGCAACGGGCGCGGCGGCTGCCGGCTGCCGGGCGTGCTGGTCGTCAACTACCCGGAGGCCGACTTCCCGGACGGGACCACCTCCGACAACACCGTGGACCTGCTCGGCGCCCCGCTCACCGAGAGCGAGCGGCGGCTGGACTCCGCCGCCACCACCACCGGCCAGTTCCGCCCCCCGGCGAGCGGCGTGGTGGTGACCGCGAGCAAGGTGTGGCGCGAGACCACCGTCTCCGGTGACCTCAACTCCTTCGCCCTGTCCGCCACCAACACCTCCGGCCCGGCCACCAGCCTGACCATGACCGACCCCGGCGCCGGGACCACCGACGGCATCTACAACTGGATCTATCCGCAGTCGCTCCAGTTCGAGCCGTGGAACCCGACCAGCATCCGACTCACCCTGCAGTACCGGCTCGACGGCGACCCCACCTGGCAGACCTTCACTCCGACCAGCCCGCTGGACGGCTCCGGCGCCCGCCGGATCACCTTCGCCCAGGGCGCCGGCAACCCGGCCGACGACGAGCTGGGCATCCCGGCCGGCCGCCGGCTGGACGGCCTCAGGTTCACCTGGAACGGCCCCATCCCGACCGGCTGGAGCCCCGGCAACTCCGTCCAACTGGTCACCCAGGTCGCCACCCCGGGCCACGACGGCCGTCCGGCCCCGGCACCGCTGACCAACTGCGTGGACACCGCCGCGAGCGACGGCAACAACAGTGCCTCCGCCAACGCCTGCGCCTCCACCACCATCACCCCGGCCACCAACCTCGGCGCCGCCAAGACCACCGTGGCCGGCGAACTGTCCGCCCCCGGCGGCAAGGCCACCTTCCAGGTCATCCCGTACAACCGCAGCGCCCGGGACCTCGACCGCCCGCTGGTGCTGTACGACGTGCTGCCCGCCGGCGTGGTCTACATCGACGGCTCCGCCCGCCCGGACCCGAACTACCCGGACGCCAAGGCCCCCAGCTCGATCACCGTCACCCCGGGCCCCGACGGCCGCCAGATCCTCCGGATGGAATGGCCCGCCGGCGCGCCCGACATGACGTACCTGCACGACCGGCTGGCCTACCGGATGCTCTTCGACGTCCAGGTCGCCGGCAGCATCCGCTCCGGCGAGCTGACCAACGACATCTACGTCACCGTCGACCGGCCCACCACCCCGGTCTCCTGCATGTTCTCCGGCTCCGACAGCGGCAGCACCCCCGACGTGCTGGACCTCAACGGCAACGGCGACACCACCGAGCTGATGTGCCACGCCTCGTCCGGGATCCGGGTGGACGTGCCGGCGGTGCTGCGCTCCTACAAGGAGGTCAAGGGGGACCTGGACGCCGACTACGTCGCCATCGGCACCGCCACCCCCGGTGGCCGGACCTCCTGGCGGATGACCGTCCGCAACGACTCCCCGGACCCGGTCACCGACTTCATCGCCTACGACAAGCTGCCCGCCCCCGGCGACAACTATGTCCTCACCCAGGACGCCGCCCGCGGCAGCGCCTGGGCGCCGTCCCTGAGCCAGCCGATCACCGCCAGCGACCCGACCGTGCTCATCGAGTACACCACCGACCCCAACCCCTGCGTCGAGGCCGCACTCGTCACCCGCACCGGGTGCAACAGCGCCGCGACCTGGAGCAGCACCTTCCCCGCCCCGGGAACCGCGACCTGGTTCCGCATCCACCGCCCCGGCACCATCGCCTCCGGCGACTCCTTCACCCTCACCTGGCCGATGGTCGCCTCCTACGACGCGCCCGAGGGCGACTACGCCTGGAACAGCTTCGCCTTCACCGCCACCGACAACGAGGGCCGCCAACTGCTGCCCGCCGAACCCGCCAAGGTCGGCGTCGCCGTCAAGCGGATGGCGCCGTCGAACAACGCGCTCGGCGACTTCGTCTGGCAGGACCTGGACGGCTCCGGCATCCAGAAGCCCGGCGACCCCGGCATCCCGGGCGTCACCGTGAAGCTGCTGGACGGCGACGGGCAGCCGGTCCGGGACAAGGACGGCAACCCGGTCACCACCGTGACCGACTCCACCGGGCACTACCTGTTCGACCACCTGCCGGACGGCAGCTACGCGGTCCAGTTCGACCTGTCGACCCTGCCGTCGGGCGCCACCGTCACCAAGCGGGGCGCGGGCACGGACCCGAGCAAGGACTCGGACGCCGACCCGACCACCGGCCTCACCCAGACCGTCACCCTCAAGGGCGGGCAGCGGGACCTGGACCTCGACATGGGCGTGATCCTGCCCACCTCCTCGCCGTCGCCCTCGCCGAGCCCGAGCCCGAGCCCGTCGCCGTCGCCGAGCCCGTCGCCGAGCCCGTCGCCGTCGCCGTCGCCGTCGCCGTCGCCGTCGCCGTCGCCGAGCACCTCCCCGTCCCCGTCCCCGTCCCCGTCGGTCACGGCCTCGCCGAGCCCGAGCGGGTCGTCCAGCCCGACCCCGACCCCGACGATGACCCCGACCCCGAGCCCGACCGGTCACACCCCGTCGGGTTCGAGCAGCCCTTCGCTGCCCAACACCGGCAGCAGCATGAACGGGCCGCTGCTCGCCGCCCTCGGCGGAGTCGTGGCCCTCGGCGGCCTGATCCTCTGCGTCACCGCCTACCGCCGGCCGGGACGTCACAGCTGACGCCCGACCTCCGCGACGGACCATCCAACAACAGGCCCTGACCAGTGGCGCCGCCCCCGGGCGGCGCCACCGGCGTTCCGGGAACGCGTTCCAGGGGGCGGCGAAACAGCAGGTCAGAGGGGGTGGAAGCGTTCCAGCGTGTCGGATCGGGCGGTGACTGTGGCGGGCCGGGAGGGGGCCGGTCCAGGCTGGTGGTCGGCAGGCGTCGTCGATGGCGCCGGGGCCGATTCCTCCTTCCTTCCTTCGCTCTTCCGGGGGTCCGTCATGTCCGTTCGTCGTGCTGTTGTGGTTCCGGTCGTCCTGGTGGGCGCCGTGTTCGCCCTGGGGGCCTGTCAGTCCGCCCAGGCGGGGTCCGCGTCGCAGCCGGCGCCGCAGGCCTCGTCCGCCGGTGCCGCTGCCGGTGCCGCCGCCCCGGGCGATGCCGCCGCGACCGGTGGGGCCGAGCCGGGAGCCGCCGCACCGAGTGCGGCCGCCCCGGCCGGGGGTGCGGCGGCACCGGCACCGGCACGGGCCGGGGCCGGGACCGGGACCGGCCCGGTGTCCGTCTCGTCGGCGGCGCCCGGGGGGAAGCCCGCGGGCGGTGCGGCGGCGGGCGGCACGACGGCGGGCGCCGGGGCGGACGGTGACGCCTACGCGTACGGACACCCGTGCGAGAGCGGGAACCTGGTGGTGCGGGTGACGGTCCGGCCGGAGGCGCCGTGGCAGCGGGTGATCGAGGTGCGCAACCAGGGGCCGCGGTCCTGCGGGCTGAGCTACTACCCGCTGGTCAGCCTGGGCGACTCGCACGCGGCGGACCACAGCAAGGACGTCCGGCCGCTGGTGCCCGGCGGGCTGGGCGGCGCGCCGGCCTACCCGCTCGCGGCCGGGCGGAGCGCGTACGCGGTGATCGACCTCAACCCCGGCGGGGCGGCGGCCGGCACCCCCGGGATCGACCAGCTGAACGTGCTGGCGGACGGCGACCACATGCCCACCGCGGACACCCGGAACTTCCCGCTCGGCACCGGGGCGAAGGTGCTCAAGCCGAAGCTGGGCCTGTACCGCAGCACGGTCGCGGACGCGGCGGCCTCCGCGGCCGGTGCCGACCGGTCGTCCTGAGGCGGCCGTGCGGACTCCCCGGCGACGGGGAGTCCGGAGCCGCCTCCGGTACCGTGAGCTGGGCGTTCGGCGGGGAGCCGGGCCGGGCCGCGGTACCGGGGAGGCAGACATGGGCGTGGAGACCGACGAGTTCGCCGCGATGCTGCGGGAGCTGAAGGAACGTTCCGGCCGCAGCTACGGCGCGCTGGCGACCCGGCTGCACGTCAGCACCTCCACGCTGCACCGCTACTGCAACGGTGCGGCGGTGCCCGCCGAGTACGCGCCGGTGGAGCGGTTCGCCCGGGCGTGCGGGGCGACGGGGGAGGAACTGGTCGCGCTGCACCGGCGCTGGATCGTGGCGGACGCGGCGCGCCGGCGGGAGCCGGGGGCGGCGCCGGCGGGCCCTCCGGACGTGCCGGTGGGCCCGCCGGCGGTTGCCCCGGCGGTTGCCCCGGACGTCCCGTCGGCGGTTCAGGAGGCCGTGGTGCCGGACCGGGAGCCGGTCGGCGCCGTTCCGGCCGGGGCTGGGCGGCGGCGGACCAAGGTGCTGCTGAGCGCGGTGGCCGTGGTGCTCGTGGTCGGGCTGGTCGCGGCGGTGCCGGTGCTCCTGTCGCGCGGCGGCGCCGGGCGGGCCGCGGCTCCGGTCGGGGCGGCGACGGCGGTGCCCACGGCCGCAGGGGGCTCCACGGCGACGGCGTCCGCGGCTCCCGCCCCGGCGGGGAGTCCGGCCACCGGCTCGGCCACGGGGTCGGCCACGGGCTCGGCCGGAGCAGCGCCCGCCGGCTCGCCCACCGGCTCGGCGCCGCCGGAGGAGGCCGTCCCGTTCCACGTCAACGTGCTGACCGACAACTGGGGCAGCCCCTGCGGGCAGTGGTTCCTCTCCCCGCGGGCGCCGGGCCAGGTGGCCCCGCCGCCGGACACGATCGCCGCCGTCGACAGCTGGGCGGCCGCCCAACAGGCCGTCCCCGCCGGGCACCTGCGGCTCCAGCTGACCGCGCAGGGCGTCGGGGCCACGCCCGTCGTCCTGCACGCCGTGTACGTCCAGGTGGTCAGCGCCCAGCCCGCGCCCAAGGGGAACGCCTACACCCCGGGCGCCGGCTGCGGCGGCGGGCTCGTCCCGGCGTCCTTCGCGGTCGACCTGGACGCGCCCGCGCCCCGGGCGGTGCCGGTCGCGGGGCGGGAGGGCGAGGTGAAGACCGCCACGTCGAACTTCCCGTACCGGGTCTCCGACACCGACCCGCAGGTCATCGACGTGGACGCCACCACGGCCTCGCAGGACGTCTCCTGGTACCTCGACCTGGTCTGGAGCAGCGGCGACCGGCAGGGCACGCTCCGGGTGGACGACCACGGCCGCCCCTTCCGGACGGCGGGGCTGCGCGGTGCGCCGGCGTACTTCCACAACGGGCGGACGTGGGCCCCGACCCAGGCCGAGGAGTGAGCCCCGGCGCTCCGCCGCCGCCCGGCCGCCCCCGGCCCGGCGGCGGCCGGACGGTCGGGCCGCCGGGCGGTCAGACGGCCGGGGTGAGCAGGGACTCGGTGCGGGTGACGGTGACGCCGAGCCGGTGGAAGGCGTCGAGGGCGGCGGTGTGGCCGGGGGCCGTGACGGCGGTGACGGCGTCCTCGACCACGGTGGTGGGGTAGCCGAGGGCGACGGCGGTGCGGACGGTCTCGGCGACGCCGTACTCGGTGGAGATGCCGGCGACCACCAGGCCGGCCGCGCCGAGCCGGGTCAGGCGCTCCGCGAGGTCGGTGCCGGCGAAGGCGTCGATGCCGTACTTGGTGATGACCTCGGTACCGGGGAGCGGGGCCAGCTCGGGGGCGAAGCGGTTGACGGAGGAGTCGGGGCCGCCGTCGCTGCCGTCCAGGCGGGCGTAGCGGACCAGGACCACGGGCAGGCCGGCCGCCTCGAAGGCCGTCTTCAGCCGGGCGGCGGAGCGGACCACGGCGGCGCCGGTGAGCGGGCCGCCCGGGCGGTCGACGATCCACCGCTGGAGGTCGATCAGGACCAGGACGGTGCCGGGGGCGAGCGCGGCGGGGCTGTTCGGCATCGGGGTTCCTCGGACGGTCGGTCGGCCGGGTGGTCAGCCGGTCGGGGGGAGGTCTGTCAGTCGGTCGGCCGGTCGGGCCGGCGCAGTGCCGCCGTCGCGCGGTCCAGCAGCTCGCGCAGCAGGGCCCGTTCGGCGTCGTCGAAGGCGTCGGAGAGCCGCTGCTCGACGTCGCGGGCCAGGGCGTCGGCCTTCTTCACCAGGGCGCGGCCGGACCGGGTGAGCCTGGCGACCAGCACCCTCTGGTGGACGCTGGACGTCTCGCGGGTGATCAGGCCCTTGTGCTCCAGATTGGTCAGGACCGTCGTCATGGTCTGCGGCGTGACCAGGCACTCCCGGGCCAGTTGGGCCCCGGACATCCCGCCGGCCCGGTGGAGCGCGAGCAGGGTGACGTACTGCGGCACGGTCAGGTCGACGGTGCGCAGCACCCGGGACTTCTCGCCGATCAGGGCCTGTTCGGCCCGCTTGACGGCGTGGCCCAGGCGGTCGTGGACGTCGAGCGGGGCCGGGTCGGGCCGGCCGGAAGCGTTGTCGCTCATGGTGGTCCCACCCCTGACTGACCCCGCCGCGGATTGTTCGAACCGTACGGTACATCAGGGCCCTGATACCGCACCAGGGGAACCGGCCGGGTGACCGGCGTCCGTCCGCCCTGCCGCAACCCCCTTCTGGAGTCCTTCTGATCGCCTTTCGGCACTCGGGCACCGCTCGAGGCCGAGTGGAAGGTGGTTGGAAAGCGCACCCGACTGGACTGTTCCCGTCGGGGGACGGGCCGGCTCCGGAACGCACCGGAGCGCATCGGCCGCAACAGGACGCAGTGAACAGCCCATGGGGGAGAGCGTGATGACGAAGACCAGGATCCTGACCCGCGCGGTACTCGGCCTGGTTGCCGGGGCGACGGCGGTCCTGGCGCTGGCCGGCCCGGGCGGGTTGCCGAGCGACGACACCCACTGGGGCCTGGCCCGGGTGTCGGCCGACACCCACTGGGGCGAGCCGACGCAGGTCACCGACGACACCCACTGGGGCCGGTCGGTCCAGGCCGGGGACGACACCCACTGGGGCCGGCCGGCGTAGGCCGCCGACGCCGTCCACCGGGGTCCGACCGGGGAGCGGCACCGGCCCGGCCGCCGAGGCCGGGCCCACACAGCCGAGCGTCAACCGACAGGGAGGGAAAAGGTCATGGGCGGGACACGCCGGATGATGAAGCTGGGGGCGTTCATGCTCGTCCCCGGGTACCACGTCGCCTCCTGGCGCCACCCGGCGGCACGGGCCGACGGGGGCCTGGACTTCAGCCACTACCGGGACCTGGTCCGGACCGCCGAGCGGGCCAAGTTCGACATGTTCTTCGTCGCGGACGGCGTCGGCATCCGCACCCCGTACCAGGACGCCGACGAACTCAGCCGCTGGGGCCGGTTCCTGCAGTTCGACCCGATCACCCTGCTCTCCGCGCTGTCGGTGTCCACCGACCGGATCGGCCTGGCCGCGACGGCCTCCACCACCTACAACGAACCCTTCCACCTGGCCCGCAAGTTCGCCTCGATCGACCACCTGAGCGCCGGCCGCTCGGCCTGGAACATCGTCACCTCGGTGACCGACGCCGAGGCCCGCAACTTCAACCGGGACTCCCAGCCGGACCACGGCGCCCGCTACCACCGGGCCCGCGAGTTCATGGAGGTGGTCACCGGGCTGTGGGACAGCTGGGAGGACGACGCCTTCCTCTACGACAAGGACGGCGGACGCTTCTTCCAGCCCGAGAAGCTGCACCTGCTCGGCCACCGGGGCGAGCACTTCTCGGTCGCCGGCCCGCTCAACGTGGCCCGCCCGCCGCAGGGTCACCCGGTGCTGATCCAGGCCGGCGCCTCCGCCGACGGCCAGGACTTCGCGGCCCAGTGGGCCGAGGTGATCTTCACCGCCAGCCAGACGCTGGCGGAGGGGCAGGCCTTCTACCGGGCGATGGGCGAGCAGGTCCGCGGCCACGGCCGCGACCCGGAGCAGGTGAAGATCATGCCGGGGCTGTTCCCGGTGGTCGGCCGCACCCGGGCCGAGGCCGAGGACAAGTACGCCGTGCTGCAGGAACTCGTCGACCCGGTGGTGGGGTTCGGCCTGCTCACCCAGCTGCTGGGCGACGTCGACGTCTCCGGCAGTCCGGTGGACGGCCCGCTGCCCGAACTGCCCGAGACCCAGGGCAGCACCAGCCGGCAGCGGCTGGTCTACGACAAGGCGCGGCGCGAGGGGCTGACCATCAAGCAGCTCTACCAGTCCGTCTCCGGCGGCCGCGGCCACCGGGTGCTCATCGGCACCCCGACGGAGATCGCGGACGCGATGGAGGAGTGGTTCACCGGCGGGGCGGCCGACGGCTACAACGTGATGCCGCCGGTGCTGCCGGACGGCCTGACGGACTTCGCCGACCTGGTCGTCCCCGAGCTCCAGCGCCGCGGCCTGTTCCGCACCGAGTACGAGGGCACCACGCTGCGCGACCACCTCGGGCTGCACCGCCCCGCCCACCCGAAGAGCGTCTGACCGGCCCGCGCGGCGCCCGTGCCCGCGGCGCCCGGACCGCCCCCGCCGGACCGTTCCGTCCGGTCGGCTCGCCGGACCGTCCCGTCCGGCCACCTCGCCGGACCACCCGAGAACCGAGGAGCACCCGAGCATGCCGTCACTGGCGCGCGACCTCAGAGAGATTCCGCCCTCACCCCTGGTGCAGGTGGAGGAACTGCTCAGCCGCAGCGGCGACCTGGCCCCGATCGGCCTGCACCAGGGCAAGACGGTCTTCGAGCCCTGCGCCCGCCCCCGCCCGTGGAGCGCCGGGGAGTTCGCGATCGCGGCCCACCAGCACGGCCCGCCCGGCGGGGTCCGGCAGCTGCGCGAGGCCTTCGCCGAGCACCTGACGGCCCGCCGCGGCAGCCCGGTCGAGCCCGCCCAGGTGCTGGTGGCCAACGGCGGCACCCACGCCATCGCGGTGGTGCTGCACGCGATCCTGGAGCGCGGCGACGAGGTGCTGGTGCTCTCCCCGCAGTGGCTGTTCGCGACCGGCCTGGTGCACGCGGCCGGCGGGGTGCCCCGCGAGGTGCCGGTGTTCCTGGAGCTCAGCGCCGACGCCGACTTCGACTTCCTGGCGGTGATCGAGCGGGCGGTGACCGACCGGACCCGCGCGATCTACTTCAACAACCCCAACAACCCGACCGGTTACCGGCTGACCGACGCCCAACTGGCCGCGCTCACCGAGCTGGCCGAGCGGCACGACCTGTGGCTGATCGCCGACAACGCCTACGAGAACTACGACTTCACCCGGGCCGGCTTCGTCGACCCGGCCACCGTCGGGCGGGCCGCCGAGCGCACCTTCTCGGTGTACAGCTGCAGCAAGACCTACGCGATGCCGGGCGCCCGGGTGGGCTTCCTGGTCTCGCCGCCCGGGCTGACCGAGCCGCTGACCAAGTGGTCGCTGCACACGCTCTACTCGGTCTCCAGCGCGGCGCAGTTCGCCGCCCTCGAGGCGCTGCGCACGCCGGCCGAGGAGCTGACCCGCCGCCGTGACCGGGCCGCCGCGGCCTGGTGGCTGGCCGACTCCAAGCTGGAGGTCCCGCACACCAGGATCTCCGGCGGTCTGTACACCTTCCTCGACCTGGCGGCGTACGGCGACGGCGAGCGGTTCATCCGCCGCTGCGCCGAGCTGGGCGTGGGACTGGCCCCCGGCCGGGTGTTCGGCGCCCACTGCGGCGACTGGGCCCGGCTCTGCTTCACCGCCGCCCCGCCACAGCTGGTGGCGGAGGCGATCGACCGCATCAACAAGATCTACCGGGAGGGCACCGATGAGCACTGACACGGTGGTTCTGGAGCATTCCGGCCTCGCGCCGTTCCTGCGCCGCTACGACGCCCCGTCGCGCCTCGGCCTCAAGGTCAACGCCTACCGGGGCTACGAGGTGGAGGGCCTGGCCCGGGCGCTGGAGGCGCCCGAGCTGGCCGACTGCCCGCTGGAGTGCGTGATGGTCGGCGACTCCTACTTCATGACCCACCTGGGTCGTCCGAGCACCGTGCTGGCGGACGACGCCGAGCGGGCCTGGGCGCTGGAGACCCTGGTCGGGCTGGTCGCGGAGGTGCGGGCGTCGCTCGACGCGCACTTCCCGGCGGGCCGTCGGCCGTTCCTGCTGGCCGACCTGCCGGACGGCGCGACCGCGGGCCCCGCCGCCGCGCTGGCCGCCGGGGAGCGCTTCCGCGCGGCCGGTGCCGACGCGGTGAAGGTCGAGCTGGCCGGGGACGGCGACCTGGACTGCCTGGAGGCGCTCGCGCTGACCGGCACCACCACCCTCGGCCACCTCGGCTACACCCCGCAGCGCGGCGAGCTGAGCCGGCACGGCGACAGCGCCGAGGGCGCGGAGCGGATGTTCGCGCAGGCCCGCCGGGTGCGGGACGCGGGCGCGGCCGGCCTGATCGTCGAGATGGTCAGCGAGCCGGTCAACCGGGCGCTGAGCCGCCCGGACGCCGCCGGCATCCCGCTGTACTCGGTGTTCAGCGGCCGGGCCGAGTGGGGCGGGCAGAGCCTCAACATCTGGGACGCGGTGGTCCGTCCGGCCCGGGGCGGCCGGTTCTTCCCGCCGACCGCGGTGATCGAGGCCGCCGAAGCCCCCACCCGCTACACCCCGGACCTGATCGCGGACCGGATGCGCGAGCTGATCGGGCTCACCCTGGACGGCGGCTTCCCGCTGTCGCCGCGCACCGACCTGACCCCCGAGGAGATCGACCTGATCTCCGCTTCCCAGCCCTGGAGCGCCCGATGACCACCACCACCTCCTCCGGCACGGCGGTCTTCGACCAACTGGAGTCGGAGATCCGCACCTACTGCCGGCGCTTCCCGGCGGTCTTCACCCGGGCCAGCGGGCACCTGATGTGGGACGAGGACGGCCGCGAGTACCTGGACTTCCTGTCCGGCGCCGGCGCGCTGAACTACGGCCACAACCCGGCCGCCGCCCGGCAGGCCCTGGTGGACTACCTGCTCGCGGACGGCCCGGTGCACGGGCTGGACCTGCACACCGGCGCCAAGCGCCGCTTCCTGGAGCGCTTCCAGGAGGTCGTGCTGGAGCCGCGCGGCCTGAGCTACCGGGTCCAGTTCACCGGCCCGACCGGCACCAACGCGATCGAGTCCGCGTTCAAGACGGTCCGCCGGGTCACCGGGCGGACCGGCATCATCGCCTTCACCGGCGGCTTCCACGGCCTCTCGCTGGGCGCCCTGGCCGCCTCCGCCACCGCGTTCAAGCGCGACGCGGCTGGCGTCCCGCTCGGCAACGTGGTGCGGATGCCGTACGAGGGCTTCGCGGGCGAGGGCGTCGACACCATCGACTACCTGACCCGGATGCTGGACGACCCGGGCAGCGGGATCGACAAGCCCGCCGCCTTCGTGGTGGAGACCGTGCAGGGCGAGGGCGGGCTCTCCGCCGCGAGCCCGGAGTGGCTGCGCCGGCTGGCGCAGCTGGCCCGGGAGCGCGACATCCTGCTGATCGTCGACGACATCCAGGCCGGCTGCGGCCGGACCGGCACCTTCTTCAGCTTCGAGGAGTCCGGGATCACCCCGGACCTGGTCTGCCTGTCCAAGTCGATCAGCGGGTACGGGCTGCCGATGGCGCTGGTGCTGGTCAAGCCGGAGCTGGACCAGCTCGGCCCGGGCGAGCACAGCGGCACCTTCCGCGGCAACAACCTGGCCTTCGTCACCGCGGCCGCCTGCCTGGACCACTGGGCCGACCCGGAGTTCACCCGCGGCCTGACCGAGCGGGTCACGCTGCTGGACGGCCTGCTGGCCGGCCTCGCCCGCCGGTTCGAGGCGCTCGGCTGCACCCCGCGCGGCCGGGGTCTGATCCGGGGCCTCGCCTTCACCGACCCCGCCCTGGCGGACCGGGTCTCGCGCGCGGCCTTCGCCGCCGGACTGCTGGTGGAGACCACCGGCGCGCGCGGCCAGGTGCTCAAGATCATGCCGCCGATCGTGCTGGCCGGGGACCGGCTGGTGCACGGCATCTCGCTGCTCGCCGACGTCATCGACGCGGTGGCCCGCAAGGAGGAGGACCGTTGACCGACCTGCTGCCCGACACCGAGACCCCGGACGCCCTTGAGACCGTCGGCGCGCACGGCGACGACCACGCGCACGGCATCGACGAGTCGGTGCTGCGCCGGCTGGCCGCCTCCTGGCCGCGCCGCGCCACCGTCCGCACCGACCTGACCGAGATCACCGACCCCGACACCGGCGACTACGACGCCGCGCTGCCCGACTACCCCGAGCGGCTGCTGCCCTTCGCCGAGCACCCGCTCTGGCTGGCGGCGACCCCGGAGCAGCGGCGGACCGTGCAGACGCTGGCCTGGCTGGTCTACAACGAGCGGGTGATCGCGGCCGAGGAGTACGTGGCCAACCCGACCTTCGCGATGATCATGCACGGGGTCTTCCCCGGCGCCGACGGCGTGCACACCAAGCGGGCGGTGCAGCAGACCCACGTCGACGAGGTGTGGCACACCTACATGCACATGGTGGCCATGCAGCGCACCCGGGAGCTGCGCGAGGTGACCGCCGAGCCGGCCTACCCGCACACCGTCACCTACCGCCGGCTGCTGGAGGCCGAGGCCAAGGTCTCCGAGAAGTGGGAGCGCGACCTGCTCAAGCTGGTCTGGACGACGGTCTCCGAGATCAGCGTCAACGCCTACCTGGAGCTGCTCTCCCGGGACGAGACCGTCCAGCCGCTGCACGCGCTCGTCCCCCGGCTGCACGCCCGGGACGAGTCCGCCCACTCCTCCGTCATGGTCGAGGTGGCCAAGGGCCTGTACACCCACCTGAACAAGGAGCAGCAGCGGGCCTTCGTGACCGCGCTGCCGGAGGCGCTGAACGCCTTCGTCGCCCAGGACTTCGCGGTCTGGCCCGGCATCCTGAAGCACGCCGGGTTCGAGCGGGCCGACGAGATCGTCGAGGACTGCCGGCGGGCGGCGGGCCACAACCTGCTGGTGCGCGACTTCTCCGGGATCCGCCGGATCGTGCGCGAGATGGAGCTGACCGAGCTGGTCGACTTCGACTTCGGGGCGGAGTGATGCGCGGGCCGGTCGGGTTGCGGGACCTCTCCGCCGAAGGGCGCCGACTGGCCCTCGCCGCGCTGGTGCAGTCGCTCGGCATCGGCCTGTTCACGGCCAGCTCGATCGCCTGGTTCACCCGGCACGTCGGACTGACCGCGAACCAGGTGGCGACCGGCCTGGCGGTGGCCGGCGCCGTCGCCCTGGCCGGCTCGCTGCTGGCCGGGGTGCTGGCCGACCGGCACGGCGCCCGGCGGGTGCTGGCCACCGTGTACGCCGGGCGCGGACTGTGCTTCCTGGCCTTCGCGTTCGTGACGGACCTGTGGCAGTACCTGCTGGTCACGCTCTTCTCGGTGGCCTTCGACCGGGCCGGGCCGCCGGTGCTCCAGGCGCTGGTCGCGGCGGCGCTGCCGGAGCAGCGCGACCGCAGCCGGCTGCTCGGCGTGGTCAACGTGGTGCGCAACATCGGCCTGGGGCTGGGCGCGATGGCCGGCGGGGTGACCCTCACCCTGGACACCGTCACCGCCTACCGGACGACCATGGTGCTGATCACCGCGGCCTTCCTGGGCGGTGCCGTGCTGGTGCTGCGGGTGCCCGCCCCGGCCCGGCCGGCCGCCGCTGCCGCCGGGCGCGGGTCCGGCGGCGGGCCGCGGATCCTGCCGGACCGCCGCTACCTGGCCCTGACCGGCCTGAACTTCCTGCTGTCCTTCTTCGACGTGCTGCTGCTGGTCGCGATGCCGGTCTGGGTGCTGGAGCACACCAGTGCCCCGGCCGCCACCGTGTCGGTGCTGTACGCGCTCAACACCGTCCTGGTGGTGGTCGCCCAGCTGCCGGTCAGCCGGCTCGCTGACGAGGTGCGGCGCAGCAGCCGGATGCTGCGGTGGGGCGGGGCGGCGCTGGCCGTCTGCAGCTTGTGCTTCGCCGCGGCGGCCGCGGTGCACGGCGCGGCGTCCGTGCTGATGCTGGTGCTGGCGATCGTGGCGCTGTCGGTGGGCGAGGTGGTCAGCACCTCGGCCACCTGGAACCTGTCGATCGTGCTCGCCCCGCCCGAGGCGCGCGGCCGCTACCTGGCGGTGTTCGGCCTCGGCCTGGCCGGTCAGCGGGTGCTCGGGCCGGTGGTGGTCACCGGGCTGCTGCTCGGCTCGGGCGCGGTCGGCTGGATCGGCGCGGCCGCGGTCTTCGCGCTGACGGGCGTCGCGGCCGAACGGGTCGCGCTCGGCGGTGCCGCCGAACTGCCCTCTGCGGAGCCGGAGATGACCAGTGCCTGAACCGGCCGGTGCCGGAGACGACCAGCGCCGGAGACGACCAGCGCCTGAACCGGCCGGTGCCGGACCTGACCGGGGCCGGCCGCGACCGGTGCCGGACGTGATGACGACCTGATGGAAGCGAACGGAGGGAGACCGACCATGCGGATCGGATTCGCCGGGCTCGGGACGATGGGCGGCGGCATGTGCCGGCGCCTGGCCGAGGCCGGCTTCGAGGTGGCGGCCTTCGACCTGGACACCGCCGCCGCCGAACGGGCGGGCGGGGAGGCGGGCATCACCGCCGTCGCCCGACCCGCCGGGCTGGCCGCGCCCGTCGTGGTCACCATGCTGCCGGACGGCGCCGCCGTCCGGGCGGTCGCCGAGCAGCTGCTGCCGGCCATGGCGGCGGGCTCGGTGCTGGTGGACACCGGCTCCAGCGACCCGGGCGACACCCGTGAACTGCGCGAACTGGCCCGGACGTACGGCGTGCACGTGGTGGACGCCCCGGTGTCCGGCAGTCCGGCGGCGGCCCGGGCCGGCGAGCTGACCCTGATGGCGGGCGGCGACCCGGAGGCGCTCGACCTGGTCGAGCCGGTGCTCACCGCCTGCGGGCGGGTGTACCGGGTCGGCCCGTCCGGGGCCGGCCACGCGCTGAAGGCGCTGAACAACCTGCTGTCGTCGGTCAGTCTCGCCGCGACCGCCGAAGTCCTGCTCGCCGGGCGGGCGTTCGGTCTGGAGTCGGCCGTGATGCTGGAGGTGGTCAACGCCTCCACCGGCCGCAACCACGCCTCCGAGACCAAGTTCCCGGCCAATGTGCTGACCGGCGGCTTCGATTCGGGCTTCGCGCTGCGGCTGATGCTCAAGGACCTGCGGATCGCCGACCGGCTGCTGGCGGACGCGGGCGGCCGCGCCGACCTCGGCCGGGCCTGCCGGGCGCTCTGGGAGGAGGCCCGCGCCGCCCTGCCGGAGCACGCCGACAACACCGAGGTGGTCCGCTGGCTGGAGGCCGGGGCCGGACGGGAGCTGCGGGCATGACCAGCACCGGGAACGCGTCCGCGCCGCGGATCGCCGTGATCGGCGGCACCCCCGCCACCCTGCGCAAGGTGCGCGCGGCCGGCTTCGAGATCGTCTGGGTGTACGGGCCGCAGGAGCTCGATCCGGCCGGCCTCGCGCACGTCGCCGAGGCCTACCTGACGGACTACCGGGAGCCGGCCGCCGTCGCCGAACTGCTGGAGACCGTCCACCGGTCGCGCCCGCTGGTGCGGGTGGTCTCGATCATCGAGGACGGCCTGGAGCCCGCCGCCGCCGCGACCAGCCGGCTCGGCCTGCCGGGCAACGGGCTGGAGCTCGTCCGGGTGCTCCAGGACAAGCTGGCCTTCCGGACGATGCTCGCCGAGCGCGGCGTCGACGCCGTCGCGGCCCGGATCGGGCACACCGCCGCGGACATCCGGGCCTTCGTCGCCGAGCACGGCCCGACCGTGATCAAGCCGCGCTACGGCTCCGGGAGCCTCGGGGTGCGGTTCGTCGAGGACCTCGCGGCCGCCGACGAGGCGGGGGCCTGGGCGGCCGGGTTCGGGCTGCACTCCTTCCTGATGGAGCAGTTCCTGTCCGGCACCGAGATCAGCGTGGAGACCTTCAGCTTCGCCGGGCAGCACGTGGTGCTCGCCCTCACGGCCAAGGAGAAGCTGGCCTCCTTCGTCGAGGTCGGCCACACCCAGCCCGCCCCGCTGGACCAGGACACCGCCCGCCGGGTCGAGGAGCTGGTCTTCGCGATGCTGGACGCGGTCGGCCTGGCCGACGGGCCCGCGCACACCGAGGTGATCCTCACCGCGCAGGGGCCGCGCCTGGTCGAGTCGCACAGCCGCCGCGGCGGTGACCGGATCACCGACCTGGTCCAGCAGGTGTACGGGATCGACACGGACGCGCTGGCCTTCCTCTGGTACGCCGGGCGCACCGAGCCGGTCCGGCCGGGGGAGCCGTCCTGCGGCGCCTCGATCCGCTTCCTGACCGCCGAACCGGGCGTGGTCGACTCCGTCGAGGGCCTGGCCGAGGTGCTCGCCGACCCCGCGGTGGTGGACGCCGCCGTGACGGTCGCGCCCGGCGACACCGTGGTGCCGATCGCCTGGTCCTACGACCGCTGCGGCCTGGTGCTGGTCCGCGGCCGGGACGCCCGGGACGCGGCCGAGCGGGCGGGCGCCCTGGCCGCCCGGATCGCGATCCGGACCTCGCCCGCCGTGACCGGCCCGCCGGCCCGCACCCTGGACACCATCGCGGCCCGGCCGGACCGCCTGGTCGGCGCGGCCCCGACCGGGCCCGCGGAGCCCACGGCCCCGACCGAACCGTCGGCCGTGCCGGACGCCGCGGGCAGCGAGCCGGTCGGAGTCGCGAAGTGAGCGTCACCGCCGAGGAGTTGCGCGGAGCGCTGCGCCCGCACGCGGCCGGGATCGCGGTGCTCACCGCGCCCGGGCCGGTCGGGGTGACGATCACCTCCTTCACCTCGGTCAGCGCCCGTCCGGCCCTGGTCTCCTTCGCGCTGGCCGAGACCTCCAGCACTTGGCCCCAGCTGCGGGACAGCGACTGGTTCGGCATCCAGATCCTCGGCGCGCACCAGCAGGGCGTGGCCCGGCTGTTCGCCACTCCGGGCGCCGACCGCTTCGGCCCGGACACCCGCTGGCAGCCGGGGCCGCACGAGGTCCCGCTGCTCGACGGCTGCCTGAGCTGGCTGGTCTGCACCCGGCACGACGTGCGCACGGTGGGGGACCACCACGTGGTCACGGCCGCCGTCGCGGAGGTCCGGCCCGGCGCGTCCGGCGACAGCCTGGTCCACCTGCACGGCGTCATGCAGCCGG
Source organism: Kitasatospora sp. NPDC089797 (assembly GCF_040684795.1). Lineage (NCBI taxonomy): Bacteria > Bacillati > Actinomycetota > Actinomycetes > Kitasatosporales > Streptomycetaceae > Kitasatospora > Kitasatospora sp. NPDC089797. The sequence goes on along the minus strand of NZ_JBFBGS010000053.1, from coordinate 10,974 downwards.
TGGCCCAGCCCGCCCTGGTCCGCGGCTGAGACCGCCGACCACCCTGACTGGAGGAGCAATTGGACACGGAAGCACAGCCGCGCCAGCACCGGGCCGCCGGAGTGGCGGTGGCCGCCCCGCACGCCCTGGTGCTGGTGGACAGCGACCACGCCGACACCCCGTACGACGCCTGGGCGGCCGAACTCGGCGTCCGGGTGACCCTACTGGTCTCGGCCGAGAAGTACCCCCAGTACGCCCACCTGCCCGCGGCCCGGCCGATCGTCGGCTACCACGGCGGCACCGAACTGGAGCGGGTGGCCATGGAGTTGACCGGCGAGGGGTTCGACGCGGTGATCGCCCGCGGCGAGCGGGACGTGCTGCGGGCCGCTCGGCTGCGCGAGCTGCTCGGCCTGCCGGGCCAGCACTGGGACAGCGCCCTGGCGTTCCGCGACAAGGTCCTGATGAAGCGGATGCTGCGCGAACAGGGCCTGGACGTACCGGAGTTCGCCCCGGTCCGGGTCGCCTTCGACCTGTACGGCTTCATCCGGGAGCACGGCTACCCGGTGGTGGTGAAGCCCGCCCTGGGCTCCGGCTCCAAGGGCACCTCCGTGCTGCGCGGGGAGGCCGACCTCACCGCGCTGCTCGCCGACGGCCTGCCGGAGCACGCCGAGGTGGAGCGGTTCGTCGAGGGCCGGATGTACGTCGTCGACGGCCTGGTCAGCGAGGGCCGGCTCGCCGCCGTGTTCGTCTCGCACTACCTCAACGACTGCCTGACCTTCCACTCCGGCGGCTACCTCGGCTCGGCCCAGATGAACCGGGACGACCCGCTGACGGACCGGCTGATCGGCTACGCCGAGCGCGTCCTCGGGGTGCTGCCGACCCCCGACTGCACCAACTTCCACCTGGAGGTCTTCCTCACCCCCGACGACCGCCTGGTGCTCTGCGAGGTGGCCAGCCGCACCGGCGGCGCCCGCACCACCGGGGCGATCCGCGCCTGCACCGGCTTCGACCTGGACCAGCGCTGGTTCGCCGCCCAGCTGGGCGAGCGGATCCCGCCCGGCGGCGGTCGGCGGGCCGTGGACCGGGGCAGCTCCGGCGGCTGGGTGCTCTTCTACCCGGGGAAGGGCCGGCTGACGGGACTGCCGAAGGACCCGCCGTCCTTCGTGGTCGAGGAACGGATCAAGGGCGTGATCGGAGAGCGCTACCACGGCGGCGAGAAGTCCGGGGACTACCTCGGCGGCTATGTGATCATTGGCCGGGACGCGGCGGAAATCGCCGCGAACGCCGAGGAGTTGGCTGCCTGGTACGCGGCCGGGATCAGCTGGGAGGAATAGGACCTCATGAACAGGCGGTACATCGTGATCGGCGCCGGGGCGGTCGGCGGCGTGGTCGGCGCCCGGCTGCACCGGGCCGGGCACCGGGTGGTCCTGGTGGCGCGCGGCGAGCACGGCGCGGCGCTGCGCGACCGCGGCCTGACCGTGCACGGCCCGGGCGGCCCGGACACCGCCCGGATCCCGGTGGCGGCCGGCCCGGACGAGGTCGACCTGCGCGAGGACGACGTACTGCTGCTGGCCGTCAAGACCCAGGACACCGGGGCCGCGCTGGCCGCCTGGGCCGAGCGCCCGGTCGGGCCGGACGGCGGCCGGGCCGGTTCCCGGCTGCCGCTGGTCTGCCTGCAGAACGGGGTGGAGAACGAGCGGTCGGCGCTGCGGCGGTTCCGCCGGGTGTACGGCGCCATGGTGGTGCTGCCGGCCGCCTTCCTCACCCCCGGCGAGGTGCGCGTCTGGTGCGGGCCGCGGACCGGTGTGCTGGTCCTCGGCCGCTACCCGCAGGGCGCCGACGACACCCTCCGGGAGATCGCCGCGGACCTCACCGGGGCCGACTTCCGGGCCGAGGTGGTCGAGGACGTGCTGCGCTGGAAGTACGGCAAGCTGGTCAACAACCTGGCCAACGCCGTCGACGCGCTGTGCGGGCAGCGGCCGGGGGCCGAGTCCGTCGAACTGGCCCTGCGGGCGCGGGCCGAGGCGGTCGCGGTGCTGGAGCGCTCGGGCATCGCCTGGGCCGCCCCCGCGGAGCTGGCCGACCTGCGCCGCGGCGTGGTCGACGAGCCGCCGGCCGGGGCCGGGGCGGGGCACGGCTCGACCTGGCAGAGCCTCAAGCGCGGCGGCTCCACCGAAGTCGACTACCTGAACGGGGAGATCGTGCTGCTGGGCCGCGGCTGCGGGGTGCCGACGCCGGTGAACGAGCTGTTCCAGGAGCTGGTGAACCGCTGGGCGCGGGAGCGCCGCGAACCCGGCGCTCTGGCCCCGGCGGAGCTGGCCGAACTGGTCGGCCGCGCGGCGCCGGAGCGGCCGGCCGCCGCCGGGTAGCCGGGCACCGGGCGGGTAGCCGGGGGCACCGGGCGGGTCGGCCGGGCGCCCGGCCGTCAGCCGCGGTCCGGTCAGCCGCAGTCCGTGCGGCTGCCGGCCCGCAGCGGAGCCCCGTGCTCGGCCCCGGGCCCGGCCGTCGCGGTCAGCAGTTCCTCGGTCCGCTCCAGCCAGTGCTTGGAGCCGAGTTCGGCGAACAGCCGGCGACAGGCCGCCAGGTGCCCGGCGGCCTGGGCGCGGTCGGCCCGCTGGAGGGAGATCTCGGCCAGCGCGAACCGCGAGCGGGCCTCCACGGCCCGCTCGCCGACCTGCCGGGACAGCTCCAGCGCCCGGGTCAGGGTGTCCACCGCGCCGTCCAGGCTGCCCTCCCGGCGGCGCACCGTGCCGAGGCCGTGCAGGGCGTACGCCTCGCCGATCCGGTCCCCGCCGGCCCGGACGATCCGCAGCACCTCCCACAGCGCGTCCGCCGCCGGCTCGGTCCGGTCGGTGGACAGGTGCAGTTCGGCGAACCGCTGGAGCACCTGGGCCTCCACCCGGACGCAGTGCTCCGACCGGCAGATCACCAGGGCCTGCTCCAGCAGGGCGCGGGCCCGCTCGGTGTCGCCCGCGGTCATCCACCAGCCGGCCAGGCTGCGCAGGATGTGCGCCTCGCCGATCCGGTCGCCGACCAGCCGCATCACGGTCAGCGCCTCGTCGTACTTCGCCCGCATCGCCGGGTGGTCGCCGCGGACCCCGTCGAGGAAGGCGTCGTTGCGCAGCACCAGGGCCCGGCCGTGGTCGTGCCCGGCCGCCTCGAACAGCTCCCGGGCCAGGGTGAAGTGCTCCTGGGCCTGCTCGTGCCGGGTCTGGAACATGTGCAGGGTGCCCAGCGAGTAGAGCATCGCGGCCTGCCCGACCGTGTTGCCGGCCCGCACCGCCGCCTCCTGGGCGAGGCGCGAGGTCTCCTCCCAGTCGTCGAAGTGGCCCTTGGCCTCGAACAGGGTGACCGAGGTGAGGGCGAGGTCCCAGCAGAGTTCGTCCAGCCCGGCCGCGGCGGCCTGCCGGACGGCCGTCACCAGGGCCAGCCGTTCGGTGTCCCAGCCGTCCACCCCGGCGCCGGGTCGGCCGGACCAGGCGACCGGCGGCGGCCGCCAGCGCTCGGCGCCGCCGTGGATGACGGTGTAGTCGCCGCCGTACTCCCGGCGGTGGGCGTCCTCGGCCAGCGCCAGCCAGCCGCCCAGCATCCGGGCCAGCGCGGCCTCCCGCACCTCCGCGCTCTCGGAGGCCAGCAGCTGCTCGTGGGCGTAGGCGCGGACCAGGTCGTGGAAGCGGTAGCGCGGCCCCGGCTGGTTCGGGTACTGGACGATGTCCATCACCTGCGCCTCGACCAGCAGGTCGAGGGTGTCCTCGGCGGTGGCCGGGTCGGTGTCCAGCAGCGCGGCCGCGATCCAGGCGGGTGCGTCGGGCAGCTGGACCAGCGAGAACAGCCGGAACAGCCGCTGCGCCGGCAGCGGCAGGGCGCGGTAGGTGAGGCTGATGGTGGAGCGCAGTTCGAGGCCGTGGTGGCTGAGTTCGTCCAGTCTCTGCCGCTCGTTGCGCAGCCGGCGCACCAGCCGCTCGACGGGCCAGTGCGGGTGCGAGGCCAGCCGGGCGCCGGCGATCCGCAGGGCCAGCGGCAGCCCGTCGCACAGCTGCACCAGCTCGACGGCGGTGTCCAGTTCGGCCTGCACCCGCGGCCGGCCGATGATGCCGGCCAGCAGGTCGAGCGCGTTGGACATGTCGAAGACCTCGACGTCCACCCGGTGGATCCCCGGGACCCGGGCCAGTCGGACCCGGCTGGTGGCCAGGACGGCGCAGCTGGCGCTGCCCGGCAGCAGCGGGGTGACCTGCTCGGCGCCGGTCACCCCGTCGAGGACGACCAGGACCCGGCTGTCGGCCAGCCGGCTGCGGTACATCTCGGCCCGCTCCTGGGGGTCCTCGGGGATCGCCTTGGCCGGGACCCCGACGGCCCGCAGGAACCGGGCGAGCAGCGTCCCGGTCCGGTTGTCGCCCTCGCCGGCGGCGCCCTCCTCCGCCGTCAGGGTGTGCAGGTCGGCGTAGAGGTGGCCGTCCGGGAAGTGGGCGCCCGCCTCGTGGGCGGCGCGGACGGCCAGGGCCGATTTGCCGACCCCGCCGGGGCCGCAGATGTTGACGATCGGGACCGCGTAGCCGGGGTCGGCGGTGTCGGCGGCGGGCACGATCAGCTTCTTGATCTCGTCGAGCTGGTGCCGACGGCCGATGAAGTCGCTGATGCTGGCCGGGAGTTGGCGGGGGGTGAGGCGGAAGCCGGTCTCCGTCGGGACGGGCGGCGGGGTGGGCGGTATCGGTCTGGCGGCGGCCGGGTGCGGCGGGCCGGCCGGGGCCGGCGGCGCGGGGGAGCGGTGGCCCGGGGCGGCGCCGGCGGCGGGGCCGTCGGCGGGCCGGGCGTGCCCGTCGCGGCGCACCGGCAGGTCCAGCTCGGCGGACTGGTGCAGGATCGCCCGTTCCAGGTCCCGCAGTTCCTGGCCGGGCTCGATGCCGATCTCCTCCACCAGCGCGCGGCGCGCCCGCTGGAAGGCCTCCAGGGCGTCCGCCTGCCGGCCGGAGCGGTACAGGGCCAGCATGAGGTGCCCGTGCAGCCGCTCCCGGAGCGGGTGACGGGCGGTCAGCGAGGCCAGCTCGGCGCTCAGCTCGCCGTGCCGGCCGAGCAGCAGGTCGAGCCGGACCCGCTCCTCCAGGACGGTCAGCCGCCGGTCGTCGAGGTGGGTCGCGGCCCGCTGCGCCAGCTCGCCGGGGACCCCGTCCAGCGCGGGGCCGCGCCACAGCGCGAGCGCCTCGCGCATGGTCTCCGCGGCCTGCTCGGTGCGGCCCGCGACGCTCTCCTCCCGGGCCCGCGCGACCAGGCGCTCGAACTCCAGGCTGTCCACCTGGGCCGGTTCCAGCGCCAGGGCGTAGCCGGGGGAGCGGGTGACGATCGCCTCCGGCCGTCCGGCCTGGGCGAGGCGCTTGCGCAGGGTGGAGACGGCGACCTGGACCTGGCCGCGGGCGGTGGTCGGCGGCGCGTCCCCCCAGACGGCGTCGATCAGCTGTTCGGTGGAGACGGTGCGGTCGAGGTTGAGTCCGAGCATCGCCAGGACCACCCGCTGGCGCGGTCCGCCCAGGTCGAGCGAGCGTTTCTCATGGAGCAGTTCGACCGACCCCAGCAGCCGCAGCAGCATGCCTTCCTCCCCGCAAACCGGAACGCGCTCAGCCTATTGGTATACACCACATTCCCCGGTGGGCACTACAGTCACGGCATTGAACCGGACAGCCCGCTCCGGAGCTTTCCGTGGACCGGGCGAATTCTCGCCATATCCCCCGCGCTATCGTACGCGACCCGGCGCTGACCACTGCTGACGCAGATACTTCGTATACGGTGTCAATGCCGCCGGGGGCGGTTCGGATTCGCTGATCAGGCCGGTCGGCCGGACGGCCACGGAATTGTTTCCGGACATTGGGGTCCGGTGGGGCCGCCCTCCCGAACCCGTGCCGCGGGGCCTGTCGTCGCCCGCCCGCCGGGCCTCGGCGGGCCGGTTCCGGACGGCTCCGGCGTGCCCCGCGCGGCACCCCCGGTTACGGTTGCCGGATGGGTCAGGACGGGGTGGAGGAGGACGGGTCGATGACGGAGGCGACGGACCGGCGGCGACCGCGCCGCCTCGCGCGGATCGCACTGGTGTGCGCGGTGGCGGCCGTGGTGGTGCTCGCCTTCACCGGGCCGCGCGGGCTGCTGGTGCTGCTCGCCGAACTGGTCGGCCTGGCGGTGACGGCCGTCGGCGTCTGGTGGGTGATCACCCGCCGGGGCCTGCCGCGGCTGGCGGGCGCGGTGCTGGCGGTCGGCGCGCCGGTCGCCGTGGTGGTGCTGGCCTACGACGCCGAGGTCGCGCTGCTCGCGGCCGTGGCCGTCGTGCTCTGGCTCGCCGGCCTGGCCTGCGGCCGGGCCGCGCTGCGGGCCGCCCGGCCACCGCGGCCGATGCCCGTCCGGGAGACCCCGCCGCCGCGGCGGCCGGTCCTGATCATGAACCCGAAGTCCGGCGGCGGGAAGGTCGAACGCTTCGACCTGGTCCGGCGCGCCGAGGAACTGGGCGCCCGGGTCGTGCTGCTGGACCCCGCCGCCCCGCAGGACGTCACCGAACTCGCCCGCCGGGCCGTCGCCGAGGGCGCCGACCTGCTCGGCGTGGCCGGCGGGGACGGCACCCAGGCCCTGGTCGCCGCCGTCGCCGCCGAGCACGACCTGCCCTTCCTGGTCGTCTCCGCCGGCACCCGCAACCACTTCGCGATGGACCTCGGCCTCGACCGCGCCGATCCCGCGACCTGCCTGGACGCCCTGCGCGACGGCGTCGAACTCGCCGTCGACCTCGGCCGGGTCGGCGACCGCACCTTCGTCAACACCGTCTCCTTCGGCGCCTACGCGCAGATCGTGCAGAGCCCCGGGTACCGCGACGCCAAGACCGCCACCGCCCTGGACGCCCTGCCCGACCTGCTCCAGGGCGAGGCGGGCCCCGCGCTCACCGCCCGCGCCGACGACCGGCGGATCGACGCGCCGCAGGCCCTGCTGGTCAGCAACAACCCGTACGCCGCCCCCGACCCGGCCGACCTCGGCCGCCGCCCGAGCCTGGACGGCGGCGTGCTCGGCGTCCTCGGCGTCCGGGTCGACGACGCCGCGCAGGCCGCCGAACTCGCCCTGCGCGGCGAGCGGGCCGCCGGGCTGACCCTGCTGTCGGCCCGCCGGGTCACCGTGCAGGCCGACGTCCCCGAGATCCCGGTCGCCGTCGACGGCGAGGCGCTCACCCTGCCCACCCCGGTCGTCTGCACCCTGCTGCCCCGGGCCCTGCGGGTCCGCGTCCCGCGCGACCGCCCGGGCGCCGACCCGGACCGACAGGCCCGCGCCCACCGGCTGGACTGGCGCGACATCACCCGACTGGCCCTGGACCGGGCCCCGGCCGCCGGCGGCCGCCCGTGACCGGCGCCGTACGGCGGGACGGCACCGCAGCCGGCCCGCGCGGCGGCAACGGCGCCGCCCGGCGCGGCCGCGCCGAAGCCGTGCTGCGCGACCTCGCCGCGCTCGACGGCGCCCTCTACGCCGCCGTCGCCGCCACCCCGACACCCGCCCTCGACCGGGCCCTGCGGTCCCTCTCCCGGGCCGCCGACCACTCGAAGATCAACCTCTCCGTCGCGGCCGCCCTGACCCTCGTCCCGGGCCGCTGCCGCCGGGCCGGCCTGACCGGCGCGGCCGCCGTCGCGCTCGCCTCCGGCACCGCCAACCTGCTCGGCAAGCAACTGGTGCGCCGCCCGCGCCCCGACCGCGAGGCCGCCCGGGTGGTGCGGGACCGCCAGGTGCCGATGCCCGCCTCCGCCTCCTTCCCGTCCGGCCACACCGCCTCGGCGTTCGCCCTCGCCACCGCCGTCGGCACGCTGCTGCCCGCCGCTGCGGCCCCGCTCGCGCTGCTCGCCTGCGCGGTCGGCTACTCCCGGGTGCACACCGGCGTCCACTACCCCGGCGACGTGCTGGCGGGCGCCCTGCTCGGCAGCGCCTGCGCCGGGACGGCGCTCGCCCTGGGGCGGCGGATCGGCTAGGCCCGGGGAGCTCCTACGCGCCGAGCGCGTCCGGGTCGAGCGCGGCCAGCCGCTCCGGGTCCAGCAGCAGGTGGACCCGGGTGATCCGGCCGGCCCGGGCCGCGAGGCCCAGCACCGCCGTCGGCCCGCCGTCCCGGGTGAGCAGGGCACCCGGGGCACCGTTGACCAGCACCGCGGTCACCGCCGGGCCGTCCGCGCCCAGTTCGGCGACCCGTTCCACGATCCGCCCGGCCCCGCGGACCGCCCCCGTGGCGGCGGGCAGCGCCCGCCCGCCGTCCGCGCGCAGCTCGGCGGCCGGGTCCAGGGCCGCGGCCAGCGCCGCCGGGTCTCCGTCGCGCACCGCGGCGGTGACGGCGTCGACCAGCCGGCGCCGGACGCCTGGGCGGTCCTCGGCGTCCGCCTCGCGCGCGCCCTGCACCTTGGGACGGGCCTGCTCGGTGAGCCTGCGGGTCACCGCCGTGGTCCGCTCCAGGACGGTCGCGACCTCGTCGAGCGGCCGGCCGCACACGTCCTGCAGCACCAGGGCGACCCGCTCGGCCGGCGCCAACCCGTCCAGGGCCAGCAGCAGTTCGAGGCCCACCGGCCCGTCCGGCCGCGCCCAGCCCGCCGGCTCCACCACCGGGTCCGGCAGCCGCACCCCGGCCCGCGCGGGGCGCTCGCCCAACCGGCTCAGACACACCCGCCCGGTCACCACGGCCAGCCAGTCCGGCAGGTCCGCCACCTCCTCCGGATTGATCCGCCCGAGCCTGACCCAGACCTCCCGCACGGCCTCCGCCGCCTCCGCGTGCGAGCCCAGCAACGGGTACGCCAGGGCCCGCATCCGCGGCCGGAGGTGCTCCAACTGGCCTGCCTGCCGGTCCTGGTCGGGCACGGTCACACTCCTCGGTCCGCCGGGGGCGCCCGCTGCGGACCGCCCGTTCGTGGGTGGACCTTACTCGGAGAGGCCAGATGATCACAGTGGGTTGTACGGCCCGAAATCCGGATCGACCGGAGGAACGACGCCGTCCCCCGCCGGGTGGCTCCCGGCGGGGGACGGCGTCGTCAGTGCGTCGCTGGTTCGTGGCGGATCAGACCGTCTGCTGGGCCTCGAAGATCCAGTGGTGGTTCGCCTGGTCGGCGCACTGCCAGACGTCCAGGCCCTGTCCGTTGGTGGTGTTCCAACCGTGCAGGTCGAGGCAGAGGCCGGAGACCGGGTTGTACAGCGAGTTGTCGTAGCGGCGGACCCAGGTCTGGGCGCCCGGGTTGTTGCCGCAGTCCTGGGCGACGACCGCGGTGCCGTTGACGGCGACGGCGTCCGCGGTGCCCAGGCAGCGGCCGGAGACCGGGAGCTTGATCTGGTTGTCCTTGGTCATCACGAAGTGCTGGGACGCGCCGTTCCAGCAGTCGTAGAGCCGGAGCTGGGTGCCGGCCCCGCCCCACCAGTTGTCCAGGCACTTGTGGGTGTCGACCGCGCTGCGGATCTGGATCGAGGCGTCGGTGGTGGCGAGGGTGTTGGCCTGCTGGTCGGTCAGGGCGTACGGGTAGGCGCGGACGTCGCTGACGGCGCCGTTGAGCAGGTCGCCGGGGGTCTGCTGGTTGTAGGCGACGCCGCCGACGTTGAGGCTGCCGGGGGCGGGCTTCCAGCCGCTGGGCATCTGCGCGCTGCCGACGGCCGCGCCGTTGACGTACAGCGTGATGGTGCCGGCGTCGGCGTTGTAGGTGCCGGTGAGGTGGGTCCACTGGCCGACGGTGACGCCGGTGCGGCCGGTGCGGTCGTAGGCGGAGTACCAGGCGGTGGGGCTGAGGCTGTCGTTGCTGGGCAGGACGAAGGCCCAGTTGTTGAAGGCCTTGGAGTACTGCAGGTAGAACGGGCTGGCGACGTCACCGGTGAGCGAGACGGCGGTCTGGTAGCCGTTGGTGTTGTTGACCTTGACCCAGGCCGAGACGCTGTAGCTGCGGGAGGTGTCGACCGTGCTGTTGACGGGTGCGGTGGTGCGGTAGACCGATGCTCCGTCGAAGGTGGTGGCCTTGGCGGCGGTGCGGTTGTGGTCGTCGGTCAGGGTGGCGCCGGTCGGGTAGGTGGTGCCGGTGGTGTCGCCGTTGCGGTACAGCTTGTTGGTGTCCCCGGTGTCACCGGAGGTGCGGCCGTCGAGGGCCCACCACTGGGGGTTGACACCGGTGTTGGCGATGGTGTTGGGGCCGACCTGCCAGGTGTAGCCGGCGGTGGGGGTGCCCGGGGTGGTGGGCTTGCCCCACCAGATGTCGATGGTGCCGTCGGTCTTCTTGCCCCAGAGTGCGGTGTTGCCGTTGCCGGTGAGGTCGCCGTCGGAGCCGAGGGTGGTCCAGGTGTCGCTGGGGACGCCGCCGATCTTGGTGGAGGTGGCGATGCCGGTCAGGGTGGGGACCATCAGCGGCTTGCCGCTGGGGTCGTTGACGGGCTGGCCCTGGTTGTCGGTGGCGAGGACGGTGCCGGTGGTGAAGGTGAGGCCGGTGAGGTCGTCCTTGGCGGCGTCGGGGGAGGGGGCGAGGTTGCGGGTGAACAGGCCGGGGTGGCCCTGCTTGGCCCAGTCGCCGGGGGTGAGGAGTTCCTTGTCCTTCCAGCCGGCGGCGGCCAGGCGGACGGGCTTGCCCAGGGTGTTGGCGTTGGTCGCGGGGTAGTACCAAAGAGCCGCGTCGGTGCCGTTGTCGGTGCTCTCGACGGTGAGCAGGCCGGTCTTGTTCTTGAAGCCGAGCTTGGGGTCGAGGTCGGTGGTGACGGGGTCGCCGAGGGCGGCGATGCGCAGGGTGGTGGACCAGTTGGTGGCGTTGTAGCCGGTGGTGGTCAGCCAGGAGCAGTCCTCGGTGGCGGTTTTGGCGCACTTGGGCTTGGCGAGGGAGACCGGCTTGTCGATGCGGCCGTAGACGCCGGTGTTGCCGGGGTTGGGGTAGAGCCAGAGTTCGGGGGCGCCAGGGGCGTGGGCGATGACGTCGTCGATGTTGTTGCCGCCGGTGAGGGTGCCGCGGTGGGTGAGCTGGATGTTCGTCCAGCCCTTGCCGCCGG
>NZ_JBFBGS010000052.1:0-72309 GCF_040684795.1 Kitasatospora sp. NPDC089797 | reverse complement strand
GGGGCCGCGGCGGCAGGCGGCAGGCCAGAGCGGCGGGACCGCTACTCGTGGCGCAGTGCGTCCGGGCGCATCAGCCGGAGGAGCTGCGGCAGCCCGAGGGCCGTGGTGAGCAGCACCGCGGCGGCCGCGACGGCCGACATGGCCAGGATCGAGCCCCAGTCCACGCCCGCCGGGACGCCCGCCGAGTACTGCAGCAGGGCTCCCATCAGCAGGCCGGCGACGGCCGCCAGGGCCAGGCCGACGGCCATCGGGATCAGCGTCTGCCACAGCACCGACAATCCCAGGACGCGTCGGCGGGTGCCGACCGCGCTCAGCACGCCGAGCACCCGGCGCTGCTCCCGGAAGCGTTCGAGCTGACCGACCAGCAGGCTGAGCGAGACCAGCACCAGCGTGATCGTCGATCCGGCCGTCAGCAGGCGCTTGACCGCGAGGTAGGTCGGATCGAGCGTCCGGTCGAGCGGGAACCCGGTGCGGGCCTGCGGGTCGATCGCCATCACGGCGGTGGTCAGCTGTTCCCTCGGGTCCGCCAGCCCGTCCGCGAGCGACACCAGGACGGTCGCGGGCTGCCCGCGCAGCGCGTCGGCGGGCACCGCGGCGGGGGTGAGGAGCAGCAGGCCGTCGCCGATCCGGCCGTTGGGGTCCGCGCCCTCGACGGCCGGGACGGTGGCCGTCGGGGCGGGCAGCGGGAAGGACGCGGGCTCGCCCGCCCCGCGGAAGAACGCGGCGTGGACGGTCGTGCCGGGCCGGACCGGGGTGCTGCCGGGCCGGGCCGCGCCCTCGACGGCGAAGGCGTCGCCGTCCTTGCAGTCGGGCAGGGTGGCCAGTTGGCGCAGCACCGGGCAGGAGGCGATCCGGACCGCGGGCAGTTCCCAGAGCTTGGCCGTCGCGCTCTCCAGGGAGAACTCCGTGTACGCCGCGGTGGCCTTGACCCCCGTGCTCTGCGCCAGGCGTTCGGCGAGCCGGTCCGCGCGGGGCGCACCGCCCGGGAAGGACACCGACTGCTGGTAGGGCCCGGCGGGGAGCGGGTGCCGGGGGCGGGTCTCGTACTGGGTGCTGATGCCGAGGAAGAGCGCCTGGAGGGCGATCGCCCCGGCGACGGCCACCACGATGCCGCTGACCGCGACGGCGGCCGGCCCCGAGCCCGACTGCAGGCGCCGGACGGCCAGTTGCCAGGACAGCCCGCCGCCGCCGGCCCGCCGGGTGACGGCTTCCACCAGCCACGGCAGCAGGGTGCAGACGCCGGCCAGCATCAGCAGCGCGCCGAGCGCCACCAGCACCGAGCCCCGGGTGTCCCGTACCTGGTCGAGGACGGCGGTGCGGCCGAACTCGTCGGGCACGTCGGCCGCGGACAGGGCGAGCGCGGCGACGGTCAGGGCCAGACCGGCCAGTGGCAGCACCAGCCGCCAGCCGATCCGGCGCCGCACCGGGCCGGTCCGGCGGACCACACCGAGCGGGTCGACGGTCACCCGGCGCATCGCGAGCAGGGTGACGCCGATCGCGAGCAGCGGCACGAGCACGGCGATCGCGGCGGCGAGGGCGGGCTGCGGCGCGATGTCCTCGGGGTAGAAGCTGAACCCGGCGAGCCGGATCCCGCCGGCCAGTTGGCGGCCGAGTACGAAGAGCGCCCCGCCCACCACCAGGCCGAGCACCGCCCCCACCAGGGACTCCCCGGCGGCGAGCCGCGCGGTCATCCGCCGGTCCGCGCCGCCGAGGCGCAGCGCGGCGAGCCGGCGGTCGCGCCGTTCCCCGCCGAAGCGCGCGGCGGCGGCGAGGAAGACGCCGACCGGGGCCAGCATCACCGTCATGCCGACGGCGTTGAGCAGGATCAGCTTGGGATCCATGGGTTTGGGCGGCGAGAAGTGGCCGAACCCGGTGATCCGGACGGCGCCGGTGTCCACCGAGAGGTGGTCGCCGCCGAGTACGAACCCGGCCTGCCCGGGGCCGAGCAGCCCGGCGGAGCCGATGGTGCCGACCACCGGGTGGGGCAGGCGTTCGCGCAGCAGCTGGTTGGCGGGGTCCTTCAGCAGGTCCGCCAGGGCCGGGGAGACGACCATCTCGCCGGGCCGCGGGTAGGCGGTGACGCCCGGCGGGAGGGCGGCGTCCGGGCCCTCGGGCTGGACGATCCGGCCGCGGACGGGCGTGCCGTGGAAGGTGGTGTCGGCGACCGCGACGAGGACCGTCCGGTCGCCCGGGGCCTGCGGGCCGTCGTCCTCGAAGGTGTCGTTCTGGACGTACAGCCGCTGGTCGCGGTGGTGCACGATGCCGGGGAAGGAGGCGGTGAAGAGCAGCAGGACCACGCCGAGGCCGACGCCGAGGGCGGTGAGCACCAGCCGCCCCCAGCCGTCCCGTCCGCTGGTGACGGCGAGCCGGACGCCGAGGCCGAGTTGGTCGAGGAAACGGGAGCGGACCGTGGGGTCGGCGGCGCTCACCGGGCGGTGGCCAGGTCGACGGTGCGGCCGTCGCGGACGACGATCTCGCGGTCGGCGTAGGCGGCGACCCGCACGTCGTGGGTGACCAGGACGACGGCCGCGGCGGTCTCCCGGGCGGCGCGGGTCAGCAGCTTCATGACGCGTTCGCCGTTGAGGGAGTCGAGGGCGCCGGTCGGTTCGTCGGCGAACACGGCCTTGGGGCCGGTGATCAGGGCGCGGGCGGCCCCCACCCGCTGGCCCTGGCCGCCGGAGACCTCACCGGGGCGGCTGGCGGCGACGTCCGCCACCTCCAGCCGCTCCAGCCACTCGCGGGCCCGGGCCTCGGCGGCCTTGCGGCGTATGCCGTTCAGGCGCAGCGGCAGCGCGACGTTCTCCAGGCAGGAGAGCTCCGGGACGAGCTGGCCGAACTGGAACAGGAAGCCGAACTCGGTGCGCCGCAGCGCGCTGAGCTCGCTGTCGGAGCGGGTGGCGAGGTCGCGGCCCTGGTAGCTGACGGTGCCGCCGTCGGGGCGGGTGATGCCGGCCAGGCAGTGCAGCAGGGTGGACTTCCCGGAGCCCGAGGGGCCCATCACGGCGACGAGTTCACCGGCGGCGACGCTGAGGGAGGCGCCGTCGAGGGCCGGGGTGAGGCCGAAGGCCTTGTGCAGGTCCCGGGCGTGGAGCAGGGGTTGGGCGGTGGTCAACGCGGGGTCTCCGTCAGGCGGGTGGTGAGGTCGTCGAGGCGGGCGGCGGTCAGCTCCAGCCAGCGCAGGTCCGCTTCCAGGTGGAACAGCGCGTGGTCGCAGACCAGTTCGTCGGCGAGGTCGCCGGCGAGCTTGCGCCGGGTCAGTGCGCGCATGGTCCGCAGGTGTTCGGCCCGCTGGGTGTCCAGGACGTCGGTCGCCGAGCGTCCGGTCAGGATGGCGAGCACGACCTTGTGGTAGAGCGTGCTCTGCAGGTACGGCTGCGGGTCCTCCGGCCGGGCGAGCCAGTCGGCCAGGTCGGTGACGCCCTCGTCGGTGATGGCGTACCGCTTGCGGTCGGGGCCGCCGCCGGCCTCGACCCCCTCCACGACGACCAGGCCGTTCTTCAGCAGCCGGGAGAGGGTGGCGTACACCTGCCCGTAGTGCAGGGCACGGTCGCGCCCGAAGTGCTCGTCGTAGAGCCGTTTGATGTCGTACCCGTGGCGGGGCTGGTCTTCCAGCAGCCCGAGGAGCATCTGTCCGAGTGCCATGATCATGGACTATACACACCAGGTATACATGGCATGTATAGCGCCCGGTGCGCACCACTTCCCCCGCTGGCCCACCGAAGGCCTCCACACCTCGCCCGCCCCGGCAAAGGGATCACCCGGGAACGCCCCCGGGGCCGTCCGCCCCCGCGCTGACCTGGCAGGATCTCCCGCCATGAAGTACTACGAGCTGCCCGGGCCCGCCGCCGGGTCGCAGGACCGGCAGGGAGAGCCGGTAACCCCGAAGGAGCAGGGAGAGCGGGGCACCCCGAAGAAGAAGGACGCGCCCTGGCCGCGCCGCCCCCTGCTGGTCGCGCTCTGGGTCCCGGCCGCCGCCGTGCTGCTCCCGGCCGGCGGGGCGCTCGGCGCACTCGGCGGGTGGTTCCTGCTCCCCGCGCTGGCCGCGTCCCTCGCCGCGGCGGTCGGGCTGATCTACGCCCTGGTGTGCCTGTGCCAGTCGGCCGTGCTGCGGAGCCTCGCGCTGGTGCTGTTGGTCGCCCCGCTGGTCGCCGTACCGCTGCTGAGCGCGAACGCCGTGCAGTCCACCGTGCTCTCGCTGCGCGGAACGACCCACCGGGGCACCGTCACCGACATCACGGTGAGCCACGGCAGGACCACCTCGTACACCTGCTCCGTGCGCTACGCGGACGATCCCGGACGGACCGGGTCCGTCCAGTGCGGCTCCTCCGACACCACGGGCGAACAGGTCGACGTCACCGAGGACCCGCAGGGCCTGGTGCAGCCGGAGTTCAGCGCGAGCGCCGGGGACCCGCACTTCGACCTCACCGTGACGGGCCTGACCGACCTCGCCCTGTTCACCGGCTCCGCCGTCGCCGTCTCCCTCGGCGCCCTGCTCCACCTGCGCCGCGGGCGCCGTAATCCCGTTGCGCCGGCCCCCGGGTAGCGGACATCCTCCCTGGATGGAGCCCGTACAACTGGCAGAACAGGAAATCGCCCTCGGTGAGGTGACGCTGCGCCGCTTCCGCGGCGAGGCGGACCTCCCCGAGCTCTTCCGGGTCATCGAGGAGTCGCTGGAGCACCTGCGGCCCTGGATGCCCTGGGTCGCCGAGCACAGCCTGGACTCGACCGCGGAGTTCCTCGCCAAGCGGGCCGAACTCTGGGAGAGCGGCCGGGACTTCACCTACGCGATCCTGCTGGACGGCGCCATCGTCGGCGCCTGCGGGCTGTTCCACCGCGAGGGCACCGCCGCGGACGGCCGGGAGATCGGCTACTGGCTGCACCCCGCCGCCACCGGCCGCGGCATCGCCACCCGGACGGCCCGGGCCCTGACCGAGCAGGCCTTCCGGCTCCCCGGCGTGGAGTTCGTCGAGATCGTCCACGACCCGGCCAACCGGGCCAGCGGCGCCGTCCCGGCCCGCCTCGGCTTCACCGAGCACCTGCGCCGCCCCGCCGAGGCCCTCGCCCCCGCCGAGACCGGCGAGGACCAGGTCTGGCGGCTCCGGCGCCCCTGAGCGGCCCCGCGGTCCGCACCGGCCGGAGCCCGGCGGTCCGTCGCCGCGGGGGAAGGCGTACGGACCGCCGGTCGGCGCCCGGACGGACGGGACGGTCCGGCCGGGCGCCGTGGGAACGGACGCGACCGGAGACCTCACCTCCGCGCGGAGCGCCCCATATCGAACCCCGCGTCCCCGGCCGCCCACCCTCTGCGGCGACCGGGCGCGTCCGTTCCCACGCCCAGGAGACCCTCCGACGGCGGGGCCGATAACACTTTTCCCTGCTCCCCCTCCGCCGCCCGGACCCCGGTCACGGCCCGGGCGGTACGGTGTGACCTCCCGTCACCCGGGCACCGCACGAAGGAGCCGTCGCATGCCCGCACCGCACACCACGGGCCGGGGGCCCGCGCAGCGCCTCGTGTCGGCCGCGCTCGACCGGGCCGCCGCCGTCGGGCACCTCAACGCGTTCATCACGCTCGACGTCGAGGGCGCGCGCGTCGCGGCGGCCCGCCGCGACGCGCGGGGCACCGGGGCCGACCCGGCGCCCTGGTGCCTGGTCGTCAAGGACAACATCCACGTCGCCGGCCTGCCCAACAGCGCGGGCACCCCCGCGCTCGCCGCCTTCGTCCCGGCGGCCGACGCGCCCGTGGTCGCCGCACTGCGCTCGGCCGGGGCGATCGTGCTGGGCAAGACCAACATGCACGAGCTCTCGCTCGGCGCCACCTCGTGCAACCGCACCTTCGGCGCCGTCGGCAACGCCGCCGACCCGGCCCTGTTCGCCGGTGGCAGCAGCGGCGGCACGGCGGCCGCGGTGGCGGCCGGGGTCACCGAGGCCGGCCTCGGCACCGACACCGGCGGTTCGGTCACCGTCCCGGCCGCGCTGAACGGGGTCTACGGCCTGCGCCCCAGCGCCGGGCGCTACCCCTCGGCGGGGATCACGCCGCTGTCCACCACCCGGGACACCGCCGGGCCGATCGCCCGCACCCTGGACCGGCTGACGGCGCTCGACACCCTCGTCACCGGGGAGGCCGCCGCCCGCCGGGGCGCGGAGCGTCCGCTACGTCTGGGACTGCCCCGGCAGGTGTTCGCCGAGGACCTGGAGGCCCCGGTCCGGACCGCCTGGGAGGCGGCCGTCGAGCGGCTGACCGGAGCCGGGACGCACTGGGTCCCGGTCGACACGGCGCACCTCGCGGCCGCCGACGCCCGGGTCGGCTTCCCGCTCGTCTTCGGCGAGTTCACCGCCGCCCTGAGCCGGTACCTGGACGAGCACCGGGCCGGCCCCACCGCGGTCGAGGTGCTGGCCGCGGTCGGCGACCCGGACCTCGCGGACCTGCTCAGGGCCACCGCCCTGCCCGACGCCCCCGGGTTCCCGGGGCCCGCCGGGCTGCGCAGCGCGCTGGCCGGACGTGCCGCCCTCCAGGCGTCCTACGCCGACCTGTTCGCCGCGAACGGACTGGACGCGCTGGTCTGCCCGACCGTCCCGGTGTGCGCCCGGCCCCTGCACCGGTACGAGGACAGCCTCCCCCTCAACGGCCGCGACGTGTCCACCTTCCACACCCTGATCCGCAACACCTCCCCGGCCGCCACCGCGGGCCTGCCCTCGGTGACCCTCCCCCTCCCGGTCACCGGCTCGGCCCCGGTCGGCCTCCAGCTGACCGGCCCCCGACTGGCCGACCGGGCCCTGCTCGCCACGGCCGCCCGGGTCGACGTCCTGGTGCGGGCCTGAGCACGTCCGGCCCCCGGGCGGCGGGGCGGAACCCCCGCACCGTCCCGTCGGGACCGGTTCCTGCACCGTCCCGTCGGGACCGGTTCCCGCACCGGCCTGTCGGGACCGGTTCAGGGCTGGACGGGAACCGGCGGGCCGGCGGCGATCCGGGCCCGGACGAGGTCGACCGGGCCGCTGAACCAGCCCAGCTTCTCCACCCACCAGGTGAGCCCGGCCGCCCGGTACGGGGCGACGACCCCCGCGTCGGCCTCCGGCCGCAGACCGGTCGTCCGGCCCTCCATGACGACGTCGAACGGCTCGCTCCGGTCGGCTCGTTGGGAGCGCACGTAGGAGACCACGTCCGCCAGGTCGGCCGGCGGCATCATCTCGGTGTGGCCGACCCCCGCCCGGGTGGGGAAGACGCCGTCCCAGTGCGCGGCCCGCCACATCGGGCGACGCGCGGGCCAGGTGCCGGCGATCCACACCGGGATGCGGGGCCGTTGCGGGCTCACCGGCTGGAAGGTGAGGTCCGTGACCGTGAACCAGCGGCCGTGGAAGGTGAACGGCCGCCCCGCCCACAGCCCGTCGAGGATGTGGAGGGCTTCGTCCAGCTTCTCCGCCCGCACCCGTGGGTCCGGGTCCTGGCCCAGCGCCTCGAACTCGGCCGCGGAGGACCCCAGTCCGGCGCCGAAGACCAGCCGCCCGCCGCTGAGCAGGTCCAACGCGACCGTCGCGCGGGCGACTTCGGCGGGATGCTTGAGGGCGAGCACGTTCACCATGACGCCGAGTCGCAGGCGCTCGGTGTCGGCGGCGACCGCGGCGAGGGTGGTCCACGAGTCGGTGAGGTGCTCGTCCGGGTGTTCCGCGACCTGGCCGTCCCAGAGGAAGAAGCCGTCCCAGCCGGACCGTTCCGCCAGCACTCCCAGGTCCCGGAGCAGCCGGGGGTCCGCGTACTCGCGCCGGTTGGGCAGGCCGACGGCGTAGCGCAGCGGCTGCTGTGGCGTGGCGTCCATCGGTTGTCGCCTTCCTGATCGCCGTCCCGGTCGCCCGGCCGGTCGTCGTCCCGGTCGTCGTCCCGGCTGTCGCCCCGGTCGCCGTCCTGATCGGACCCGACGACCGCCGACGCGACCCGCCCCCGCCTCGATGATGTCGGCCGGGCGACGGCCGCGGCAACCGGAACCGCGCCGTTCCGGTCCCCCGGCCGGTCGCCCCGCGACGGGCGCCCCGGAACGGGCGGGCAGGGGCGTACGGGCGGGGAGGTGCGGGGATGTGCGGGCCCGAACGAACCGGGCGCCGCTCCGCAGGCCGGGAGCCGGGCGCGGTGCTAGGGTCCACTGGGAGCCTGAATCGCCCACGGCGGTTCCGATGCCCTCCCCGCGTGGCGGCGCCCCGTTCGGACGGGACCACACGCCACCTCCCCCGACTCCGGTGACCGACCGGATCCCCCGGCCAGGGCCGGGCCGCGGCGGGGCGCAGCCCCCTCCGATGCCGACGGGGCCCGGCCCTGGCCGCCCAGACCTTCCACACCTCCCACTCCTCTCGCCTTCGGACGGAGAACACCACCGGAGGCTTCGAAGGGAGCAGCGATGTCCGAGAACAGCGCGGCCCCGGGGCCCGGTCCGCGGCACCTGATCAGCGTCGTGGTCCCGTGCTTCAACGAAGAGGCCGTCCTGCCCGCGACCTACCGGCGGCTGACCGCCGTGATGAGCCGTCTGGCCGGCTGCGACCACGAGTTGGTCCTCGTGGACGACGGCAGCACGGACCGTACCTGGGAGGTGCTGCGGGAGCTGGCCGCCGACGACCCCAGGGTCCATCTGGTGCGGTTCAGCCGGAACTTCGGCCACCAGTGCGGCCTGCTGGCCGGGCTCCGCGCGGCGGCCGGCGACGCCGTGGTGATGATCGACGCGGATCTGCAGGACCCGCCCGAGGTCGTCCCCGAGCTGGTGGAGCAGTGGCGGCAGGGCTGGCCGGTGGTGTCCGCCCGGAGGACCGGCCGGGAGGGCGAGACCTGGTCCAAGCGCGGGTCCGCCTATCTCTTCTACCGGGTCCTGGACCTGCTGGCCGACCAGCCGGTGGCCCGGGACACCGGTGACTTCCGGCTGCTGGACCGCAGTGTGGTCGACCTGATCGCGACCCTCCCGGAGCGCCGGCTCTTCCTCCGCGGGCAGATCAGCTGGGCCGGCCTCCCCGAGACCACGGTGGAGTACGTCCGCCACCCCCGCCCGGCGGGGCGCTCCAAGTACGGCATCCGCCGTCAACTCGCCCTCGCACACCAGGCGTTGATGAGCTGCTCGGCCTTCCCGGCGCGGCTTCCGGTGCTGGCCGCGGCCCCGGTGCTCGGGGCGGCGGTCGCCGGACCGCTGATCGGCCGCAGGGCACCGCGCGGCGCCTGGGCGCTGGGGCTCCAACTGCTGTGCCTCGGCGTACTGGCGGACTACGTGTTCCAGGAGTACGACCAGACCCGCGGCCGCCCGGTGTACCTGGTCCGCCAGAGCGTGCCGGGCCGGTCCGCGGCGCGCGCGGCCCGCACCGGGACCCCGCTGGGATCCACGGCCTCCCGCGCCGCCGTGAGCGCGACGGACCCCGACGACCGGGCGGCGGCCTCGTGAGCGGCCCGACGGCGGCCACGGCGCCGCGGAACGGCCGGGCCCCGGCCCCGGCGCCCGAGGAGGTCCTGGTGATCGGCGGCGGGTTCACCGGCCTGGCCGCCGCCCATGAGCTGGCCCTGGCCGGGGTGCCCTGCCGGGTGCTGGAGCGCGAGCGGTACGTCGGCGGCCTGGCCGGGTCCTTCGAGGTCGGGGGCGCCCGGCTGGAACGCTTCTACCACCACTGGTTCTCCTCCGATCTGGAGGTCCAGGGGCTGTGCGCGGACCTCGGCTGCGCCGACCTGCTCGAACCGCACCGGACCCGGACCGGCGTCTACTACGCGAACTCGGTGTACCGGCTGTCCAGTCCGTGGGACGTGCTGCGCTTCGCCCCCCTCCCGCTGCCCGACCGGGTCCGGCTGGGCTGGTCCGCGGTGCGGGCCCACCAGGTGAAGCACTGGCGGGACCTGGAGGGCCTCACGGCCCGGGAGTGGCTGCTGGAGCTGAGCGGGCCGCAGGTCTACGAGACGGTCTGGCGTCCGCTGCTGGAGGGCAAGTTCGGCCGGTACGCGTCCGAGGTCGGCGCGACCTGGATGTGGACCAAGCTCCACCTGCGCGGCGGCAGCCGGTCGCACAGCGGCCGTGAGGTCCTCTACTACCTGCGGGGCGGCTGCGCCGCGCTGCTGGACGCGTGGGTCGCGCGGCTGACCGAGCTGGGGGTCCGGATCTGCACGGACACCCCGGTCCGGCAGGTGCTGACCGACGCCCACGGGGTGCGCGGGGTCCGCACCGGCGGCGGTGTGCTGCCCGCGCGGCGGGTGCTGGCCACCACGGCGCCGGAGCTGCTCGCCCGCTTCCTCGACCCCGCGCCCGCCGGGCCACCGCCGCATCCGGACGTGCCCGCGGTCCGTCGGCGGCTGTCCGACATCCCCTACCTGGCCAACCTGTGCCTGGTGCTGGAGACCGACCGGTCCCTGTCGGACACCTACTGGCTCAACGTCACCGACCCGTCGTTCCCCTACGTCGGCGTCATCGAGCACACCAACCTGGAGGCCTCCGACGCCTACGCCGGCCGGCACCTGGTCTACCTCTCCGCCTACCTCCCGACCAGCGCCGAGCTGTACCGGATGGACGACGAGGCGGTGTTCCGGGCCAGCCTTCCGCACCTGAGCCGGATGTTCCCGCAGTTCCGGCGCGACTGGGTCCGCCGCTACCACGTCTGGCGGGCCGACCACGCCCAGCCGGTCATCACCCCGCACTACTCCGACCGCATCCCGGCGATGGAGACCGACGTGCCGGGGCTCTACCTGGCCAGCATGGCCCAGGTCTACCCCCAGGACCGGGGCACCAACTACGCCATGCGGCAGGGGCGGCAGGTCGGCCGCCTGATCGCCGACCGGATCCGCACGGCCCCCGAGGAGGGGACGCGATGAACGCCATGAACCCCGTGAACCCGCTCGACTCCGCAGCCCCGCCGAGCGCCGCGGACCCGCTGAACGCCGCGAACTCCCTGATCAGCACTGAGGACTGCGAGCGGATGCCCGTCGAGCGCGTGCACGAGCTCTACCGCCGGCACGTCAGCCGGGGGCAGGTCACGCTGCTCTCCGCCTTCGGCTTCGGCCGCGACGCCGTGGACAGCGCCTCGGGCTGCTGGATCACCCTGCGCGACGGGCGGCGGGTCCTGGACTTCACCGGCGGGATCGGCGTGCTGAACCACGGCCACAACCACCCCCGCATCCTGGCCGCCCGCCGCCGCTTCCAGGACCGGCAGCGGATGGAGGTGCACAAGAACTACTTCTCGCCGTACGTCGCCGCGCTCGGGCACAACCTGGCGCAGCTGCTGCCCGCGGACCTCGAGGTCAGCTACTTCCCCAACTCGGGCGCGGAGGCCGTCGAGGGCGCCCTCAAGATGGCCTACAAGTACCACCGCGGCCACCGCGGCACCGTGCTGCACAGCGACATCGCCTTCCACGGCAAGCTGCTCGGCGCCGGCAGCCTGACCGCCTCGCCGGAGGTGCACTTCACCTTCCCGCGGATCCCCGGCACCGACGCCTTCGCCTTCGACGACCTCGCCTCCCTCGAACTGGCCCTGGAGCGGCACAGCACGCCCGAGGGCGGCAGCGACGTCTACGCGCTGGTCCTGGAGCCCTTCAGCGCCTCCAGCCTCCGCGAGTGCTCGGAGGAGTTCCTGCGCGAGGCGCGCCGCCTGTGCACCCGGCACGACATCGTCCTGATCTTCGACGAGGTCTACACCTCCTGGGGCCGGACCGGTTCGCTCTTCCACTTCATGCGCCACCCCGGCCTGGTCCCGGACGTGGTGACCACCTCCAAGTCCTTCGGCGGCGGCAAGGCGTCCATCTCCGGCTACGTCGCCCGGGAGCCCGTCTTCCGCCGGGCCTACGACTCGCTCCCCGACGCCACCCTGCACAGCACCACCTACTACGGGTTCGGCGAGGAGACGGTCACCGCGCTGGAGGCCGTGGCGATCGCGGTCGAGGACGACTACCCCGCCCGGGCCCGGCACCTCGGCGAGCGGCTGCACCGCGGCCTCACCGCCCTCGCCGCCGCCCACCCGCAGCTGATCGCGGAGGTGCGCGGCGCCGGGGCCCTCCGGGGCGTCGTCCTGCGGCACGGTCCGGCCGCGCTCGACCACGCGCTGCGGCTGCTGCCGTCCTCCTTCGCGCGCGACCCGCAGGCCGGGGCCAAGCTGGCCACCGCCGCCGTGGTCGCCGCCCTCTACCGCGACCACGGCGTGCTCACCTACTACGGCTCCAACCACGACCTCCCGCTGATCGCCGCGCCTCCCCTGGTGGCCGAGGACGCCGACGTCGACCTCTTCGTGGCAGCCCTGGACGCGGTGCTGGCCAAGGGGCTGCCCCGGCTGCTGGCCGGCCTGGTCCGGGAGAAGGTCAGCGCATGAGCCCCTCCGAGGCCCGTCCCGCACCACCCGCCGAGGGGCCCGGCAGCGCGCGGGACCACCGCCGCCTGCGGGCCTGGGAGCGGCGGGTCCGCTCCGCCGGGCTCCCGCCGCTCTGGGCGGGCCGCTGCACGGCGCTGTCCGAACCGTCCCGCCAGGCCGCCGCGGTCCGCCACACGGCCGCCACCCTGGCCGCCCTCCCGACGCCGTACCGCGCGGTGTTCGCCCTGCTGATGCGGGTGTTCCCAGTCGCCGCCGTCCTCGCGGACCGGGCGGGCCCGCCGCGCGGCGCCCCGGACCGGGCCCGCCCGCAACGCGTCGCCGACCGGCTGGCCACGGTGCCCGGCTGCGCCGAACTGCTCAGGGTGACACTGGCGCTGGCCCTGCACGGCGCGCTGGACGGGCCCTCCGCCGCGCCGGTCCGGGAGGGCGGATGACCGGGACCGACCGCACCGTCCGCTGCGACGCCCTGGTGATCGGCTCGGGGGCCGGCGGCAGCACCGCCGCCCTGGAGCTCGCCGGCGCGGGCCGGGAGGTCCGGGTCCTCGAGGAGGGCCCGCTCGTCCCGCAGGAGCGGATCACCCGGTCCTCCCCGGCGGAGAACCTGCGCCTGCTCTACCGGCAGGGCGGCCTGCTGCCCATCCACGGCGCCCCCACCATCCCGTTCGGGGAGGGGCGTTGCGTCGGGGGGACCACCGTGGTCAACGGAGGGCTGTTCTGGCGGCCGCCCGAGCACCTGCTGGAGTCCTGGGCGGCGGCCGGCGTCGACGGGTTCCGGGCCCACCAGCTCGCCCCCCACCTGGCCGAGGCGGAGCGGCGCCTCGGGGTCGTGGACCAGCCGCCCGGCCGGGGCAACCAGGACTCGGTGCTGCTCGCCCGGGCGGCCGACCGGCTCGGCTGGCGCTGGGCCCCGGCCCGCCGGGTGGTCCGGGGCTGCCGGCACGCCAACCGGTGCGTCACCGGCTGCCCCACCGGGGCCAAGCAGAGCATGCTGGTGAGCTACCTGCCCGCCGCCGAACGGCTGGCGGCGGTCGTCGAGCCCGACACCCGGGTCGTCCGGCTGGAACACGACGGCACCCGGGTCACGGCCGTGCACGCCCTGCGCGACGGCCGCCGGGTGCGCTACCTCCCGCGGACGGTCTTCCTGGCCGCGGGCCCGATCGGCAGCGCGCTGCTGCTGCGGCGCAGCGGCATCGGCGGGCCCGGACCGGGCCGGGCCATCGCCTTCCACGTCAACCTCCGTACGGTGGCGCGGTTCGACGAGCCGGTCCGCGCCACCGAGGGCACCATCTTCACCGCGCAGCTCCAGGAGTTCGCCGACCGGGGCGTGCGGGTGATGCCCGGGAACCTCACCCCGGGGTCGCTGGCCGCGGCGCTGGCCGCCCACCCGGCCGGGACGGTCGACCGGATGCTGGCCCAGCTGGACCGGATCGCGGTCTACACCACCCAGGTGAGCGTCCGGGGCACCGCACGGCTGCTGGCGGTGCCCGGCCTCGGCGCGGTCCTGCGGCACCGCCTGACCGGGAGCGACCGGGACCTCCTGCGCTCGGCCTTCCGCTACACCGCCGAGCTCCTCCTGACGGCCGGCGCGGTCGAACTGCTGCCGCCCGCGCCCACCAGCCTGACCACCGCCGCGCAGGCGGCCGACTTCGCGCTGCACGGCCGGCCCGAGACCTGGGACCTGATCTCCGTCCACGCCATGGCGTCCTGCCGGATGGGTCCGCCCGCCCTGGGCGGGGTGTGCGACGCCCAGGGCCGCCCGCACGGCTTCACCAACCTGCGGCTGTGCGACGCGAGCGTGCTGCCGGGCGCCACCGGGGTCAGCCCGCAGGAGACCATCATGGGCTTCTCCCACCTGCTGACGGCCCGGTACCTGGAGCAGCCCGCCGACTGACGGCCCGGTGGCACCCGAGCGCCCCGGCCCCGACCCGCCCCGGCCCGACCCGCGCACGGGCGGGGTGCACGGGCGGGGTGCGCGGGCCGGGGGCTCTCCCGGTGCGGTCCTCAGCCCGCGTAGACGTCCTCCACGTAGCGGCCGGCCTCGACCAGGCCCTGGAGCCAGTCCCGCGCCTGCTGCTCGTCCGCCCCCGGCGTGCGCTCCCGGTAGAGCGCCCGGAAGGCCTCCCGCACGCCGGGCGCCATCCGGGCGCCGTCGCCGCACACGTACACCTCGGCGCCCGCGGTGAGCAGCTCCCAGACCTCCGCGGCCTCGGCCGCGATCCGGTCCTGGACGAAGCGCCGCCCGTCCTGCGGCCGCTCGCTGAACGCGGGGCGCACGGAGACCGCGCCGGCCCGCTCGGCCGCCTCCAGTTCGGCCCGGTGCAGGTAGTCGGCGTCCGGCGCGTCGCAGCCGAAGTAGAGCAGCGCCGGGGCGAGTTCGGCTCCCCCGGCGAGCCGCGCCCGCCGGTCGGCGACGGCGCCGCGGAAGGGGGCCAGGCCGGTGCCGGCCGCGATCATCACCACCGGGGTGCGGTGCCCGATCCGGAACGCCTCCCGGCACGGCTGGACCCTGGCCAGCACGGTGTCGCCGACGGCCACCCGGTCCAGGTAGCCGGAGCCGGTGCCGCGGAAGGCCCCCCGACCGGACCGGGCCGGGGCGCTGAGCACGGACACCATCAGGTCCACCTCGCCGGTGTCCCCGGCGGCGGGCGAGGAGGAGATCGAGTAGTGCCGGGGCCGGATCGGCGGCAGCAGGTCCAGCAGCACCGGCCAGGTCAGCACCTCGCGCAGCGCCGGGTGGTCCTCGACCAGGTCGAGCAGGGTGCGCGGGTCGTCCGCGGGCAGCGCCAGCAGCGCGGCCCGCTCGGGCGGGCAGGGGTTGAGCGCGGCCAGGGCGGCGCGCTGCTCGGCGGTCGGGCGGTCCTGCAACTCGACGTGGTGGGTGAGCAGTTCCCGCACCGTCAGCGGGCGGTCGACGGCCAGGCCGGTGCGGCGGTGGCCGACGATGCCGAGCAGCGTCCCGGGGTCGGCGCCGAACAGCGCGGCGGCGCGCTCGACCAGGTCCGGGTCGTTGGCCGGGAGCACGGTGAGGTGGTCGGCGGTGCGGTAGTCGGTGCCGGCCGGCAGGGCCAGCCGGACGAGCCGCTTGACCCGGTGGTAGCCGGGGTCGGTCAGGCTGTCGACGGCGGTGACGGTCAGCTCGGCCATGCCGTGCCGGGCGGCCAGCGCGTGCAGCGGGCCGCCGACCAGTTCGGTCACGGTGTACCCCGCGTCCTCGCGCGGCGCGGCCACCGCCTCGGCGTCGCCGTACCGGGCCAGCAGCAGGTCGGTCAGCGCACCGGTGAACTCCCGGACGGTACCGGCGAGGTCGCCGGAGGCGTCGGCCCCGGCGCGGTCCAGCAGCCGGGTGCCGCCGAGGGCGGCGAGCCGCTCGTCGATCAGGGCCGGGACGCGCTGGTAGGTGGCGGCGTAGGTGCGGTCGCCGATGCCGAGCACGGCGTACTCGACGCCCGCGGCGGCCCCGTCCGGGGCCTCGCCGAGCCGGCGGACGAACTCGGCCGCGTCGTCGGTGGGTTGGCCGTTGTAGGAGGCGGCCGTGATCACCACCGGTCGGTCCGTGGGCAGGCCGTCGGCGTACGCGTCCAGCGGGGCGATCGCGGTGTCGCAGCCCAGCTCGGCCGCGGCGTCCGCGAGTTGGCGGCTGAACTCGCGGCAGGCGCCGTAGTTGGAGCCGTGCAGGAGCAGCAGGCCGGTGCCCTGGCGGACCCGGCCGGGGCGCTCGGCGCGGTCGGCGGCGTCCATCGCGCCCGGCCGGGCGGAGTGGACCGGTCCGGCCGGTCGGACCGCCGCGGGGGTGCGCGGGGCGAGGGCGAGGGTGAACCCGTCGGGCTTGATGGTGAGGGTCTGCTTGAGGTTCAGCCGGTAGCCGGCGTGGTCGATCAGCCGGTAGCGGTGGACCAGCATGCCCAGCAGCATGGTGGCCTCGTGCAGCGCGAACTGCCGCCCGATGCAGGCGCGTTCGCCGGTGCCGAAGGGCTTGAAGGCGTGCGGCGAGCGGGCCGCCTCGCGCTCCGGGTCGAACCGGGAGGGGTCGAACAGCTCCGGGTTGTCGCCCCAGGCCGGGTCGCGGTGCAGCATCGGGGTCACCACGAAGATCGGCAGCCCGGGGCGGACCGGGATCCGGCCGCCGAGCAGGGTCTCCGCGCGCGCCTCCCGGCTGAACTGGGGGGCCGTCGGCCACAGCCGCAGCGCCTCGTTGAGTACCTGCCGGGTGTGGCGCAGTCGGCCGACGTCCTCGTAGGAGGGCTCCGGGTCCACCTGGTCGCCCCAGAGCGCGTCCACCTCCTGCTGGACGAGGCGGAGTTCGGAGGGATGCTGGGCCAGGTAGTGCAGGGCGAAGGAGAGCGCGCCCGAGGTGGTCTCGTGGCCGGCGATCAGGAAGGTGATCACCTGGTTGCGGATGTTCTCGATGTCCAGCCGGGTGCCGTCGACGGGGTGCACCGCGCCGAGCATCAGGCCGAGCAGGTCCTCGGCCGGGCCGGTCTGCGTGCCGCTCTCCACCCGGGCGGCGATCACCTCGTCCACCACGCCGGCCAGGTAGTCGGCGTCCTGCCGGAAGGCCGCGTCCCGCTCGCTGTGGTCGAGTTCGGGATCGCGGGAGAGCTTGGTCATCGCCCACTCCAGGCAGCGCACCATCGCCTCGACGAACGGGTGCGGCTCGTCCCGTTCGAAGGAGCCGAAGTCGAAGCCGAAGCCGGCCAGCCCGATGGTGTCCAGGGTCATCCGGGTCATGTCCCCGGGCACGTCGACCGTCAGCCCGGCGGCCGAGCGGCGGTCCCAGGACTCGACCACCCGGCGGGCCACCCTGAGCATCACCGGGTGGTAGGTCCGCATCGAGCCGAGCGCGAAGGCGGGCATCAGGATGTCGTGCGCCCTGGCCCAGTTCGGCTCCTCGTTGTAGGCGGTGAAGAGGCCGTCCCCGGTGAACTCCCGGACGTTCTCCAGCGCCGGGCCGACCGCCTTGGTGAAGCGCTCCTCGTCGGCCAGCTCCTCCACCAGCTCCAGGCTGCTGACCATCAGGACCTCGCGGCCGTGCATGCGCTGGAGGAAGGCCGCGCCGTGCTCTCTGACCAGGTCCATGGTGCGCAGGATGGGCACGTTGACCGGCGGCAGACCGGAGATGTCCACCAGCGGGACCCCCGGCGCCCAGGGCTCGGCCTCGGGCACGGGCCACCTGCGGACGTCGCCCCCGGCCCCGGTCGGGGCACCGCTCCGGGCCTCGGTACGGGTCCCGGTCCGGGTCCCGGCACCGGTCGCGTACCCGGACTCGGACTCGGACGTGGACTCGGCGACGGGCCTGGCCTCGGTCGTGGTGTCGGTCATCGGTGGGTCCCTCCCACGGCAGGAAAGTTCTCGGTATCTCCACTCTCTGCCCCCGCCGAACGGTCCGCGCCGCCGTCACTACATGATTGTGTAGTCCCAGCGGCATCCATGGACTTGCCCACGACCCGTCAGTTCTGACCCGGGCGGTCGCCGCGGGAGGAGAACGAGGCATGCGACCGACCGACAGCTGCGGTACGGCAGCGGGCACCCGCCCGGACGCCGGGGTGATCTGGCGCAACCGGGCGCTGCGCCTGCTGGACCACGTGCCGCTGCCCATCGCGGTCTGCGAGTGGGGCGGCCGGATCATGATCGTCAACCGCGCGATGGCCGCCGAGTTCGGCGGCCTGCCCGGGCAGTTGCACAACCGCCGGATCCTGGACTACTTCACCCTGCGGGACGACGCCACCCTCCAGGCCCTCGGCGAGGCCGTGCGGCTGCACCGCCGCTCGCAGTACTCGGCCCGGGTCTCCTGGACGCCCGCCGGCGGCGGCGAGCGCCGGGGCGAGATGACCGTCGACCTGGTCAGCGACACCCCGGAGCAGACCCCCAACCTGCTGCTCTCGCTGCGCACCCGGGACGAACCCGCCGCCCGCGCCGCGCCCCCGGCCGCCGCCCGCCCCTCGGCCAGCCCGATCGAGGCCCGGATCCTGGCCGCGGCCGCCCGGGGCGCCACCACCGCCCGGATCGCCAAGGAGATCGGCCTCACCCCCGACGGGGTGAGCTACCACCTCACCCGGCTCTCCCGCCGCTGGCGCCTGCCCAACCGCACCGCCCTGGTCGCCCACGCCTACGCCCTCGGCGTCCTCGCCCCCGGCACCTGGCCCCCGGAGCCGGCCCTCCCCCAGTGACGCCCCCCGGCGCACGCTCCGTCGAGCGCCCGGCGACTCCCCCGGAGTCCCGCCCGGGGCCTGCGAACGGACGCGTCTGACTCGCCGTCACCCCCGGCGCGTGCTCTTGTGAGGCACATGATCACCTCATCGCTGGCCCGCCTGGCCGCCCCGCTCGCCACCACCGCCGTCCTCCTCCTCGCCGGCGCCGCCCCCGCCCTGGCCCTGCCCGCCGACGTGACCCGCGAGCAGTGCGAGGAGGGCGGCGGCACCGTCCAGGGGGGCGGCTACTGCGTGGGCGCCGTCGGCGAGGACCAGTGGGGCGCGGACATCGACGGCCAGGGCATCGCCTGACCCCGGGCCGCCACCCCTGGCCACCACCCCGAGCCACCGCCCCGAGCCGCCCCCTCCTCGCCCGCGCGTCACCGCGCCGCCCCGCCACCCTCCGTCACCGTCGCACCGCCGGCCGGCGCCCCCACCCGGCGCCGGCCCGGCCTCCGCACCCGCCGATCGTCACCGCCGTCCCACCGTTGTCACCGCCCTGTCGGCGGAACGTCGCGGACCGGTAAAAGCACCACCCCCCGCCCCACGCCCGCGCTGACCAGCCGCTACGCTCTGGCCCGCGCCGCGCCAAGGGGCCGGCGAAACCCGCCACGGGGGGAACCACTGTGCGTTACCTGGTCCGCGACCGCATGTTCGCCTTCCACGAGGAGGCCTGGATCGAGACCGAGCACCGGGAGAAGCTCTACCGGGTCAACCGGAAGTTCTTCCGGCTGCGCCGCACCTTCGTCCTGGTCGACACCCGCGGCGAGCACGTCGCGACCATCGTCCGCAAGGCCCTCACCGTCCACCACACCCTGCTGATCAAGCAGGAGGGCCGACCCACCGCCACGATCAGCAAGAAGCTGTTCGCGCTGTTCGGTGACCGCTTCAAGGTCCGCCTCGGCGACGGCCGCCGGCTGAAGGTCAACGGGAACCTGTGGGACCGCGAGTTCGACATCCGCCACGAGGGCACCACCCTGGCGCACATATCCCGCCGCTGGTTCACCGTCCGCGACGCCTACGCGGTCGACGTGCTCAGCGAGCAGGACGCCCTGGTCCTGGTCGTCCTCGCGGTCTGCGTCGACCACGTGATCGAGGACGCCAAGGGCGACCAGGTGACCAACCTCTGACGGCCGGGCCGCCGGCCGTCACACCCGCGAGGACCCCAACACCACCGGGTCCTCCGCCAGTTCGGCGAGCAGCGCGTCCAGCTTGGCCCGGTCCACCGAGGGCATCACGAACACGTGCACGTAGCTGCGCCGGGTGGCCTCGTCGCCCGGCACCATCACCACGTCCTGGGAGGACAGCGACCACTTGGCGACCAGCTCCGGGCTCGGCTCGCGGAACCGCACCGTGACGGCGCCCGGGGTGCGGGCCGGCCAGAGCTCGACGCCGAGCTCCCGCTCCATCGCGACCAGCCGCCGCTCCAGGTACGCCGCCAGCTCCTGGGCCCCGCGGATCCGCTCCACCTGGTCGCGGTAGGAGTACCGGGACAGGTGGTCCCAGAGGACCAGCGGGGAGAAGCCGTTGCGGGAGCCGGCGAAGGTGGTGTCCGGCGCGCCGATGTAGTCCGGCTGGGACGGCGGGGAGATCTGGTACTTCACCTTGGTCATGTAGATGCCGCACGGCCAGGGCGCCCCCGCCCACTTGTGGCCGCTCATCGCGATCGAGGAGACCATGTCGACCTCGCCGTGCCCGGCGGTGGGCAGCCGCAGGCCGAAGTCGAACTCGGGCAGCTCCGCCTCCGGCGTCCAGCCGTAGCCCTCCGGGTCCGCCGCGGCCAGCCGCAGGAAGGGCGCGTAGCCGGCGCCGAGCGCCCCGTCGACGTGGATCCAGAAGCCGCGGCGCACGTCCACCAGCGGCCGGCCGGTCCGCGGGCAGCGGCCGTAGACCACCTCGCGCCGCACCAGCCCGTACCGCTCGAAGATCGGCAGCAGCCGCTCGCAGACCGCCCGGACGTCGTCGTGGGCGCCCTTGAAGGTGCTGCCGAGGTTGAGGTTGACGAAGACCGGGTGGCCCTTGGCCGCGAAGAACTCGACCAGCACGGCCAGGGCGTCGACGTCGATCTCCCCGGGGCCGTCCCAGGACAGGCCGGACGGGCCCGGGCGGGACGGCACCTCGGTCGGCCAGCTGCGCCGCCCGGTCACCGGGTCGACCAGCGGGCACTCGTCGGGGTACCGCTCCAGCCCGACGGCGTGGAAGGTCTCCACGCCCAGGACGGCGACGGCCTTGGCGAAGGAGTAGTGGGTGTCCTCGGAGTAGAACGCCACCGGGTGGTGGGCGTTCGGGTTCCGCCGGTCCGGGTCGGCCTTGACGTAGCGCAGGGTGTCCAGCGGCGCGGTCGGCGGCTGGATCAGCGCCTTGCCGCTCAGGTAGTCCCGGGCGTTCCAGAGGGCGTACATGTTGCCCTCGGTCGAGCCCATGGACAGCATGTAGCCCCAGTACGACTCCGGGTCGGCCGGGTCGTGCGGCCGCTCGGCGTGCCAGAGCCGCGCGTAGTAGTCGAGCACGGCGCGCTCGACGACCTTGGTGTTGGGCTTGTAGCCGCCGCTCTGGAACGGGTCGCCGAGGTTGTTGATGTTGTTCGGCAGGAACCGGGCGAGGTCCAGCGCGGTGCCCTGCATGTCCTGGGTGGCCTGGTAGCCGACCAGGTGGTCGCGCTTGCGGGTCAGGTACTCGTCCACGGCGTCCAGCGCGCGCAGCCGCCGGTCCTCGTCCAGGCCGCCCTCGGGGAGGGTGAAGGCACCGCCGTCCAGTTCCGGACCGGGGTCGACGGCGGTCTCGGCGAAGGGGAAGGCGGTCGGGCTCATGGGCGGTGCGCTCCGGGGGTGCTCGGTCACGGCAGGGGACGGTCCCCACCGTCGATCGGGATCGTCGGTAAGGACCGTCGGTAAGGATGGAACTTTCGGACGCCCGGGGGAAGCCCCGCCGAAGAACATTCGGCCCCGGCTCGATCGGGTTTGCGATTCTGCGGAACGGGCTGGGATCCTGGCGGGCGTGCCGAACAATCCGCAGGCCCGCCGGGCGCCGGTCGACGACGTCGACCGGGCGATCATCCGTGCCCTGGCCGACAACGCCCGCCTCCCTAACAACGCCCTCGCGGCCGCCGTCGGCATCGCCCCCTCCACCTGCCTGGCCCGGGTCCGCGCCCTCCAGGAACGCGGCACCATCCGCGGCTTCCGCGCCGAACTGGACCCGGCCGCGATCGGCCTGCCGCTCCAGGCGATGATCTCGGTCCGCCTGCGCGCCCACACCCGCGAACAGAACGAGAGCTTCCGCGGCACCGCCCCCGACCTGCCCGGCGTCCTCGCCGTCTTCCACATGGCCGGCTCCGACGACTACCTCCTGCACGTCGGCGTGGCCGGCCCCGAGGCCCTGCGCGACTTCGTCGTCGACCACCTCACCACCCACCCGGCGGTCGCCCAGACCCGCACCAACCTGATCTTCGAACAGATACCGGGCCGCCGGTACCTCGCCCCCGGCCGCTGAGGGCCGTCGGATACCTCGCCCCGGCCGCCGAGGACCGCCGTCGGAGCCCTCCGGGACCCCTCGACGGCCGGGCCGGAAAAGTGGAGCAGATCCGTCCCGACCCCTTGCCAGGCCCAACGTTCCTCCCTACCTTCGTGGTTCGGGATCCCGGGCCGCTCGCACGCCGAGCGCCCGGGGCGGCTGCGACCCGCGCTCATGTCATCGGAGGCACGACAAGAGATCTGGAGGCGTCACATGCCCGCAACCATGACCGAGGAGATCCGCGACGCGGGTCCGCTGCTCATCGACGACGAGACCGTCCGGTTCGAGGACGACGACCACGGCGACCGGGAGGCCACGGCCTGTCTCGCCGACCCGTGGGTGACCGCCACCACCCGGTTCGCCTGCGACTTCAACTCCTGACGGTGACCGGTTCCACCGCCGGCCGCCGCAGCTGGTCCGACGACACCTGGTCGTACCTGACGGACCCGCGGATGCCGGCGGTGGAACACGGTTGGAAGCTGCACCTCTCGGCGCGCCCCGGCGGACTGGCCGAGCTGACCGCGCTGCTGCTGCCGGTGCTGGCGCGGTACGTCTGCCACGCCAAGTGGGCCGCCGGCCCGGAGGTCCTGCGGGAGCTCAACTCCGGTGTGCGCGGCGCCGGTTCGGTCGGCAAGGCGGCCACCGTCTACCCCGCGCCGGGCACCGTGGCCGCGCTCGCCGAGGAGCTCGTCGCGGTGCTGCGCGGCCGGGAAGGCCCCCAGGTCGTCAGCGACCGTCGGGTCGATCCCGAGGCCCCCGTCTACTACCGGTACGGGCCGTTCACCGGCGACTACCGGACCGGGCGCGGCGGACGGCTGGAGTCGGTGATGACCGGCCCGGACGGCCGGCTCTTCGACGGCCTGGCGACCGGCTCCTACCGCTGCCCGCCCTGGGCCGAGGACCCCTTCCCCCGGCGCGCCGCCGGGGCCCCGACCTCCCCCGGCCTCGGCGGCGGCCGCTACCGGGTCACCGCCGGCATCGCCCGCAAGCCCCAGGGGAACGTCTACCGGGCGGTCGACCTGACCGACGGACGGCCGGTGGTCGTCAAACAGGCACGCGCCTTCGTCGCCGAGGACGGGTCCGGTGCGGACGCCCGCACCCGGCTGCACCACGAACGGGCCGTCCTCGCCGCCCTCGACGGCCTCCCCGGTGTGCCCCGGGCGCTCGACTGCTTCCGGCACCGCGAGGACGAGTACCTGGTGATGACCAGTTGCGGCGACCGGGACCTGCGCCGGGAGGTCCAGCAGCACGGCCCGTACGGGCCCGAGCGGCTCGCCGCACTGGCCGAACGGCTGCTCGGCCTCCTGGACGGCATCCACCGGCGGGGCGTGGTGGTCCGCGACCTGAAGCCCGACAACGTCGCGCTGGACGTTGAAGGCCGGTGCCACCTGGTCGACTTCGGGATCAGCGCACTGAACGGCACCGACCCGGACGGCGCGACGCCCGGCTACAGCGCCCCGGTCCGGCGCCCGGCCGGAGTGCCCGCCGAGCCCGCCGACGACCACCACGCCCTGGGCGCGACCCTCGCCTTCGCCGCCACCGGCCTGGACCCGGTGGTCGTCGACCCGGACCCGGCCGTTAACCGGGACCGCACCCTGGCCGGCCTCGGCTGGGCCCTGCCCGGCCCCGAGCACCACCGGTTCCGCGCCCTGATCACCGAGTTGACCAGCCCCGACCCGGCGGTCCGGACGGCCGGCGCCGACCGGCTGCGCGCCGGCCCGAGCGCCGGTCCCAGCACCGGCCCGAGCGCCGGTCCGACCGCTGTGGCCCGCCCCCACCACCCCGCACCACCGCGCGTCGACGCCGACCTGCTGGCCGAGATCCTCGCGCACACCAGCGCCTACTGCGTCGCCGAGGCCCACCGGATCGCCGACCCCGCACTCGCCGCCCGTTCCGCCGTCCCGACCCCGATCGACGTCTACGGCGGCAGCGCGGGCCTCGGCCTGGAACTGCTCCACCACCTCCACCGGCCCGGCGTGCCCGAGGCCGTCGACGCGCTGGCCCGGTGGACGGCGGGCCGGTCCCACAGCCTGCCGCCGGGCTTCTACTCCGGCCGCACCGGCGTCGAACTGTTCCTCGCCGGGGCCGGGATCCCCGCCACCGACCCCGGCGGGCCGCCCGCCCGGGGCCCGGACGGCGGCCCGCCGGAGGCGGACCTCATCGAGGGCGTCGCCGGCATCGGCATCGGCCGCCTGCTGCTCGCCCGGCTCCCCGGAGCCGACCGCGACCGCCACCTCGCCGTGGCCGCCGACTGCGCCCGGCTGCTCGCCTCCGGCCGGGCCCGGCTGTCGGACGCGGGCGCCGACACCCACGGCAGCGCCGCACTGCGCGAGGGGCTGGCGCACGGCACCGCGGGTGTCGCGTACTTCCTGCTGGAGTACGGGAGTTCGAGCGGCGACCCGACGGCCCGGCGGCGGGCCGAACAGGCCTGCGCGCGGCTGGCCGCCGTCACCCCGGGCCTGCTCGCCCGGGCTGCCGCACCGGGGGCGACCCGCCGCTACGGCTCCTGGTGCCGCGGCCTGGCCGGGGTCGGGGCGGTGCTGGTCCGGGCCGCCGACCGGCTGGGCGAGCCCCGGTACCTGGAGCTGGCCCGGCAGTGCGCCCGCGGCTGCGCCGCGCTCGCGCCGCGGATGCCGCTGGTCACCCAGTGCTGCGGCCTCGCCGGGGTCGGCGACCTGCTGGTGGACGTCGCCGTCGCCTCCGGCGACCCCGCCGAGGAGTTCTGGGACGCGGCCCGGACCGTCGCCGCCGTCATCCTCAGCCGCAGCGGCGGCACCCCCGCCCGCCCGGTGTTCCCGGACCCCGGCCTCACCCGGGCGAGCGCCACCTGGGCCGGCGGCTCCGCCGGCGTGCTCGGCTTCCTCCGCCGCCTCCACGGGCGGGGCGGCCCGCGCCTCGGCCTCCTCGACTGACGTCCACCGGAACACCCGGGCCCGCCTCCCCCTCGCCCCCACCGGCCCGGTTGCGTCAGCCCAGTTCCCGTTCGACGAGCGCGCGGAGGCTGCGGGGCGGGCGGCCGGTCAGGCGCCGGACGGTGTCGGTGGTGCGATCCTCGGCGCCCTCGGCGATGGCGCGGTCCATGGCGGCGAGCAGGGCCGCGAACTCGGCGGGGACGGCCACGGCGGTCAGGCGCTCGACCAACTGCTCCGAGGTCAGCTGCCGATGGACGACGGCCCGACCGGTGACGTCGCCGAGGATCGCGGCGACGTCGGTGTAACTCAGGGCCTCCGGACCGGTGATGACGAGATCGGTGTCGGGCGCCCGGAGGTCGGTCAGGGCGTGCACGGCGACGGCGGCGATGTCGTCGGCGTCGACGAAGGCGACCCGGCCCTCGCCGGTAGCCGTCAGCAGGAGGCCGTCGGCCCGCACGCTCTGGGCGTGCGCGTGGTCACCGGTGAAGTTCTGCATGAACCAGGAGGGCCGCAGCACCGCCCACTCCTCGAACAGCTCGGGCAGGGCCTGGTGGACGCGTCCGGTGGCCGGGCCGCCGGCGGGGATCGCGGAGGAGCTGAGCAGCACCGCGCGGCGGACCCCGGCGGCGCGGGCCCGTTCGAGGAAGGGCAGCATGGTGCCGGCCGGTTCCACCGCGCCGACCGGCGGGACGAGGTACACCCGGTCGACGCCGCTCAGTGCCGCCTCGAAGGTCGCGGGGTCGTGCCAGTCGAAGCGGACCGCCTCGGCGCCGTCCGGCGCAGCGGCCCGGCGGCTCGCGGCCTTGACCCGGTGCCCGCGGGCGGCGAGTCGGGCCGTGACGCGGCTGCCGGTGGTACCGGTCGCGCCGATGACCAGGGTGGTGCCGACCTCATGGCCCATGCCGTTCATTCGGTCCGTTCCGCTGATGCCGTCCATGCCCTCCACGGTGCTCATCGGGCGCTCCGGACGAGGTCCGCGGACGCGTCCCGGAGCGCGGCGAGGGGGATCCAACCGGTGATGTCCTCGTCGAGCAGCAGTCGCAGGCTGTGGCGGAAGTGGTCCGCCGCCGACGTGTCGGTGGTCATGGGGGCTCCGTCCCGTACGATACGGACCGCGGGTCCGTTTATGGGCCCGACAATACGGACCGTCGGTCCGTTTTACAACCGGAGGATCCGTGGAACCCGTCGCCGAGCGCCGACCGCGCAAGGACGCGGCCCGCAACCGGGAGGCCGTCCTGGCAGCCGCCGACGACCTCTTCGCCCGGTGCGGGAGCCCCGAGGCCGTCACCATGGCCGACATCGCCGCCGCGGCCGGCGTCGGCAAGGCCACCCTGTTCCGTGGCTTCGGCGACCGCACCGGCCTGATCCACGCCCTCTACGAGGCACGACTGGAGCCGGTCAGGGCGGCGATCGAGACGGGGCCGCCACCGCTCGGCCCCGGCACACCTCCCCTGCAGCGGATCCCCGCCCTGCTCGACGCCGTCCTCTGCTTCAAGCTCGACAACCGCCACCTCGCCCTGGCGCTGGAGTCGTCCGGCGGCGGCGACAGCCCCTACCGGGCACCGCACTACGAGCGCTGGCACCGAACGCTGCAGGCCGTGCTGGAGCAGATCCCCGGGCTCACCGACAACGCCTTCACCGCCCACGCACTGCTCGCCGCCACCCGCGCCGACCTCGTCGAGCACCTCGCCGGCCACGAGCAGGTGCCCCGGGAGCACCTGCGGGCCCAACTCGCGGCCTACACGGCCAGACTCCTGAGCCCCCGTCCGCAGCAGGGGTGAACACGAGTTCCCGGCGCACGGACGCCAGGGGCGGAGGCGACCGCGCCGACGGCCCAGCCGACCGGCCGGGGCAGCGTGCCGCCGCCCCGGCTGCCGACGCGGCCCCGCCTCCGGCGCCTCGCGGAGAGCGTCAGGACGCCGGCTTGAGGACGACCCGGCCGACGAGGTCGGTGCTGTTCTCCAGGAGCGCGTGCGCCCGGTCCGCCTGGGACAGCGGAAACCGTGCGGCGATCCGGATGCCGATCAGCCCCTGGGCCAGCAGGTCCAGGACCGCGAGGGCGTCGCGATGGCGGGCACCGCGCACACCGACGACGGTCATCTCCAGGCGGGTGAAATCGCTCATCGTGAGCGGCAGGTGTCCGCCCGTGCGCTGGTTGCCCGCCGCCGGACAGATCGTGCCGCCCAACCTCAGGGCGTCGACCGCCAGTCGGAAGAGGTCCGCGTCACCGGTGAAGTCGACGGCGTGGTCGAACCCGGTTCCGGCGGTCCACTCCCGTAGCTCGGCCGCGGCCGCGGCCCGATCGGCGGTGATCACCACGTGGTCCGCGCCCGTCTCCTTCAGGAGAGCGGCCTTGTCGGCGTGCCGGGTCGTCACGACGACCCGGGCGCCGGCCATCCGGGCCAGGCGAACGGTGGCCTCCCCCATCCCTCCGGAGGCGCCGCACACCAACACGGTTTCGCCGAGCCGCACGCGCAACCGGTCCAGGACGAGGCGGTGCGAGGTCGCATAGGGCCAGAGCAGCACCGCCGCCTGCTCCAGGTCGACGTGGTCCGGCAGCGGCAGCCAGAGCCGCTGGTCACGCACCAGGTACTGCGCGTACGAGCCCAGACCTGCGTGGCCGGGCACGTCGACTCCGGTCGACAGGTTGCCCAGGCCCCGGTGGGTCTCCGACGCGTACGGATTCTCCGGGTGCACCACAGCGACGACCGGGTCCCCCGGCCGGAACCCG
Organism: Kitasatospora sp. NPDC089797; assembly: GCF_040684795.1. Taxonomy (NCBI): domain Bacteria; kingdom Bacillati; phylum Actinomycetota; class Actinomycetes; order Kitasatosporales; family Streptomycetaceae; genus Kitasatospora; species Kitasatospora sp. NPDC089797. The sequence continues at coordinate 44,668 of NZ_JBFBGS010000052.1, read as the reverse complement.
GCCACCTCGTCCCCCACCGCCACGACGGTGCCCGCGGCCTCGCGGCCGAGTTGCTGCGGCATCGGCAGCGCGCGCCGGCCGGGCAGCCGCTCCCCGGACAGTTGCCCCGAGCGGTACTTCAGGTCCCAGCCCGAGACCGAGGCGGTGTCGACGGCGACCATGACGTCGCGGGGGCCCAGGGGCGGGAGCGGATAGTCGGCATGGACCAACTGCTCGGGTCCGCCGTGCTCGAAGACCCGAACCGCCTTCGTGGTGGTGGGCATCTGACTGTGCGTGGTCATCAGTGAGCCTTTCCGGGATGGGGAGCGGCCGGCACCGGCCTGGAGGGGGTTCTGTGCAACGCGCCCGGCCACGCGGCCGGCGCCTCGGCGGGCTCAGCGGTGGGCTCAGCGGTCCTTCGGCGGAATGACCGGCACGAGCAGGTAGGAGGGGTGGCGCCCGCCGGTGTGCAGCGAGTTGATGCCCGTGAAGGGGGCCCGGTCGGCGGGGTCGTCGTGCCGGAAGCGGGTGGGATCGGTGCGGTCGGCGGCCTGGATCACCAGCCCCAGCCGGTGGCCCGCCGTGAAGACCCGGCTGGTGGGCAGGATCTCGACCGCCGCCTCGACCGGGACCCCGGGCTCCAGCGGGCTGCGGGTGTCATGACGGTGCACCGGGCGGTAGGGCTCGGACCGGTCCTCGTCCAGCTCGCGGTGCGAGACCCGGAGCCAGCCCTTCACCAGCGGGCCGCGGTTGCCGATGCCCGACGCGTCCTCGAAGGTCACCTCCTTGCCCTCGGGGTCGATGTCGATCAGCGTCACGAACAGGTCCATGTCCTCGGTGTCCGCACTCACCCACACGTGCAGCGCGGACGGGCCGGTGAGTTCGACGTCCGCGGTGAACGGGGCGGTGAGCAGCGTGACGGCCCCTCCGGGCGCCGGATAGTCCACCCGCGCCTCGGCGGCGGGAGCCTCGGCGTCCAGGCTGCCGCGCTCGGCGTCCAGGTACAGCCGGGTCCACTCGGTGCGCGCGATCGGCCATTCGGTCTCGGTGCGCACGTAGCAGCCGCGCGGATCGCGGATGGTCAGGCGCACCGGGGGCTCGTCCTGCCAGGCCGTCTCGTCGCCGGCGACGAAGCGGTCCAGGAAGCGCTTCTGGTAGCGCCGGCCCTCCTCGGTGTAGAAGGGCGTGAAGTGGTTGCCGTCGTGGATCTCCAGCCACTTGTGGGTGGAGCCCGCGCCGAGGTAGCCCTCGATGTTGCCGCGCAGGTGCAGCGGGTAGCTGGTCCAGTTGCCCGAGGACAGCACCGGCACGGTGATCTTCGAGAGGTCGGCCTCGCGGGCCCGGTAGTAGTCGCGCAGCAGGGCGTGCGCGCGGAACTCGGCCGGCAGGTCGGCGTTGCCGTCCACGGCGCGGTTCGGGTTCGGCGCGCCGGCGGGCAGTGCGCTCTGGTTGCCGGTGATCTGACGGGTCCACCACTCGTCGGTGAACCGGTTGCTCAGGATGCCGCCGTGGTGCGACCAGTCGCGGTAGACGTCGATCGCGCCCTCCCACGGCACGATCGCGGCCAGGTGCGGCGGCTGCTGCGCCGCGACGTGCCACTGTCCGACGGCGTAGTAGGAGATGCCCAGCAGGCCGACCTTCCCGGTGCTCCAGTCCTGCACCCCGGCCCACTCGATCGCGTCGTGGTAGTCCTCCCACTCGGTGGGCGAGAACAGCGCCATCCTCCCCTCGGAGTGCCCGGTGCCGCGCTGGTCGACCCGGACCAGGGCGTAGCCGCGCGGCACCCACCAGTCGGGGTTGGGCGTCTCCCAGGTCATGTGGGGGCCGCGCTCGTCGATCAGCCCGTAGGCGTGCGCGTTGAAGTCGGCGAAGTGGATGTCCTTGCCGTACGGGCCGTGCACCATCAGGACGGGGTGCGGGCCCGGCGCCGCGGGGCGGAACACGTCGGCGCGGAGCACGGTGCCGTCCCGGGTGGGGACGGGCACGTCCTTCTCGATCGTCATCTCGACCGCATCGGACATCGGGGCCTCCTCGAACCTTGCGCGAATCTCAAGTGGTTTATAAAGTACTTTACATCGACGGAGAGCGCAACGAGGAGGACCGCCATGACCGGCATCACCCATCTGCGAAGCATCGACCTCGCGGCCACCGACCCCGCCGCACTGCTGCCCTTCTACGAACAGACCTGGGGCCTCGAACAGGTCCCCGACCCGACCGCGCCCACCGGGGGAATCGCCCTGCGGGCCCGCGGCACCGAACACCACGTGCTGCGGCTGGTGCCGGGCGCCGGGCGCGCACTCGGGCGGATCGCGCTCGGCGCGGCGACCCCCGCCGACGTCGACCGGATCGCGGCGCGGGTCCGCGCGGCCGGCGCGGCCGTACTCACCGGGCCCGGTCCGCGGGCCGACGGCGGCTACGCGGTCGAGTTCACCGATCCGGAGGGCCGCGTGCTCGAGGTCGGCGCCGGCCTACCGGAGCACCGTGAACCCGCGCGCCGGGACTTCGGCCCGGACCGGCTCAGCCACGTCGTGCTGAACTCGCCGGACCTGGGCGCCGCCAAGGCCTTCTACACCGACGTGCTGGGCTTCACCGTCTCCGACACCTACGAGGACGACCAGATGGTCTTCCTGCGCTGCAACTCCCAGCACCACTGCCTGGTGCTGGCGCCGGGCGAGTGGACCACGCTGAACCACGTCGCCTTCGAGGTCCGCGACACCGACGAGGTGATGCGGTCGCTGGGCCGGATGCGCCGGGCCGGATTCGACGCCCTCTGGGGTCCGGGCCGTCACGGACCGGGCGGGAACGTCTTCTGCTACTTCCAGGATCCGGTCGGCAACGTCATCGAGTACACCTCGGACCTGATCGAGGTCGGCCCCGACTGGCAGGCCCGTGCCTGGCCCCGCACCCAGGAGAACGCCGACGTCTGGGGCACCGGCGGCGGCATCACCCCCGCCGTCGCCCGCGCGATGGCCAACCCCCCGACAGGCGCGCAGCGGTGAAGGCGATCGTGATGGACCGGTTCGGCCCGCCCGGGGTGCTGCGCACCGCGCAGCTGCCCGACCCCGAGCCCGGCCCCGGCGAGGTGCGGGTGCGGGTCGGCGCGGCGACGGTCTCCCGTACGAAGGACGTCGCCGCCCGGGCCGGCCGGCCACCGTTCGCGGAACGGATCCGCACCTTCCCGCACGTGCTCGGCACCGAGCACGCCGGCCTCGTCGACGCGGTCGGCGAGGGGGTGGACACCGCCCTGCTCGGTGCCCGGGTCGCGGTCTCCTCGGCGCTCACCTGCGGGCGGTGCCGGTACTGCGTGCAGGGCCGCGAGGAGGCCTGCCCCGCATTCCGCCTGCTCGGCGTCCACCGCCCCGGGAGCTACGCCGAGTTCACCGTCGTCCCGGCGGTCAACGTCCAGGTGGTCCCGGACGGGATCACCCTGCCCCAGGCCGCCTCACTGGCCGTCAACGGCGGCGTCGCCTCGGCGCAGCTGGCCGTGGGCGGCGCCGGACCGGACACGACGGTGCTGGTGCTCGGGGCCGGCGGTGCGCTCGGCTCGACCGTCGCCGCGCTGGCGGCCTTCCGCGGCAGCCGGGTGATCGCGCTCGGGCGGGACCCTGGCCGACTGGCCGGGCTGCCGCTGGCCGCCGCGATCGACTCCGGCACGGACGACGTGACCGAGCGGCTCCGGTCGGCCGCCGGTCCCGACGGAATCGACTGCGTCGTGGACAACCTCGGGGACGGGACGCTGTGGGACGCCTACCTGCCCGCGCTGGCCCGGGCCGCGGTGGTGGTGGTCTCCGGCGCGCTCACCGATGATCCGGTGCCGCTGCGCTTCCGGCAGCTGTACCTCCACAGCCGTTCGGTCGTCGGCGTGCGCACCGGCAACCGGACGCACCGCGATAACCTCTGGAGCGAGGTGTCCGCCGGGTTCCGGCCGCCGGAGGACTTCGTCCAGCCCACCCCCTGGGACCGCGCCGTCGACGCCCACACCCGGATCGAGGCCGGACGGGCCGGCGGCCAGATCGTGCTCGAGTTCCCGGGGGTCACCGAAGAGCCGCGCCGATGACCCAGAGAGGCCCAGTGTCCCACCGAGAACCGCACCCCGTCGCCCCCCGCACCCGGACCGCCTTCCTGGTCCGGCTGCTGTCGAACACGCTCAGCCAGCAGGTGGAACGGGCCCTGAAACCGCTGGCGCTGACCCAGGCCCAGCTCGCGGCGCTGGCCCAGCTCACCTTCGCCGACGACGGCTGGCTCTCGGGCGCCGAACTGGGCCGGCGGGCCGGGGTCACCGCGCAGGCCATGTCCGGTGCGATCACCGACCTGGAGCGACGCGGCCTGGTGCGGCGCAGCCCGCACCCCACCCAGGGGCGCATCCAACGGGTCCACATCACCGAGGAGGGGGCGCACCTGCTCGACCGGGCGCAGCAGTTGACCGAGCCCGTCGACGCCCGGGCACTGGCGCTGCTCACCGAATCCGAGCGCGAGCAGTTCCGCGGCCTGCTGCTGCGCGTCATGGCCGCCTCCGGGTGCGCGCCCACGGCGGAGGAGGCGCCGGGCGACTGAGCGGGCGCGTCCCGGAGATCCGGCGCCGCCCGTCCACCGCCGCCCCGTCCGGCGGACGGCCACACCGCGTGTGCCCGTCCGCCGGACGACCCCGTACGGTCACGGGGAGAGTGGTGCTTACGGGTGGGTGTTCTTGACGTTGGGCTGGGTCTTCTGGTTGTAGATCTCCTGGCCGGCCGCGTTGAAGGCGTGGACGTAGGGCTCCCCGGTGAGGCCGTTCTCGCCGGCGCTCGTGGTGATGGTCGCCGCGTAGACGAACGCGCCGCCGGCCATGACCGCCGGGTACTGCTTCGCGTCGTCGCCGTAGCTGATGGTGACCTTGGCGACGTCGGAGGTGTAGTGCCCGGCGCCCAGCGAGAGGGACTTGCCGCCACCGAGCGGCGTGCTGAAGCTGTCGAAGAACTCGATCAGGTGACCGGCGCCCCACAGACGGTCGTTGATGAACGTCGCGGGGACGGACATGCTCCGGCCCTTGTCGCCCTTCGACTCGCACTGCACGTACTGGCCGCCGGAGTTGACGGCGACGACGACGCCGTCCTCGTCCGGGGAGGCGACCGGGGTGCGGACCGCGATCACCGCGTGGTACTTCGACGCCTCGGACCCCAGGCAGGACGCCAGGATCTTGGCGGTGGTCCCGGCATCGATCGGCGAGGTCGCCGTGGCGTCGACGGTGAAGGCACCCTTGGCCGCAGTCCCCCGGGCAACGGCCGAGCCGCTGCCGGAGGCCGCCGGGGCGTCGGCCTTGGCGGCGCCGTCGGCCTTGGCCGAGGGGGTGGCGGTGGGCTCGGCCGAGGGGGCGGCGGCGGGCTCGGCCTGGGCCGTGGGCTTGGCCGTCGGCGTGCCGGCCTCGCCGGTGGCGGCGGCGGCCATTCCCCCCGCGGTCGCGATGGCCGCGGCGGCGACGGTGGCAGTGATGATCATGGTCGGGCGGATGCGCATGGATCCTGTCCTTTCCTGCCGGCGTCCGGTTGAGGCCGACACCTCGGCTACGCCTGCCGACGCCCGACCGGTCGCACCCCACCCGCGTGATCCAGGTCATAGGCGTCGGTGCAACCCCGGGCAGGTACTCGTGCGTACAGGCCGGGAGGCTCCGCGCAGGAGGCACGACTCCACCACCGCGGTCCGGGAGTGCCTCCGCGCCCATCGCCTGCGCCGCGAGCCGACGGACAGCCCCAGAGGAGAGGCTTTTGATGACGCCACAGGAGTTCGACGCGTTCTACGCCGCGTCCTTCTCCCGCCTGACCGGGCAGCTCTACGCGCTGACCGGCAACTGGTCCGAGGCACAGGACGTGGTCCAGGAGGCCTTCATCCGTGCCTGGGACCGCAGGCGCACCTTCGACCTGGACAACGCCCCGGAGGCATGGATCCGGACCACGGCCCGGCGGCTGGCCCACTCCCGCTGGCGGCGTCTCGCCCGGGGCCTCCAACTGGCCGGACGCCACCACCGCCAGGAACCACCCGCCGTCGAACCGCCCACCGAGGAGCACCTGGTGCTGGTCGCCGCGCTCCGCGACCTGCCCGAGGCGCAGCGCGGCGCCCTGGTCCTGCACCACATGTGCGACCTCTCGGTCGAGCAGGTCGCCAGGGAGACCGGCGCCAGCGTCAGCGCCGTCAAGAGCCGCCTCGCCCGCGGCCGGACCGCGCTCGCGGCCGTCCTCGCCGACCGGGCCCCGACCAGCGAGGAAGGAAACCTCTGTGTCTGACCCCGTCCACGACCCCCGCCCCGACGCCCTCGCCGACCGGCTGCGGCTGCTCGGCACCCGGATGTCCGCACCGGCCCTGCCCGCCGCGGAGATCCGCCGTCGCGCCGACCGGCGCCGGCGCCGCCGGCACGCCCTGGGCGCGACCGCGGCCTGCACCGCGGCGGCCCTGTGCCTGGCCCTCCCCTCGCTGCTTTCGCCGGGGGCACAGCAGCCGCCGGGACCGCAACAGGGCGCGGCCACCGCGGACGCCCCCTCCGAGTCGGCCTCCCCCCGCGCCACCGCCGCGTCCGCCCTGGTCAGTACGGAGACGTCGCCGATCGATGCCGGGACCACTGCCAAGATCCTGACGTCCTGCCTGGGGTCCGGGGCGTCGAAGTACCACGCGGTGATCGCGGTCCGCGCCCCGGTCGCCTCGGCGACCACCGACGGTGTCGTCGTCGCCGTCGACTCCGGCGGCCAGTACGTGCAGTGCGAGTCCAAGGGCGACAAGGGCCGGAGCACGTCCGTCCCCGCGACGTTCATCAACGACCGCCTGTGGGGCGCCGGGCACCTGATCGAGTTCTTCGACAGCTCCGGCACGCCGCTCGGTGGCGGCAGGTCCCTCGCGTTGGGCGCCGGGCACTACACCTCCGACGTCGCCAAGGTCACCATCAGCTACGGCGACGACCCGACCCAGTACCCGGCCGTCATGGCCGACGGCGCGTTCGTCTACGCGGCGGCCGTCACCACGAGCCCCGACACGAAGGACTTCGGCCCGGACCCCTACGTCCACGCCTTCAACGCGGCCGGCCAGGAGATCTACAACCAGAAGACCCAGCCCGCCATCACGAACGCCCGCCCGTGAGCGCCACCCCACGGCGGCACGCGGCCGTCCGGCGCCCGTCGGCGCCCCCGCTCAGCCTGCCGCGAGGCGGTCCGCCAGGGCGTCCAGGCCGAGCGAGCCGTGGGCGAGCACCCGGGAGTGCCAGGCCCGCAGGTCGAAGTCCGCGCCCTGCCGACGGCGGGCGGCCTCCCGGCCCTCCAGCCAGACCCGCTCGCCGAGCTTGTAGCCGATGGCCTGGCCGGGCCAGCCGAGGTAGCGGTCGATCTCGGAGGAGCGCCGCGGGAACTCGCTGCCGTGGTGGGCGGCCATGAACTCGTCGGCGAGGGCCGCGTTCCAGCGCTCGCCGCCGCGGCCGCTCCACTCCTCGGTCGCCGTGCCGGCCGGAACGGCCAGTTCCAGGTGCATGCCGAGGTCGACGATGACCCGGATGATCCGCAGCATCTGCTTGTCCAGGTAGCCCAGGCGCCGGGCGGGGTCGGTGAGGAAGCCCAGTTCGTCCATCAGCCGCTCGGCGTACAGCGCCCAGCCCTCCTTGTCGGCACTGACCGCGCCGAGGGTGATCTGGTAGCTGCTGAGCCGGTCGGCGCAGGCCGTCCAGCGGGCGGTCTGCAGGTGGTGTCCGGGCACGCCCTCGTGGTACCAGGTGCTGACCAGTTGCCAGGTCGGGAAGGACCGCCGGCCGAGGGTGGGCAGGTAGGTGCGCCCGGGGCGGCTGAAGTCCAGGCTGGGGCCGGTGTAGTAGGGCGCGCCCGAGCTGCCCGGCGGCGCGATCCTGGTCTCCACCCGGCGCATCGCCGGGCTGAGGTCGACGTGGGTGCCGTCGAGGGCGTCGATCGCCTCGTCCATGACCTGCTGGAGCCACGCCCGGACGTTCTCCTCCCCCTCGACCGCGTGGCCGTGCCGGTTGAGGTGGTCCATGGTGGCCCGGACGCCCGCGCCGGGGAGGATCCGCTCCGCCTCGGTCCGCATCTCGGCGACCGTGCGGTGGAACTCCTCCCAGGCCCAGGCGTACGCCTCCCCCGGGTCGAGGTCGGCGCCGTTGGACCAGCGGGCGGAGCGCAGGTAGCGCTCGCGGCCGACGGCGTCCGGGGTGCCGTCGGCGGCGGGCAGGTAGGTGTCGTGCAGCCAGTCGCGGAAGGCCGCGGTGGCGGCGGCCGCCCGCTCGGCGGCGGCGTCCAGTTCGGTGCGCAGCGCGGCGGGGCCGGTCGCCGCGAACCCGGCGAACCAGCTCGCGCCGCCGTTGTCCCGCCCGCTCCAGGCGTCCAGTTGGGCGATCACCGCGCGGGCCTGGCGGGGCGCGCTCAGCAGCCCGCGGCCGATGCCCTCGGTGAGGGTCGCCCGGTAGCCGTCCAGCGCGCCGGGCACCTCGCGCAGCCGGCCGGCCACGGCGGCCCACTGCTCCTCGGTGTCGGTGGCCATCATGGTGAACACGCCCCGCACCTGGTGCAGCGGCGAGTTGACGTTGCGCAGCGCCCGGAAGTGGTCCCCCGCCTCGTGCACCGCGAGTTCGGCGGTGAGCCGTTCCCGCAGCAGCCCGGCACAGTCCCGCTCCGCGGGGTCGTCACCGGGACGGTCCCCGGGACCGGCGGCCGCGTCGAGCACGGCGAGCGTCCGGCGGGCCAGTTCGGCCCGCGCCTCGAAGCCCTCCGGTGACAGGTCCGGCTGCCGGTCGTCCCCGGGGTGCAGGCCCAGTCTGGTCGAGGTCACCGGGTCGAGTGCGGCGACCCGGGCGACGTGCTCATCGGCGATCGTGCGGGCGGACTTCGGCGTCTCGGGCATGCTCCCCATGCTCGCTCAGCGGTCGACCGGCCGTCCAGGGTGCCGGAGACCGGACACCCCGGTCGGCCGGTCGGTGCCCGGCCTCAGCCCTGGCAGAGCCCGCGGCTGTAGTCGAAGGTCGCCGCGGCCTGCGAGTACTGCCACTGCGGGGCCAGCAGCTGCGCGTCCAACTGCCCTGCGGCGGCGCGGTCCTCGACCACGTAGCCGAAGTCCTGCAGCCAGGCCGGGTACAGGTTCTTGGAGCCGACGAAGAACGCGGAGCCGTCGACCGAGACCAGCTTGTGGTGCAGGGCGTACGGGTGCCCGTCGGCCCAGGTCGGGGCGGACGCGGCCCGGAACGGGGCGAGTTGGAGGTTCCGGCACATCGCCGTGCGGGCCCGGCCCGGGTCGCCGAGGCGGGCGGTGAGCCGGGCGGTGAGGGTGTCGCTGATCTCGTTCAGCGAGCGGATCTGCGAGTAGCCGCCGCTGCCCACCGTGCCCCGGTTGCCGGGGTCGCTGACCACGATGCGGACCTTCACGCCGTCGGCGAGCTTGCCCGCGAGCTGGTCGAAGAGCCGCACGTCGTAGCGGGGCATCGGCGGGCAGGTGCCGGTCATGTCCTGCTGGGAGATGTCGATCCGGCTGCCGGCGCTCGCGATCAGCGCGCGCAGCGCGCCCTCCTCCGGGTTGACCGCGGCGTAGTCGCGGTCGTCGTTGGTGCGGTCGCGCAGGCCGATCGGGCCGCACTTGACGTCGTCCACGGCGGGCGCCGGGCCCGGGCGGTAGCCGGAGGCGGGGTCGGTGTCCCGGATCCCGACGCCCAGGCCGCCGACGGCGATCACCGGCACGCCGCCGGTCGCGGGCACCTGCGCGGCCGCCGGGTTGAGCCGCTGCTCCAGATCCGGGGTGCACCCGGCGCCGTTCGTGGAGGCGAACCAGGCGGCCGACAGGAGGCCGCTGTTGCGGCAGGTCCAGTCCCACAGGGTGTCCAGGTAGGCGCCGGCGGAGGCGGCGGCCGGGCCGTTCAGCGCGAGGTCGACGTCGGTCACCGGGTGGGCGGTGTCCAGGTAGTCGTTCTTCCAGTTGTTGATCCCGCCGGTGATGACGCTCTGCCCGTCCACCACCAGCAGCTTGGAGTGGTTCCAGGAGAACGCCGTCCTGGCCGTCGTCATCGAGGCCACCTCGACGGTCACGCTGCCTGCGGCGTCGCCCAGCCGGGCCACCAGGTCGTCCCGGTACTTCGACGGCAGCGCGGTGATGTTGTACAGCGGCGCGGCCCCGGCCAGCACCCGGACGTGCGGTGCGTGACCCGCCGCGACCGACGCCCGGAGGCCGTCGGCGATGGCGTCCTGGAACGCACCGTCCGGGAACGGCGCGAGAGTTGATATGTCGACGGTCCGGGTGGCCTTGCCGATGTTCTCCCGCATCCGGTCCAACAGCCGCTTCGTACCGGCCCGTTCGGTGCACGAGGCGTCGCCCCAGCATCCGGGCGTCTGCAGCAGCCAGCCGCCCGGGTCCCCGGCCGGTGCGTCCAGCCGGTTGCCCGCTGTCCGCTGCCAGACCGTCCCCTCCAGGCCGGGCGACACCTGCCGCAGCGCCGCCTCCACCGCGTCCAGGTACGGGGTGGCGTCGGCCGGGGCGGCCGGGGCCGGATCGGCGGACGCGGGAGCGACGGGCAGGGCGACGGCGGCGGCGGCGAGCGCCAGGGCGGAACCGGCCAGACGGCGGCCGGAACGGCGGAAGCGGTGAGAGAGCACGTACGAGTCCTTCAGAGGAGGCCGGGGACGTTCACCCGGACGACACCCTTAAATTACCTCAAAGTAACCTGATGTCACGTCATGGTCCCATCAAGGCATTCGATCTGATGTTCACTCAAACTCGGACACGACACCCGGAAGCCCGCAGAGGGGCGAAAGGCGGAGGAGTGGCGGAGCGGAAGGGTGGCGGAGCGGAAGGGCCGCACGGGCATCCGGCTCGCCGGCGGACGTCGCACCGGCGGAAACCGAAGAAGCCGGGGCCGACGCAACAAGTGCGTCGACCCCGGCTTCCCTTGGTAGCGGGGACAGGATTTGAACCTGCGACCTCTGGGTTATGAGCCCAGCGAGCTACCGAGCTGCTCCACCCCGCGTCGGTGAGACCACTGTACGCGACAACCCGGCCCGAACAGAAATCGATATCCCCGCGACGGGGCCGACGGACCGCCGACGGACCGCCGGCCCCCCGCTCAGCAGATCCGCGGCAGCTGCTCCCCCATCGGCAGGTCGACCACGCGCGTGCCGCCGAAGCCGGTGCGCGCGACCACCATCCCGGGGTGCTCCTCGACGCACTCGCCGATCACCACCGCCTCCGCCCCCAGCGGGTGGGCCCGCATCGCGGCCAGCACGGCCTCCGCCTCGCCGCGCGGGACGAAGGCGACCAGCTTGCCCTCGTTGGCGATGTACATCGGGTCCAGGCCCAGGACGGCACAGGCGTTGGCCACCGGGTCCGGAACGGGGACGGCCCGTTCGGTCACCACCACGCCCACTCCGGCGGCCGCCGCGATCTCGTTGAGCGCCGCCGCCAGCCCGCCCCGGGTGGGGTCGCGCAGGACGTGCAGGTCACGGGTCACCGCGAGCATCGCCCCGACCAGCCCGCCGAGCGCCGCGCAGTCGCTGCGCACCTCGACCCCGAACTCCAGCCCCTCCCGGACGCTCATGATCGCCACCCCGTGCAGCCCGATCGGCCCGCTGACGATCACCACGTCGCCCGGGCGGGCCCGCTGCGGCCGGATGTCGACCCCGGCCGGGACGAGCCCGATGCCGGCGGTGTTCAGGTAGACGCCGTCCCCGTGCCCGGCCTCGACCACCTTGGTGTCCCCGGTGGCCACCTCCACCCCGGCGGTGCGGGCGGCGGCGCCCAGCGCCCGGGCGACCCGGTCCACCACCGCCAGCTCCACCCCCTCCTCCAGGATGAAGCCGCAGGACAGGTAGGCCGCCCGGGCCCCGCTCATGGCCAGGTCGTTGACCGTGCCGTTGACGGCGAGGTCGCCGATGCAGCCGCCGGGGAAGAACAGCGGCCGCACCACGTAGGAGTCGGTGGAGAAGGCCAGCCGGGCGCCGCCCAGCTCCAGGACGGCGGAGTCGCCGAGGCCGGCCAGCACCGGCCCGCCGAAGGCGGGCGCGAAGAGGTTCTCCACCAGCTCGGCGGACATCGCCCCGCCGCCCCCGTGCCCCATCACCACCCGGGGGTGGTCGCGCAGCGGCAGCGGGCAGCTCCAGCCCGAGAAGTCCGGTGCGGCGGTACCGGTGAGCAGGTCGGTGTCAGCCAACGGGGCTCGCCTCCTGGGCGGGGTTCGGCGTGCTCAGCCGCCGGTAGAGGTAGTACGCGGCGCAGGCGCCCTCGCTGGAGACCATGGTGGCGCCGAGCGGGGTGCGCGGGGTGCAGACGGTGCCGAAGGCCTCGCACTGGTGGGGCTTCAGCAGGCCCTGGAGCACCTCGCCGGCCCGGCACTGGGCGGGTTCGCTGGTCCGGATGCCCGCGACGTCGAAGCGGTGCTCGGCGTCGTGGTTGCGGTAGCCCGGGGCGAGCCGCCAGCCGCTGCGCGGGATCACCCCGATGCCCCGCCACGGGCGGTCGGTCACCTCGAAGACGTCCTCCAGCATCGCCCGGGCGGCCGGGTTGCCCTCGGCCCGCACGGCCCGCGGGTAGGCGTTGTCGACGGTGTGCTCGCCGCGTTCCAGTTGCCGCACGGTGCGCCGGATGCCCTCCAGGATGTCCAGCGGCTCGAAACCGGTGACCACGATCGGGACGCGGTGGCGCTCCGCGAGCGCCGGGTACTCGGCGGTGCCCATCACGCTGCACACGTGCCCGGCGGCCAGGAAGGCCTGCACCCGGCAGTCCGGCGAGGCCATGATCGCCTCGATCGCCGGGGGCACCCGGACGTGCGAGACCAGCATGCTGAAGTTGCCCAGCCGCTGCTTCCGGGCCAGGTGGACGGCCATCGCGTTGGGCGGGGCGGTGGTCTCGAAGCCGATGCCGAAGAAGACCACCTCCCGGTCCGGGTTCTCCCGGGCGATCCGCAGCGCGTCCAGCGGCGAGTACACCACCCGGACGTCACCGCCCTCGCCGCGGACCCGGAACAGGTCCCGATCGGTGCCGGGCACCCGCAGCATGTCCCCGAAGGAGCAGAAGATCACCTCGGGCCGGGCCGCGATCGCGAGCGCCCGGTCGATCACCTCCAGCGGGGTGACGCACACCGGGCAGCCCGGGCCGTGGATCAACTCGACCTCTTCCGGCAGGAGTTGGTCGATGGCGTGCCGGATGATGCTGTGCGTCTGGCCGCCGCACACCTCCATCAGCGCCCAGGGCCGGGTGACCGTCGCCCGGATGTCGGCGAGCAGGCCCTCCGCCAGCTCGGGGTTGCGGAACTCCTCCAGGTACCTCACCGACCCGCCTCCTCGGAGCCCGGCGTGCCGACCCACTCCCCCGAGCTGCCGCCCGGGCCGCCCGCCGCCTCCCAGGGGTCGCCGAACTCCTCCTGCAGCAGCCCGAGTTCCTCGAACAGCTGCAGGGTCCGCCGGGCCGACTCCTCGTCCAGACGCTGCAACGCGAAGCCCACGTGCACGATCGCGTAGTCCCCCACCTCCAGGTCGGGCAGGTACTCCAGGCACACGTCCTTGACCACCCCGCCGAAGTCCATCACCGCCATCCGGGCCCCGTCCCGCTCCCCGATCTCCGTCACCCTGCCGGGCACCGCCAGGCACATCCGCTGTCACTCCTCCCGGGCGGCCGACGACCGGCCGGCCACCATCAGCTGGCCGAGTGCCAGCCCTCCGTCGTTGGGCGGCACCCTGCGGTGCCGCAGCACGGTGAAGCCGTCCTCCCCCAGGCCGCGCGCGCAGGCCGAGGAGAGCAGTGCGTTGGCGAAGACGCCGCCGCTCAGGGCCACCGTGGTGGTGCCGTGCCGGTCCCGGGCGGCGGCGCAGACCCGGCGGACCAGCGCGGCCACCGCCGCGTGGAAGCGCGCCGCGACCAGCCCGCCGGGCGCGCCCCCGGCCACGTCCGCGACCACCCCGGCCAGCACCGGCCCCGGGTCGACGCTCCAGCCGCCCCCGTCGGCGAGCAGCCCGAAGGCGTAGCCCTCGGCCGGGCCGAACTCCACGGCGGCCGCCTCCAGTTCGATCGCCGCCTGGGCCTCGTACCCGGCCCGGTGGCAGATCCCGGCGAGCGAGGACACCGCGTCGAACAGCCGCCCCATGCTGGAGGTCGGCACGCAGTTCAGCCCGCGCGCCAACTGCCTCTCCAACAGGCGCAGTTCCTCGACCGGGCAGACCCGGACCGGCGGCAGTCCGGCGGCCCAGGGCAGGCCGGCCGCGTGCAGATGGGCGAGCGCCGTCCGGTACGGGCGGCGCACGGCGGCGTCCCCGCCCGGCAGCGACACATAGCCGAGGTGCGCCAGCCGGCGGAACCCGTCGTAGTCGGCCAGCAGCAGTTCGCCGCCCCAGATCGCGCCGTCCTCGCCGTAGCCGGTGCCGTCGAAGGCCACCCCGAGCACCGGGCGGCCACCGTCCAGCCCGTGCTCGGCGAGCACCGCGGCGATGTGGGCGTGGTGGTGCTGCACCCGGCGCACCGGACGACCGGCGGCGGTGTGCTCGGCGTGCCGGACCGAGCGGTAGCCGGGGTGCCGGTCGGCGACCAGCAGTTCGGGCCGCACCCCGCTGACGGTGCCGAGCTGCTCGACCGCGCGGTCGAAGGCCCGCAGCGTGGCCAGGTCGTCCATGTCGCCGATGTGCCCGGACAGCCAGGCGTAGCCGTCCCGGCCCAGCGCGCAGGCGTTCTTGAGGTCACCGCCCACCGCGAGCACCGGCCGTACGGGCAGCGGCAGCGGGAGCGGCAGCGGCGCGTACCCGCGCGAGCGGCGCAGCGGCAGCTGCTCGCCGTCCACCACCCGCACCACCGAGTCCTCGCAGGGGACGTTGATCGGCCGGTCGTGGCCGAGCCAGGCGTCGACCAGCGGGGCGAGTGCGGTGAGCGCCTCCCGGTCGTCGGTGACGATCGGCTCGCCGGAGAGGTTGGCGCTGGTCATCACCAGCAGGTCCGGCCCGGGCGCGGCGAGCAGCAGGTGGTGCAGCGGGGTGTACGGGAGCAGCACCCCGAGGTCGGGGCTGCCCGGGGCGACCCCCGGGAGTTCCGCCGCGAAGCCGCCGGGGCGGCGCAGCAGGACGATCGGCCGGACCGGACCGGTGAGCAGTTCCCGTTCCACCGGCCCGAGTTCCAGCAGGCGCTCGACGGTGGCGAGGTCGCGGGCCATCACCGCGAAGGGCTTGTCGCCGCGCCGCTTGCGGCGGCGCAGCAGGGCGACGGCCGCGGCGTCGCGTGCGTCGCAGGCGAGGTGGTGGCCGCCGATGCCCTTGACCGCGAGGATCGCCCCGTCGGCCAGCAGCCGCCGGGCCTCGCCGAGGGCCTCCTCGCCGCCGAGGTCGGCCCGCCCGGGCACGGTCAGACCGAGCCGCGGTCCGCAGGCGTGGCAGGCGACGGGCTGGGCGTGGAAGCGGCGGTCGGCGGGGTCGGTGTACTCCCGGGCGCAGTCGGGGCACATCGGGAAGCCGGCCATGGTGGTGTTGGCGCGGTCGTACGGCAGGCCGGTCACGATGGTGTGCCGGGGGCCGCAGTTGGTGCAGCTGATGAAGGGGTGCCGGTGGCGCCGGTCGGCCGGGTCGGTGAGTTCGGCCAGGCAGTCGGCGCAGGTCGCCACGTCGGGCGGGATCAGAGTGGCGCGCGGCCCGTCGGTGCGGGAGGCGGTGATGGCGAAGCCGGTGGCACCGGTGACGGCGAGCGGCGCGTGCTCGACCGAGGCGACCCGGGCCAGCGGCGGCGCGTCGGCGGCCACCCGGTGGCAGAAGGCCTCCAGGGCCGCCCGGTCGCCCTCGACCTCGGCGAGCACGCCCTCGCCGGTGTTGGTGACGGTGCCGTCGAGGCCGAGCTCCCGGGCCAGCGCGAAGACGAACGGCCGGAAGCCGACGCCCTGCACCAGGCCGCGGACGGCGACCCGCCGCCGCTCGCGGTCGAGCGCCGTCACGGCGTCTCCGCCACCGGGTGGTGCCGGTGGCCGGGGTGCGTCCCGGGCCCGTGCCCCTCATGGTGGTGCCCGTCGTGGTGGTGGCCGTCGTGCGCGTGCCCGTCATGGTGGTGCCCGTCATGGTGGTGCCCGTCGTGCGCGTGCCCGGCCGCCATCACCGGCCGGTGCGGCACCGCGCCGGCCAGCACGCCCAGCGCCCGATCCAGCAGCGCCCCGGCCCCCTCCCCACTGCGGGCCGAGGTACGCACCACCTCCACCCCCGGGTTGACCCGCTGGACGTTCGCCAGGAACGCCGCCTCGTCGAACTCGGCCGCCGCGGCGAGGTCCGTCTTGGTCACCAGCACGAGGTTGGCCAACCCGAACGCGGTCGGGTACTTGAGCGGTTTGTCCTCGCCCTCGGTGACCGAGGCCAGCACCACCCGCAGCGTCTCGCCGAGGTCGTAGGAGGCCGGGCAGACCAGGTTGCCGACGTTCTCCACGAACAGCAGCCGGCAGTCCCGGGGCAGCCAGCCGTCCAGGTGCCCGGCGAGCATCCGCGCCTCCAGGTGGCAGAGCCCGTCGGTGAGCACCTGCTTCACCGGCGCGCCCGAACGGGCCAGCCGCAGCGCGTCGTTCTCGGTGGCGAGGTCGGCGGTGAGCGCGGCGACCGCGATCCCGCGCTGTCGGGCGAGCCCCAACTCGGCCTCCAGCAGGGCGGTTTTGCCGCTGCCCGGGCTGGAGAGCAGATTGACCGCGGCGGTGCCGCGGGCGGTGAGCCCGGCCCGCAGTTCGCGGGCGCTGTCGTCGTTGCGGGCGAGGACCGCCCGCCGGAGGTCGAGCGTGTGGCCCGTCTCGCACATCGGGATCAGCCTTTCTGTCCGGCCGGCGGGCGCCCGGCCCACTCGACGTCGAGGATCTGGAGCTCGCGCCCGGCGAGCAGGTGGACGCCGCCGCCCGTGCGGCAGTTCGGGCAGCCGAGGTCCGGCGGCATGCCGACGGCCCACTCGACCGCGCAGGGCGCACACCGGGCCCTCGCCGCGACCGGCTCGGTGTCCAGCGCCGCACCCTCCACCAGGGTTCCGGCGCAGGCCAGTTCGAAGCAGAAGTCCAGGGCCTCGGCGACCACCCCGGCCAACTCGCCGACCTGCAGCCGCACTCGGGCCACCCCGGGGGCCCCGTGCCGCCGGGCGGCCTCGTCCACCTGCTCGACGACGGCGGCGGCGATCGACATCTCGTGCATGGGTCCCTTCCCACGGCGGGCGGCAACGCGCCCCATTACAGGGGGCGGTGGCGGCGACGGACCGAAGCCGCGCCGCCACCGCGCCCGGCGCTGCACCGTTCGCAGCAATCCGCGCCTACATCCGGGAGATCCTCAGGTACCGCCGGAGGTCCGGCAGGCTCTGCCAGACCACGGCGCCGATCCCGGCCAGCAGGGCGGCGCAGAACAGTTTCCTCAGCATGGTGTTGTCCTCCTCTCCTGCTGCGCGCTCTCCTCCTCGACGACCCGCAGGACCGCCCGGACGGCCTCCTCGACGGCGGCGGCGACGGGCTCGCTCAGCCCGATGCCCTCCTCCAGCGAGGCCGGCTCGCACCCGACCACCAGCACCCGCCCCGGCACCGTGCCCCCGGTACCGACGGCCAGCGTGGCGAGCAGCCCGAGCACGGCGTCCGGGCCCATCCGGTGGCCGTCCAGGACGGGCACCTCCACCGGGTCGGCGGCCGCCTCGATCAGGTAGACGGTGCCGGGCGGGCCACCCCGGCAGGTGGCGTCCACCAGGACGGCGGTGCGGTAGCCGTCGAGCAGCCGGTAGGCGAGGTCGACGCCGCGCACCCCCACGTCCACCAGCTCGACGCCCGCCGGCAGCGGGTGGGCGGCCAGCCGTCGGACGGTCTCCACCCCGAAGCCGTCGTCACCGAGGAAGACGTTGCCGACCCCGGCGACCAGCACCGCCCCGCCGGTCACGACTCCTCCAGCGGGGTGACCTCGTCGGGCTGGAAGTAGCGGAAGCGCCCCTGGGCCCGCCAGAGGTCCGCGCCCGGGTCGTCCTCCACCGTGACGGCCAGGTGCACCGAGCCGTCGACGTCGTGCAGCACCGCCTCGACGACGCCGGTCCGCCCGGCCAGGAAGAGGTCCTGGGCGTCGGTGCGCCGCCGTCCGGGCCGCAGCACCACCCGGCTGCCCGCGCCGACCGACCGGCCGTCGACCAGCACCCGGTCCCGTTCGGGGTCCACCTCCTGGTCGTTGCCCGGGTCCCACCACGGCTGCTCGGCCGCGCGGTCGCCGGTGATCTCGCGCAGCCCGCGGACGGCGCCGTGCAGGCGTTCCAGCACCTCGGGCGGCATCGACTCGGCGAGGTCGATGACCGCGCCGGCCCGGTCGTCGGTGCCGCGGGCCTCGCGCTTCTCGTCCTCGGTCAGGGCGGCCGTGCGCAGCGCCAGGATCTCGTCGATCTCGGTGGCGTCGTACAGGGTGCCGAGGCTCTCCGGGGCGATCCGCGGGTGGTCCTCCAGGATGATCGGCGAGGACAGCATCACCCGGCGGTCGCCCTCCGGGCCGGCCAGTACCGGCCAGGTGTGCCGGTTGCGACAACGCCGGACGGCCGGGCGGGCCCACTCGGGCGGGTCGGTGACCGAGAGGAAGCGGCCGTGCTCCAGGCCGAGCAGCAGGTGGGCGGAGACCAGCGAGCGCGGCAGGGCCTCCTCCCGGCCGGCCCGCCGGTGCGGCGTCCAGCCGGAGACGTTCTCCACCTCGGCGGTGAGCCGCTGGGCCCGGAACGGGCCGGGCAGCTCCTCCATCCGCAACCGCAGCAGCCCGTCGACCTGTTCGCGCCGTCGCACCAGCCGGCCGACCGCCGTCCCGTCCTCGTGCAGCAGCTCGGTGCTGCCGACGCCCGGCAGCCGGAATCCCCGCTGCACTCCGTCGCCGGTCAACTCATCGACCGGGAGCAGCAGTTCGACCCTTTCCTCGACGCCCTCGTCCCAGTCGACCAGCACCCGGTCGGCCAGCTCCAGCCGTTCCACCGACTCGAACTCCCCGTTGGCGGCGGCCCGTTCGACGGTGCGCCGCTGGACCCGCAGGAAGCGCAGCTCGACCGCCAGCCGGTCGTCCTCGCGCGCCTCCAGGACGCATTCGGTGCGCTGGTGGGAGTGCTCGCCGCCCTGCCGGGTGTACTCGGGGGGCACCAGCACGCCGAACTGCCAGCGCAGCCGGTTCTTGGCGGCCGAGGCGCGGTACGGGTAGAGCACGTAGCCCTCCAGCAGCACCGCGTCGGCGATCTGCCGGGCGGCCGCGAAGCCGCGCTCGATCCCCTCGGGGAGCCCGCTCATGCGTCCACCCCGCTGCGCTCGGCACCCGCGAGCAGCGCGCGCACCGTCGCCTCCCAGGAGGGCAGGGCCCGCCGGGAGCGGTAGGCGAGCAGGTCGTCCAGGACGCGCTCGGGCAGCCGCAGCCAGCCGCAGCCGGGGAAGTGCTGGTCGACGGCCTCCCGCCAGACCCGCACCGGCATCCGCACCCGGGCCTCCTTGTCCCAGGGCACGGGGGTGACCTGGAAGCCGCCGGGGCCGGCGAAGGCGGTGCCGGAGAAGAGCATCAGCAGGGGCACCTCGCCGTCGTCCAGTGCCCGGAAGTACCGGGCGCAGGCCACCTCCAGGTCGTAGCTGCCCGGGACGACGAGGTCGGCCTCGGTCTCCCCGGTGAAGCCGGGCACCAGCAGCGGCACGGTGGCGAACTGGATCGGGTTGAGCGTGGTCGCCCAGCGCTCCCGACCGCCGAAGAGGTCCGTCAGCCGCTCGCCCTCGGCGTCGGTGTACGGCCGGCGGGCGGGTTCGATCCGCAGCTGGCACTGCAGGGCGAGGGCGTGCACCCGGGTGTCGGCGGGCGCCGTGATCCGCAGCCGGAACACCAGGGTCGGCCCGGCCGCGTACGGGTCGGAGCGCACCCCGGTGCAGGCGAAGCCGAGCGCCGTCACGCCGTCACCGCCGTCGGCAGCGGGGCCGCCCGATCGGCCAACCGCCCGAAGAACAGGTCGAGTTCACTGCGGGCCTCGGCTCCGCCGTCGAAGCCGTGCCAGCACCGCCGGAGCCGGCCGACCAGTTCGTAGCAGACGTCGACCGGCACCAGGAAGCAGTCGACCCGTCCTTCGGTGCGGCGCAGCAGCAGCGCCTCCACGTCCGGTTCCAGGGCGGCGGCCAGCCGGTTGCCGCCGAGGGCCCGTTGCCAGGCCTCCTCGTCCACCTCGCTCTCGGTGGCACCGGCCGGCCCGGGGTAGAAGGCGAGCAGCCGGTCCAGCACGGCGTTGCGGAGCAGGAAGACGGTCCCGACCGGGACGCCCAGCACCGACCAGACCCGCTCGTCGGGTGCGCCGTCCGAATCGGCCAGGTAGCGGTCCGGGACGGTCCGGTAGCGGCCGCCGGCCGCGCCCTGCTGCTGGAACAGCAGCGCGCAGGCGGTGCAGGTGCAGGCCAGCGCGCGTTCCTCGACGTCGACCAGGTGGCGGTGGCCGGGCGGCAGGTCCCGGCCGCACAGGCCGCACTGCTCGGGGCGCGGCGGGGCCGGCTCGCGCAGCCGGCGCAGCAGGGCGGTGCCGTCCCGGGAGACCCTGCGGGTGTTCACCGCGCCTCCGCGGGCTGCGGCGGGCGGGTGCCGATCTGGAGCAGTTGGGGGGCGCGTTCCAGGTCCAGTGCGGTCACCTCGGGCGCGTGGCAGGCGAGGGCGGCCTCCACCTCCGCCTCCCCGCAGCCGCAGCCGGTGGCCGTGCGGCGCACCCGCAGGGTGCCGGTCGCGGGTTCGAACCCGAGCACCTCGATCCGCTCGGGCAGGGCGGCGAGCGCCCGGTCGATCCGGGCGGCGACGGGCTCGGGGTGCAGGTCGTGCAGGAGCAGCAGACCGGCCACCGCCGGGTCGTCCAGCATCCCCTCCAGCGCGGGCGGGGGGAGCGCCGGGACGAGTCTGGCCAGGCCCTCGCCGTAGAACTCCATGAGGTCGCGGACGAGTTGCTCGCCCGCCTGCTCGGCACCGCTGCCGGCCAGCGCGTCCAGGGCCTGCTGGATCCGCAGGCCGGTCTGTTCGGCCGTCATGCGGTCAACCCGCTGAGGCCGGTGGGCACGTGCATGGTCTTGAGGGTGCGGCCGTTGCCGACGTACATGTGGACGCCGCAGGGCAGACAGGGGTCGAAGCTGCGCACGGCGCGCATGATGTCGATGCCCTTGAAGTTCTCCGGGGAGTTCTCCTCGAAGATCGGCGTGTTCTGCACCGCGTCCTCGTACGGGCCGGGCGTGCCGTAGCTGTCGCGCACGCTGGCGTTCCACGGGGTGGGCGGGTACGGGTGGTAGTTGGCGATCTTGCCGTCGCGGATCACCATGTGGTGCGAGAGCACGCCGCGCACGGCCTCGGTGAAGCCGCAGCCGATCGACTCGTCCGGCACCTCGAAGCGCTCCCAGGTCTGGCTGCGCCCGGCGCGGACCTCCTCGAGCGCCTTCTCCGCGAAGTGCAGGGCGGCGGCGGCCGCGTAGGCCTGGAAGTAGGTGCGGGCGCGGTTGCGCTCGATCGCGTTGCTCCACTGCGGGATCTTCCACTCGAAGGTGACCTCGGGCTTGGTCATCGAGCGGGGCAGGTTGATCAGGACGCTGTGGCCGGTGGCCTTGATGTAGCCGATGTCGACCAGGCCGGACAGCGCGGTGGACCACAGCCGGGCGATCGGGCCGCCGCCGGTGTCCAGGGCGAGGTGGTCCTTGCCGTCGAACCAGCGCGGGGACATCACCCAGCTGTACTTGTCGTCGAAGTTGCGCTTCTGCGGCTGGGGGATGGTGTGCTGGTTCCACGGGTGCCGGGGGTCGACCGGGTTGCCCAGCGGGTCGTGGGTGACGAACTGCTCCTTGCCCTGCCAGTCCTCGTAGTAGGAGCTGCCGAGCAGGATCCGGATGCCCAGGTTGATCTGCGTCAGGTCGTTGGTGACGAGCTTGCCGTCCACCACGACGCCGGGGGTGACGAACATCCGCCGGCCCCAGTCCGTCATGTTGCGGTAGGTGAAGTCGCAGTGGTCCGGGTCGTTGAGGCTGCCCCAGCAGCCGAGCAGGACGCGCCGGCGGCCGACCTCCTCGTAGCCGGGCAGCGCCTGGTAGAAGAAGTCGAAGAGGTCGTCGTGCAGCGGCACGACCTTCTTCATGAACTCCACGTAGCGCATCAGCCGGGTCAGGTAGTCGGTGAACAACTGCACGGTCGCGACGGTGCCGACGCCGCCCGGGTAGAGCGTGGAGGGGTGCACGTGGCGGCCCTCCATCAGGCAGAACATCTCCCGGGTGTACCGGCTGACCTGGAGCGCCTCGCGGTAGAACTCGCCCTCGATCGGGTTGAGCGAGCGCATGATGTCGGCGATGGTCTTGTACCCGTGGTCGCCGGCGTGCGGGGCCTCGGTGCGCTCGGCGAGTTCGAGGACGCCCGGGTTGGTCTCGCGGACCATCTTCTCGCAGTAGTCGACCCCGACCAGGTTCTCCTGGAAGATGTTGTGGTCGAACATGTACTCGGCGGCCTCGCCGAGGTTGATGATCCACTCGCCCAGGTGCGGGGGCTTCACCCCGTAGGCCATGTTCTGGGCGTAGACCGAGCAGGTGGCGTGGTTGTCGCCGCAGATCCCGCAGATCCGACTGGTGATGAAGTGGGCGTCGCGCGGGTCCTTGCCCCGCATGAAGACGCTGTAGCCGCGGAACACCGAGGAGGTGCTGTAGCACTCCGCGACCCGCTTCTGCTTGAAGTCGATCTTCGTGTGGATGCCCAGACTGCCCACGATCCGGGTGATCGGGTCCCACGACATCTCGGTCAGGCCGCTGCCGTCGCCGGCCGCCCTGGTCGTCGGTGTTGCCATCGTCTCTGCGTTTCCTTGTCTACGGGGTCTGCGGGTCCCGGCGGCCTGGCGGCCGGGCGGCGTTCGACGGGGGCCGCACACCGGGTGGTGTGCGGCCCCCTGCCCGTCACCAGGGCGGGCGGTAACCCGTGGTCAGGTGGCGGCCGGTGCGGCGCCACTTCGGTTCCTTGTCGACGGTCTGCTGGGTGATCGTGCGCAGTCGGCGGATCAGCGAGCCGTACGCGCTGCTGGCGGCGGTGGAGACGCGCGAGCCGGGCGGCGGGTTCATGAAGGGCATGAACTTGTCCGGGAAGCCCGGCATGGTGCAGGCGATGCAGATGCCGCCCACGTTCGGGCAGCCGCCGACGCCGTTGATCCAGCCGCGCTTGGTGACGTTGCACTTGACGACCGGGCCCCAACAGCCCAGCCGCACCAGGCACTCGGGGGTGCCGTACTCGGTGGCGAACTGGCCCTGTTCGTAGTAGCCGCCGCGGTCGCAGCCCTCGTGCACGGTGGCGCCGAACAGCCAGGCGGGCCGCAGCTTGTCGTCCAGCGGGATCATCGGCGCGGAGCCGGCCAGCTGGTACAGCAGGTAGGTGAGGGTCTCGGCGAAGTTGTCGGGCTGGATCGGGCAGCCCGGCACGCAGACGATCGGCAGCCCGGCCTTGGACTTCCAGTCCCAGCCGAGGTAGTCCGGCACGCCCATCGCGCCGGTCGGGTTGCCGGCCATCGCGTGGATGCCGCCGTACGTGGCGCAGGTGCCGATCGCGACCACGGCGGTCGCCTTGGAGGCGAGCCGGTCCAGCCACTCACTGGTGGTGATGGGCTGGCCGGTGGCGGGGTCGTCGCCGAAGCCGCACCAGTAGCCCTCCTTCTTGATCTTCTCGTTGGGGATCGACCCCTCGACGACCAGCACGAACGGTTCGAGCTCGCCGCGGTCGGCCTTGAAGAACCACTCGACGAAGTTGTCCGCACCCTGGACCGGGCCGCACTCGAAGTCGATCAGCGGCCAGTGCACGGCGACCTTCGGCAGGCCGGGCAGCGCGCCGGTGACGATCTCCTCGATGCTGGGCTGCATCGCGGCGGTCAGCGAGACGGAGTCGCCGTCGCAGCTGAGGCCCGCGTTGATCCAGAGGATGTGCACCACGTCGGTGTCGGTTGTTGCAGCACCCATGAGGATGCCTCCTCGGGGATGGGAGCCGGAGGAAATGGCTCGGACCCAGTCATAGCAACGGTTCGGACCGCCCGCCGGTCCGCGCACCCGGCGCCGCCGCCCGGTGCGCGCAAGCCCGGCGGGCCGTTCGGGTCACGGCTGCGGGCGGAGCCCGGCGGGCACCGGGTGCTTGCGCACGAACGCGGACCGCAGCGCGTGGTACGGCGATTCGGGTGTGAAGAACTGCCGGTGCAGCACGGCGAGCTCGGCCTCCCGGTACGCGTCGAGCGGCTTCGTCCGCTCGTCGGCGGCGCGCGTCGCCTTCTTCGCCGCGATCCGGTGCTGGGTGCCGGGCGAGGCGGCGAGCAGCCCGGCCAGGTGGGCCGCGCCCGCCCCGAAGTCCTCCGGCACCGCGTCCAGCACCCGGTCGACCAGGCCGAGCCGCTCGGCGGCGGCCGCCGACACCGGGAGGGCCTGGTGGGTCAGCCGCTCGGCCTCCGCCGCGCCCACCCGGCGCGGGAGGGTGTACGTCCAGTACTCCGAGCCGTACAGCCCCATCAGCCGGTAGTGCGGGTTGAGCACGACGCCGCGGCGGCACCACACCTCGTCCGCGGCCAGGGCCAGCATCACCCCGCCGGCCGCGGCGTTGCCGCCGAGGGCGGCGACCACCAGCCGGTCGGTGGTGGTGAGCACCTCGGCGACCAGGTCGTCCATCGCGGTGATGTTCGCCCAGGACTCGGCGGCCGGGTCCGCGGCGGCCTCGATGACGTTGAGGTGGATGCCGTTGGAGAAGAAGTCCCGGCCGCCGCCCAGCACCAGCACCGTGGTCGGGCGGCCGAGCGCGAAGCGGTAGGCCGCCAGCAGCCGGCGGCAGTGCTCGGCGGACATCGCGCCGCCCGGGAAGGAGAAGTGCAGGAAGCCGACCGGGCCCTCCTCGCGGTAGCGCAGGTCCGACCAGCCGGGGTGCTCGCCCGGCTCCGGCATCAGCGGCGCCGGCCGCTCCGGGACGGCCGGCAGCAGGGCGCCGAGTGCCGTCACGGCCGGGAGCTTGACGGTCGCGGGCCCGCCCGGGGTCCGGCGGCGGCGCAGTTCGGGGATCCACACCGCCCCGTCCGCGGTGGCCCGGCAGACGGCGCCGGCCCGGGTGGCGAGCAGCTCGCCCGGGCGGCCGCGCAGCAGCCGCTCGCGGTGGCCGCCGTGCAGGTACCACTCCGCGCCGCCGAGCTCGTCCAGCACCCCGGGCCGGGAGTCCGCGGCGCGCAGCCGGCGCAGCACCGTCGCGGTGGGGTCGGCGGCCCAGTCGATCCGGCGCTCCGGCTGGCGCAGCGCGGGCCGGGTGCGGACGGTGCCCCGCCAGCCGGGGCCGTGCTGGGGCTGCGGGGCGTGGCTGCCGGAGGCGACCCGCTCGACGGCGAGCAGGACGGCGGTCACCGCCGCGTCGGAGACCTCGTTGCGGTAGACGTCGCTCTTGCCGCGTTCGGGCAGTCGGCAGGGCGCCCAGGCCCAGACCGGTCCGGCGTCCATCTCGCGCTCGGCCTGGAGCACGGTGACGCCCCAGTCGGTGCGGCCCTCCTGGATCGCCCGGTCCAGGGAGGAGGGGCCGCGGTCGCCGGGCGGGCCGGGGTGGACGACGAGACAGGTGAGCCGCGACCAGACCTCCTCCGGGATCGCGGTGCGCAGCATCGGCGCGAGCAGCAGGTCCGGCCGCAGCCGGGCCACCACTTCCGTCAACTCCTCGCCATCATCGGCTAGTTGGACGTCCACTCGATGGCGCCGGTCGCGCAGTTCGGCGTACAGGCGCTGGCTGAGGCTGTTGAACGCGCTGGCGAGGAGCAGGATCCGCATGTCCGCCTCCGACGGTGAGGGCCTCCGGGATTCCGGCGATCATCGCCTCCGGCCCGCCCGGCCCCCGGCCCGTCCGGCCCGCCGCGCCGCCCGTTCACTCGGGCGGCGGGCCGCTCCGCGGAGCGCCGCGCCGGAGCGGGCCGGGGGCCCCGGACCGCCCGCCGTTTCCTCCCGGCGAGTGAAGGCGCCGATGCGGAGTTGACGATGGTGTGCCGTGTGGACGGGGGATGCGTGGGAATGGTGGAGATTCCTCCCCCGCCTGCTGCCCCTCGGCGCACCGGGTAGGCGCCCCCGGGCAGGCCGGACCGCCCCGGTCCGGCTCGTCGTGAGCGCAGGAGGCCGAATCGATGCAGTTGTCCACCGTCCGCCCGGTGCCCGTGACCTTCCCCGACAGCGCGGAGCCCGACGTCCCGGTCGAGGCGCAGCTGCGCTTCGACGCGAGCCTCCCGTACGCCGCCTGCCTGGCCTTCCCCCTCACTCCCTGCCGGTGCACCGGCGACGGCGCCCGGGTGTGCTGGTACTTCAGCCGCGAACTGCTGAACGAGGGGAGGCTCGGCCCGGTCGGCGACGGCGACGTGCAGGTCCGGCCGGGGTCGGCCGGCGAGGTGCTGATCACCCTGCGGGGGCCGGTCGGCCGGGCGGTGGTCAGCGCCCCGGAGGAGCTGGTCACCGCCTTCCTGTCGGACTCCTTCGCGCTGGTGCCCTCCGGGTCGGAGTCCGACCACCTGAACGTCGACGCCGCGCTCGCCCGGCTGCTCGACGCCGGCCAGGGCCCGCCCCGGCCGTAGGATCCACGGGCCGGTCCCGCCCGCCCCCAGGAGGCCCCGTTGACGCCCGACCCCGCACCAGGTGTGCTCAGCCGCCTGGACGACCTGCTCCGGCAGACCCCCGACGACCGGGGCGGGGCGCTGTGGCGGCTCCAGGAGGAGGGGCGCCAGCTCGACGCCAACGTCGTCCGGCTGCCGGCCGGCGCCGAGGTGCCCGCGCACGTGGAGCCGGACCTCGACGTGCTGCTGCAGGTGCTCGGCGGCAGCGGACGGCTGGACACCGACGGCGGCCGGCAGGAGCTCTCCGCCGGCTGCACCGCCTGGCTGCCGCACGGCGCCCGCCGGGCCCTGGCCGCGGGCGGGGACGGCCTGGTCTACCTGACCGTCCACCGCCGCCGGCCCGGCCTGGCCGTCCGGCCCGCGCCGCCCGGCTAGGCCGTGGGCAGCGGGAGCCGCAGGGCCGAGGTGCCCGGGCCGGTCGGGCCCGGGAGGCCGCGGCCGTGGTGGCGGCGCAGGTCGGCCTCCCGGTAGCGGCGGGTGACGCCGTGCCAGTGCAGGTTCGCGGTCATCACGGTCCGCAGGTAGCGGACACGGTCGTCGACCGCCCGGCGGGCCTCCGGGGCGAGCCGGAGGCCGTCGCACAGCACCGGGAGTTCCCGGGCCGCCAGGTGCTCGAACTGGTCGAGCCGGGCGGCGGCGAGGTCCCCGACGATCCGGGCCGCCTCCGGGTACCCGCAGTCGAGGAAGTGCCGCACGACGAGGGCCGCGTTGTGGAAGTCGCCCTCGAACTCGACCTCCCGCTGGTACGAGAACAGGTCGTTGACCAGCCCGACGTGGTCGGCCGTCGCGGCCTCCAGGGCGCGCATCGTGCCGCTGCCCCCGACCCCGGCCGGGAGTGCGGGGCCGAGCAGGCCGGGGAGGCCGAGGAAGAAGCCGCTGCCGATGGTCGAACGGCGGGTCTCGAGGTAGTCCACGGGGTCGGGGATGCGGTGGTGGGCGCGGTTGGCGATCTCCGTGAGCCAGCCGTCCAGCAGGTCGGCGAGCAGGGTCCGGACGGTGTCCCTGCCCTCCGGGGACAGCTTCTCGGCGGCCCGCGCCCAGAGGTCGGCCAGCCCGCGCTCCAACGCGTTCGCGGGCACCACCGGCTCGGCCCGGTCCGGCGCGGTGAGGGCGAGCAGCCGGGCGGCGGCCGCCTTGGCGCCGACCGGATCGCGCCCGTGGACGGCGGAGAAGTGGTCGTCGCCGTAGCTGCCCCAGGTGACGAAGGTGGTGACCAGGTCGAGCCGTCCGGCGGAGGCGTCCGGGAGGGTGTACGCCGTGAACCCGGCGAAGTCGAAGTCGTCGAGCAGGTCGGCGGTCCACAGCGGGCGGCCCCGGAGCAGCGGGTCCGGGTCGAACATCCCGTTCCGGCGGGCCCAGTCCACCGCGTTCCGCCGTGCCGCACCCACGTGCGGGTTGAGCCGCGGCGCGGCCGGGAGCCGCAGTTCGGGCACCAGGGAGGGCCCGGTCCGGTGGTGCGGGACGAACGTGAAGTTCCCCACCCGCTGTGCGCCGGTCGCCGCGGCGAGCCGCCCGACGTCCAGCGCCGAGGTGCCGAGGGTGCCGAGCGGGAGCCCCGAACTGCCGCCGGGGATCGGGCCGTTGACGCCCCCTCCGTTCATGTAGCGGCTGGACCGCAGGTGCCACTCGTGGCCGCCCGCCTGCCAGTCCTGCAACCCCTTGACGTACGCCAGCACCCGGGCGGCCTCCCCGGCGTCGAGGCCGTGGTCGGCGAACAGCGGCCCCAGTTCGGTGAGCGCGGTGTCCTCGAACTGCTGCATCCGGGAGGTCACCAGGTCGTTGACCCGGTCCGCCGCCTGCTGGGTGGGGAGCTCCAGGAAGGTCTCCAGCACCAGGACGCCGTTGCTGAGTTCGCCCTCCTCCTCGATCTCGCGCTGGTAGGAGAACAGGTCGTTGCGCAGGTGCACCGCGTCCGAGAAGGTGTCCCGGAGCACCCGCAGCGGCCGGGAGTGCGCGACCGCGGCCGGGACCTCCGCCCCCGCCGCGTGCTCCACCAGCCCGGCCGACCAGGGCGCGCCGCCCACCTTGCGGCGCATCTCCAGGTACTCGACCGGGTTGGGGATCCGGCCGAGGCCGATGTTGGCGAGCTCCCAGATCGACTCGTCGAGCAGGTGCGCGGTGCTCAGTGCGAAGCGCTCCCGCCAGTCGCGGGAGGAGCCGGGGACGGTGCGCAGCCAGAGGTCGGCGAGGCCCGCCTCCACCGGGTTCCGCGGCTCGGGCATCGGGAACGGGAGGTTGAGCGGCATGAAGGCGGGCAGCCGGTCGAGGTGGGCCTGGGCACCGGCCCGGTCCCGGGTGCGCTTGAAGGTCTCCAGGAAGTGGTCGTCGAAGAAGAACACCCAGACGTGCCAGTCGGTGACCAGGGAGAGCTCGGAGGCGTCGCAGTCCGGGTGGGTGTAGGCGCACAGCAGGGGGTAGTCGTGGGCGTCGAGGTCCTGCTGCTCCCAGATGCCCGAGCCCTCCAGCATGCCCATCCCGCGGGCCCAGCGGCGGGAGTGCTCGCGGGCCTGCTCCAGGTGGGGATTGAGGCGGGCGGGGTACGGCAGGTAGAAGGCGGGGAGGGCGAAGGGCTGGGGCACGGGGAGGCACGCTCTCTCTCGGGACCGTTCGACGCGTTGGTCAACGAGCGCCGCTCGGGGGCGGTACGCACCCGGAGAGTTACTTGACAAGCTCAACCTTTCAGGCCTAGCGTCGTCACGATTGCTTCAGCTGATGAAACGTTGAGCGCGCAAGCCATCGGCTGCGGGCCCGTCCCGGGCGCCGCGCCACCCGGAGCACTGGAGAACACCCTGATGACCCCGCAGGACCACGGCGCCGCCGTCGCCGCCGAGACCGCCCGCTTCGTCGCCGCCGTACGGGACGCCGACCCCGCCCTCCCGGTGCCCGACTGCCCGGACTGGACGCTGGCCGACCTCGTCCGGCACGCCGGCAGCGTGCAGCGCTGGTTCACCGTCCTGATCCGGCAGCGGATCCAGGAGCGCCCGCTCGGCCGGGACGTGGACCTCCGGCTGCCCGAGCGGCCCGAGCAGCTCCCGGACTGGCTGGCCGAGGCCGCCGAGCAGGCCGCCGCCGCCTTCGCCGAGGGGGACCTCGACGCGCCGATGTGGGCCTGGGGCGCCGACCAGCACGTCCGGTTCTGGATCCGCCGGATGCTGTTCGAGACCCTCGTCCACCGCGTCGACGCCGAGCGGGCGCTCGGCCTGACCCCGGAGATCGACCCGGAGCTCGCCGCCGACGGCGTGGACGAGTTCCTGACCAACCTGCCGTTCGCCGCCCCCTTCGCCCCCGGGACGGCCGAGCTGCGCGCCGAGGACCGGACCGTCCGCTTCGCCCGCACCGACGGCGAGGGCGACTGGCTGGTCCGGCTGCGCCCCGACGGCTTCGGCCTCGACACCGGCGACGCGGCCGCCGACGCCACCGTCCGGGCCGGCGCCGCCGAGCTGCTGCTGCTCCTGTACGGACGCCTCGACCGCACGGCGGCCGGCGTCGAGCTCGCCGGGGACCAGGAGCTGCTCGCCCACTGGTTCGCCCACTCGGCGTTCTGAGCCCCGTTCCGGGCACTTGTCCGGACAAGCGACCGGCCGGACCTCCGAAGGTCCGGCCGGTTCCTGCCGTCATCCCCGGTCGGAGGCGTCTCGACCGGTCCTGACAAGTGGGCTCAGGCGGTGGCGGCCAGGGTCCCGTCGAAGGTGGCGGCCGCGAGGCCGAAGGAGAGGGTCATCCCGACCCCCGAGGTGACCGAGACCGCCCGCACGCCCGGGGCCAGGTCCCGGACCAGCAGCGGGCCGCGCGGGCTGCTGGCGTAGACGCCCTGCCAGCGCTCCAGCACCTTCAGGGCCGGCACGCCCAGCACGCCGGCGACGGCGTCGATGAGCAGTTCCCAGGTGCGCTCGTCGACGAACGGCGGGGTGGTGGCGTCGTAGTGGTGCGAGTCGCCGACCAGGACGGTGCCGTCCGGCAGCCGGGTGAACATCACGTTGGCGCCGATCCCCAGCAGGTCCGCGCTGTGGCCGAGCACCTCGGTGCGCAGCGCGGCGGCCGACGGCTGGGCGGTGAAGGCGTCGTAGCGGAGCATCGACGTGGCGGTCAGCACCGCCGCGTCGGTGCGGAAGCCGGCCGGGGCCTGGACCCGCGCCATGCTCAGCCGGCAACGCTCGATGCCGTGGTCCTCGGCGATGTCCGGGAACAGGTAGTCCACGTCGTGGCCGACGCAGACCAGGATCCGGTCCCCGTGGACCGGGCCGCGGGTGGTGTGCACGGTGCCGGACTCGACGCCGGTGACGGCGGTGCCCCACAGGACCCGGCCCTGCGGCTGCTCGGCGACCCAGCGGGCCAGGGCGGGCGCGGCCTCGCGCGGGTTGACCCGCAGGTCGGCGGGCAGCAGCGCGCCGCCCACCAGGTCGTCGGCCCGGCCGGCGGGGCGGCCGAGCGCCTCGGCCGTCTGCGCGGCGGTGCGCAACTGCACGGCGTCGGCGCCGCGTTCGGCGCTCAGCTCCTCGAGCACGGCCGCCTCGGTCGCGGACCGGGCCACCACCAGGGCGCCGGCCTGCTCGGCCCAGAAGCCGGCCGCCCCGGCGGCGCGCAGCCAGCCGGCCCGGGACCGCCGGGCGAGGGCGAGCAGGTCGCCGTCCTGGGCGGTGATGCAGCAGTGGCCGAAGTTGCGGATCGAGGCGCCGACCGGCTCCCGGTCGCGCTCGACGACGGTGACGGACAACCCGTGGCCGAGGGCCTCGAAGGCGTGCGCCAGGCCGACGATGCCGGCGCCGACGATCACCACGTCGCTCCGGACGGAGGACGCGGCGGGGGTGTTTGCGGATGCGGTGCTGCTGCTCATGGGGCCAGCTAAGGGGCTTTCCGGCTCCGAAGTCAAGAGATGTATGTACAAGTTACCGGCTGTTCATCCTCGCGACGACCTTCGGGGACGAACAGATGAACAAGTGAAACCGCAGGTCGTGCAGCCTTGAGAAGTTCCGCCCCGGGATGTCATAGTCAACTTGTGAAGACAAGTGAGGACCTCCCTCTCCACCAACGGCTCGGCGCCGAGTTCCTGCGCCGCATCGAGTCCGGCGAGTGGCCCGAGGGCAAGCCGGTGCCCAGCGAGTCGCAGCTCTGCGCCGAGTTCGGCACCTCCCGCGGGCCGGTCCGCCAGGCCCTGGCCATGCTGCGCAGCGCGGGCAGCCTGGTCGGCGGCCGCGGGAAGCCGCCCGTCGCCCGCCGCACCACGCCCTCCCAGCCCTTCGGCACGTTCCTGTCCTTCACCCAGTGGGCCCGCACCATCGGCCGGGAGCCCGGGCAGAGCACCGTCGAGGTGGCCCGGCGACGGGCGTCCGCGGAGACGGCCGTCCGGCTCGGCCTGGCCGAGGGCGAACCGGTGGTCGAGCTCGTCCGGCTGCGGCTGCTGGACGGCGTCCCGGCCATGCTGGAGCGCTCCACCTTCGTCCACGAGGTCGGCCGGATCCTGTTCGACTTCGACCCGGACAGCGGCTCGGTCTACCAGGAGCTGCTGCGCCGCGAGGTCGACCTCCACCACGCCCGGCACACCATCGACGCCGTCGCCGCCGGGCCGCGGGACGCCGAACTGCTCCGGGTCGCCGCCGGGGACCCGCTGCTGCGGGTGCGCCGGCTCACCACGTCCCGCCAGGGCGTGCCGCTGGAGGACGCCGACGACCGCTACCTGCCGGCCATGGCCACCTTCACCATCGAGAACACCGTCGAAGGCCGTACCGTGATCGGCCGCTACCGCACCGAAGAGGACTGACCACCGTGATCGAGCTCGCCGTCCTGGACATGGCCGGGACCACCATCAACGAGTCCGGCGCCGTCTACCGTGCGCTGCGCACCGCCGTCGAGCGGAACGGGGTGACCGTCGCCGAGGCCGACCTGCAGACCTGGATGGGCACCGACAAGCGCGAGGCCATCGCCGCGCTGGTCCGGATCGGGGGCGGCACCCCGACCCCGGAGCTGGTCGAGGAGAGCTACGCGGCCTTCGCCGCGTTCCTCCGCGAGGCCTACCTCGCCACGCCCCCGCAGGCCATCACCGGCGTCGAGGAGGCGCTGGCCGAGCTGCGCCGGCGCGGCATCAAGGTGGCGCTCACCACCGGGTTCAGCGACGACGTCGCGTACCCGCTGCTGGAGTCGCTCGGCTGGTCCACCGGCGAGGGCGGCAACCTGGACGCGGTGGTCACCTCGGACGAGGTGCCGCGCGGCCGCCCGGCCCCGTACATGATCCACCGGGCGATGGAGAAGACCGGCGTGATCGACACCCGCCGGGTGCTGACCGCCGGCGACACCGTGGTCGACGTGCTGGCCGGCCGCAACGCCGGAGCCGGCGTGGTGGTCGGGGTGCTGACCGGCGAGCTCGGCCGGGCCGACTTCGACGGGCACCCGCAGACCCACGTGCTGTCCGGCGTCACCGAGATCCCCGGCCTCCCGGAGGCCCGGCAGACCGCCTGACCCGCCCTCCCGCGGCCCTTCCCCGGCCGCGGGGGCCCGCCGACGCCATCGCCGCCCCCACGGCGATGGCGTCGGCGTTTCCGCGCCCCGGGCCGCCCTCCGGCCACCCCTCCGGGCGGCCATGTCCGCGCCACCGCCCGGACCGGAGCCGTTCACTGCGCGGGAGTGGCTCCGGGTGGCTCGCGCTCCCCAGACTTGTCCAGCCAAGTCGGGAAGCACTTGTCCAGACAAGAGGAGCCCCTCGTGACCCCCGTCTCCCGCCGAACGTTCATGGGATTCGCCGCGGCCGCCGCCGGAGCGTCGACCGCCCTCTCCGCCCTCCCCGAAGCCCTCCAGCAGGCGATCGCCGCCCCCGCCGCGAGCGGCACCATCAACGACGTCCAGCACGTCGTGATCTTCATGCAGGAGAACCGCGCCTTCGACCACTACTACGGCACGATGAACGGCGTCCGGGGCTTCGGCGACCGGAACGCGATCACCCTGCCCAACGGCGAGGACGCCTTCCACCAGCCGTACTCGAACGCGGACGGCTACATCCTGCCGTTCCGGATGGACACCGGCACCACCAGCGCCACCTGCGCCGACGCCCCGGCGATGAGCTACCCCGTCGACACCGCGATCTGGCACGGCGGCAAGTACGACGCCTGGAACACCGCCCGCACCCCCGGCCTCGGCATGGGCTACTTCGCCCGCGACGACCTGCCCTTCTACTACGCGCTCGCGGACGCCTTCACCATCTGCGACCACTACTTCTGCTCCACCCTGACCCAGACCAACCCCAACCGGCTGCACCTGTTCACCGGCTCCAACGGCCTCTCGGTGGGGAAGTCCGCCGTCCTCGACAACACCGAGCCCGCGGCCGGCTTCGGCTGGACCACCTACGCGGAGCGGCTGGAGGCCGCCGGGATCAGCTGGAAGGTCTACCAGCAGAGCGACAACTTCGACGACAACGCGCTCGCCTGGTTCACCAACTTCAAGAAGGCCAAGCCGGGTTCGGCGCTGCACGACAAGGGCATGGCCACCGTCCCCGACCTGGTCGCCGCCTTCCGGAAGGACGTCGAGGCGGGCACCCTGCCGCAGGTCTCCTGGATCGTCGCCCCCGCCTCGCTCTCCGAGCACGCCAACTACCGGCCCGCCTACGGCGAGGACCTCACCGCCCGGCTGCTCTCGGTGCTGGCGGCCAACCGGTCGGTCTGGTCGCAGACCGCCTTCCTGCTCAACTACGACGAGAACGGCGGCTTCTTCGACCACGTGCCGCCGCCGGTCCCGCCGGCCACCTCGACCCAGGGCAAGAGCTCGGTGTCCACCGCCGGGGAGATCTCCGGCGGCAAGGCGATCGGCCTGGGCCCGCGGGTGCCGCTCATCGTGGTCTCGCCCTGGACCCGCGGCGGCTACGTCAACTCCCAGGTGTTCGACCACACGTCGGTGATCCGCTTCCTGGAGCAGCGGTTCGGCGTCAAGGAGCCCAACATCAGCGCCTGGCGCCGCACCGTGAGCGGCGACCTCACCTCCGCCTTCGGCTTCTCCGGCCGGGACACCGGCTGGCCCGCGCTCCCGGACACCAGCGGCTACGTCTCCGGCGCGAACGACCAGTGCGGCTCCCTCCCCGCACCGCGCGTCCCGGCCGTCCAGTCGATGCCCGCCCAGGAGGCCGGCACCCGCCCGGCCCGCGCCCTGCCCTGGCAGCCCGACGCCCACGGCCGCACCGACTGCGCCGGCGGGCAGTTCTGGATCGACATGACCAACACCGGGACGGCGGGCGTCAGCTACTACGTCTACCCGAACGCCTACCGGACCGACGGGCCCTGGCTGTACACCGTCGGCGCGGGCGCCACCGTCTCCGACTACTGGGTGGCCGGCACCCCGACCGGCGCCTACGACCTGTCGCTCTACGGTCCCAACGGCTTCCACCGCCGCTTCGCCGGCAACCGCGCCACCGCGTGCGGGAGCGGCGCGGCCCTGGTCGAGGTGGTCTCCGGCTACGACACCCGCAACGCCGCGCTCACCCTGGCGTTCACCAACACCGGCGGCACCGCGGCCACCGTGACCGTCACCGACACCACCTACGGCACCGGCGGCCCCTGGACGTACACCGTCCCGGCCGGGACCACCGCCGCCGCCCCGGTGCGCGCGACCTTCGCGACGACGAGCGGCTGGTACGACCTGACCGTCACCGCCGACACCTCCGACGGCTTCCTGCGCCGCCTGGCCGGCCACCTGGAGACCGGCGCCGAGAGCATCACCGACCCCGGCCCGGTGTCCTGACCCGTCTCCCGGGACGACTCGTGCTACGGCTCCGGGGCCGGCGCCCCGGAGCCGTAGCACGAGTCCCCTCAGGAGACGGAAGGAACACGTCAAGGTCTCCCCGGCGGGCACCCCGCCCGGCGCGTCGCCCGGGTCGACCCGCTAGCCTGGACCGCTCCCCTACCGAGGTCCACCGAGGAGCACAGCGCCGTGTCCGACAGCTTTGCGCACCTGCACGTCCACACCGAGTACTCGATGCTCGACGGGGCGGCGAAGAACGGCAAGCTGTTCGCCGAGGCGGAGAGACAGGGCATGCCCGCCATCGCGATGAGCGACCACGGCAACATGTTCGGCGCGTACGAGTTCTTCCACGCGGCCGCGAAGACCGGGGTGAAGCCGATCATCGGCATCGAGGCGTACGTCGCCCCCGCCTCGCGCTTCCTGAAGAAGCAGGTGTTCTGGTCGCCCGGCGGCCAGCGCCCGACCGGCGCCGACGGCGAGGGCGGCAAGGACGTCTCCGGTGGCGGCCGCTACACCCACATGACGATGTGGGCGCAGAACGCCACCGGCCTGCGCAACCTCTTCAAGCTCTCCTCGCTCGCGTCGATGGAGGGCTACTACATGAAGCCCCGGATGGACCGCGAGCTGATCGCCGCGAACGCCGGCGGCATCATCGCCACCACCGGCTGCCCGTCCGGCGAGGTGCAGACCCGGCTGCGGCTGGGCCAGTACGACGAGGCGCTCAAGGCGGCCGGCGCCTACCAGGACATCTTCGGCAAGGAGAACTACTTCCTGGAGCTGATGGACCACGGCCTCTCCATCGAGAAGGACGTCCGCGAGGACCTGCTGCGCCTGGCCAAGGACCTCAACATCCCGCTGCTGGCGACCAACGACTCGCACTACGTGACCGCCGACCAGGCGGACGCCCACGACAGCCTGCTCTGCGTCGGCGTGGGCAAGAACAAGGACGACCCGAACCGGTTCAAGTTCCAGGGCACCGGCTACTACGTGAAGACCGCCGAGGAGATGCGCGAGCTCTTCCGCGAGCTCCCGGAGGCCTGCGACAACACCCTGGCGATCGCCGAGCGGGTCGAGTCGTACGAGGAGGTCTTCACCTACGTCGACCGGATGCCCCAGTTCGACGTGCCCGAGGGCGAGACCCAGGCCTCCTTCCTCCGCAAGAAGATCGAGATCGGGCTGAAGCACCGCTACGGCGACGCCCCGAGCCAGGAGGTGCTCGACCGGATCGAGCTGGAGATGGGCGTGATCACCCCGATGGGGTTCGACGCCTACTTCCTCGTGGTCGCCGACATCTGCCAGTACGGCCGGGACAACGGCATCCCGGTCGGCCCGGGCCGTGGTTCGGCGGCGGGCTCGATGGTCGCCTACCTCACCGGGATCACCCAGCTGGACCCGCTGGAGCACGACCTGCTGTTCGAGCGCTTCCTCAACCCCGAGCGCATCAACCCCCCGGACGTCGACATCGACTTCGACGACCGCCAGCGCGACCAGATGGTCCGCTACGTCACCGAGAAGTACGGCGCCGCGTACACGGCCCAGGTGAACACCTTCGGCACCATCAAGGCCAAGGCGGCCGTGAAGGACGCCAACCGCATCCTCGGCTACCCGTTCTCGATGGGCGACCGGATCACCAAGGCGATGCCGCCGGACGTCATGGGCAAGGGCGTGCCGCTGGCCGACCTGTTCGACGAGAAGCACTCCCGGTACAACGAGGGCACCGAGATCCGCTCGCTCTACCAGAACGAGCCGGACGTCAA
Source organism: Kitasatospora sp. NPDC089797 (assembly GCF_040684795.1). NCBI lineage: Bacteria > Bacillati > Actinomycetota > Actinomycetes > Kitasatosporales > Streptomycetaceae > Kitasatospora > Kitasatospora sp. NPDC089797. The sequence continues at coordinate 7,676 of NZ_JBFBGS010000052.1, read as the reverse complement.
GAAGATCATCGACACCGGGCGGGGCATCGAGGGCCTGATCCGCGGCACCGGCGTGCACGCGGCCGCGGTGATCCTCTCCTCCACCCCGCTGCTCGACCTCATCCCGCTGCACATGCGGGACAAGGACGGCGTGATCATCACCGGCTTCGACTACCCGTCGTGCGAAGCCATGGGCCTGATCAAGATGGACTTCCTGGGTCTGCGGAACCTGGGCATCATCGACCACTGCATCAAGATCGTGAAGGCCAACCGGGGCATCGACGTCGACATCGAGAAGATCCCGATCGACGACCCCACCACGTACCAGCTGCTCGCCCGCGGCGACACCCTGGGCGTGTTCCAGCTCGACGGCGGCCCCATGCGCGCCCTGCTCAAGCTGATGAAGCCCACCGAGTTCGCCGACATCTCCGCCGTGTCCGCGCTGTACCGGCCCGGTCCGATGGGCATGAACTCGCACACCAACTACGCCCTGCGCAAGAACGCCCAGCAGGAGATCGTCCCGATCCACCCCGAGCTGGAGGAGCCGCTCAAGGACGTTCTCGGCCCCACCTACGGCCTGATCGTCTACCAGGAGCAGGTCCAGCGAGCCGCCCAGGTGCTGGCCGGCTACTCGCTCGGACAGGCAGACCTGCTCCGCCGCGCGATGGGCAAGAAGAAGAAGGAGGTGCTGGAGAAGGAGTTCGTGCCCTTCCACGCGGGCTGCAAGGAGCGCGGCTACTCCGACGAGGCGATCCAGGCGGTCTGGGACGTGCTGGTCCCGTTCGCCGGCTACGCCTTCAACAAGTCGCACTCCGCCGCGTACGGCCTGGTCTCGTACCAGACCGCCTACCTGAAGGCCAACTACCCGGCCGAGTACATGGCGGCGCTGCTCACCTCCGTCGCCGACGACAAGGACAAGATGGCGGTCTACCTGGCCGAGTGCCGGCAGATGGGCATCAAGATCCTCTCCCCCGACGTCAACGAGTCGGTGGTCGACTTCACCGCCGTCGGCAGCGACGTCCGCTTCGGCCTCAAGGCGGTGCGCAACGTCGGCGTCCCGGTGATCGAGTCGCTGGTCGCCACCCGCAAGGAGAACGGCAAGTACACCTCCTTCGCCGACTTCCTGGACAAGGTCGAGCTGGTGGTCTGCAACAAGCGCACCGTCGACTCGCTGGTCAAGGCGGGCGCCTTCGACTCGCTCGGCCACACCCGGCTGTCACTCAGCAGCGTCCACGAGAGCGCCATCGACGCCGTCACCGGGGTCAAGAAGCAGCAGGCCATCGGCCAGGACGACCTGTTCGGCGCGCTCGACGACGGCGACGGCTCGCCGACCATCGGGCTGGACTTCCAGCTCACCGAGAACGAGTGGCCCCGGCGCCAACTCCTCGCCCTGGAACGCGAGATGCTCGGCCTGTACGTCTCCAGCCACCCGCTGGACGGCGCCGAGCACATCCTCTCCCAGAACCGCGACACCTCGATCGCCGAACTCCTCGGCTCCGGCCGCTCCGAGGGCGAGGTCCGGCTCTCCGGCCTGATCACCGGCGTGGACCGGCGGATCAACAAGGCGGGCAACGCCTGGGCGATCATCACCCTGTCCGACCGGGACGGTTCGGTCGAGGTGCTGTTCTTCCCGGCCACCTACAACCTGATGGCCGACCAGATGATCGAGGACAACGTGATCTCGGTCCGCGGCCGGCTCAACGAGCGCGACGGCTCGCTGAGCATCTTCGGCCAGGAGATCACCACCCTGGACGTCTCCTCCGCCGAGCTCGGCACCAAGCCGCCGGTCCAGATCACCGTCCCGGTGCACCGGATCACCCCCCAGCTGGTCGCCGAGCTCAAGCTCGCCCTGGAGGCCCACCCCGGCGACGTGCCGATCCGGCTGCTCACCACCAACTGGGACAAGAACACCCTGTACGAGCTGGGCTTCCGGGTGAACCCCGACAACGGGCTCGCCTCGGACGTCAAGACCCTGCTCGGCAACCGCGCCTGGGCGGGCGCGGCGGTCCGGGCGGTCTCCGAGCAGTCCGCCGGCCGGTAGCCGGCCGCCACCGACCACCGGAAGACCGGAACACCGCCCGACCGACCGGGGCGGGGCGCACGTCGCCCCGCCCCGGTCGTCTGCGTTCCACCCCGATAGATGAAAACGGATATCATTACGGCGCGGGCAGTGGATCGCGCCGGTTCGTTGCCAATTCATATGGACATGACAGACATTGGCAATCGAACGGGGACTGCGCATGCGCACGGACACAGCGGGAGTCGGAATGCCGGTGGACGCGACCCTGGCCGGGGCCTGGGTGGAGCGCTGGGAACGCCAGCAGGAGCGCTACGCGGTCGAGCGCGAGGAACGGTTCACCGTGATCGTCGACGTGGTGGAGCAGGTGGTCGGCCACCGCGACCGCCCGCTGATCGCGGACCTCGGCTGCGGCCCCGGTTCGCTCTCCGCCCGGGTCGCCGACCGCCTGCCGCACGCCGAGGTCATCGCTGTCGACATCGACCCGCTGCTGCTCGCCCTCGGCCGGGCCGGACACCCCCGGGTCACCCGCTGGGTGGAGACGCTGATCGGCCGCCCGGGCTGGATCCAGGACCTCGGGCTCGACCGCCCGCTGGACGCCGTGCTCTCCTCCACCGCCCTGCACTACCCGCCGCCGGAGGCGCTGCTGCGGATCTACCGCGACCTCGCGGGCGCGCTGAGCCCCGGGGCCGTGCTGGTCAACGGCGACCACCTGGTGCCCGAGGAGCCGACCCTCGCCGAACTCGCCCTCGCCATCGGCCGGCGCCGCTCCCAGCGCCGGGGCGTCGGCGAGGAGGAGGACTGGTCGCAGTGGTGGGCGGCGGCCGGGCGGATCCCCGAGTTCGCCGAACTGCTGGCGGCCCGGGAGCGGCAGCTGCCGCCGAGCGAGGGCGGCGACAACGGGCTGTCCGCCGCCCAGCACGCCGACCTGCTGCGGATGGCGGGCTTCCGGCAGGCCGGATCGGTGTGGCAGTACGGCGCCAGTTCCGTGCTGGTGGCGCTGCGCTGACCGCGTCTCCGACGAGGCGTCAACTCGCTTGTGTCACAAATGGATTGGTTCCTTTCGGATTGGCACAGTCTTTGCGATGGTGTGACAGAAAATCCTGTTGATTCAATGTGAAAACAGTTACCGTTTCCCTCGGTCGGCGACGCCCACCGACGTGAGATCGGCGCGCCGCCCGGCCACATGCCGACCTCCGACGGGAAGCAGATCGCCGATGCGGCCCTCACCGCTCTATCTGGAACCACGGCTGGAACCCCGGCTCCGATCCCTCCTGGAGACACCCGACTTCCTGCACACCCTGGTCGACGCGCTCGGGTCACCGCTGAACCTGCTGCTGCCCGAACAGCTCGCCGACAACCTGGCCCGCTTCCGGGCCGTCTTCCGCAAGCACCACCTCGCCGGGCGGATCTACTTCGCCCACAAGGCGAACCGCTCCAGCGCGCTGGTCCGCCGCCTCGCCGCCGCCGACACCGGGCTGGACGCCGGCCTCGACGTCGCCTCGCTCGGCGAACTCCAGCACGCCCTCGGGGCCGGCTGCACGCCCGACCGGATCATCGCCACCGGCCCCAAGAACCGCGAGTTCCTCTGGCTGGCCGCCCGCACCGGCGCCACCGTCCACCTGGACTCCCGGGCCGAACTCGACGACCTGGCCGATCTGGTGCGCAAGCACGCCCTCCCCCGCGTGCCCGTCATGCCGCGGCTGTCCGCCTTCCGCGCGCCCGGCGCCACCGTGCTCACCCGGCCGAGCCGGTTCGGCACCCCGGTCGGCGAACTCGACGCCCTGCTGGACGCGTTGGAGCGCCACCGGGACGCCGTCGACACCACCGGCGTCGCCTACCACCTGGACACCACCGGGATCGCCGAGAAGGCCGTCGCCCTGGACACCTGCCTGCGGGTGATGGACGACTGCCACCGGCGGGGCCTGCGCCCGCGCACCATCGACATCGGCGGCGGCTTCGGGGTCGACTACCTCGCCCACGCGGACCAGTGGGAGCGGTACACCAGCGAGCTCACCGACGCCGTCCTGGGCCGCCGCCCCTCCCTCACCTGGCAGGACCACGGCTACGGACTGCGCAACGAGTCCGGCACCCTGCGCGGCACGCTCGGCCTCTACCCGGCCCACCGCCGGGTCGCCGCCGAGGCGTACCTGGACGAGCTGCTCTCCGGGCCCGCGCCCACCCTCGGACGGCCGCTCGCCACCCTGCTGCTGGAGAACCTCTACGACCTCGCCGTCGAACCCGGCCGGGCCCTGGTCGACCAGTGCGGGGCCACCCTCGGCCGCGTCCTGGAGGTCCGGCGCACCCCGGACGACACCTGGCTGGTCCGGCTGGAGATGAACGCCCGGGACGCCGCCCTGGAGGACCACGGGGTGCTGATGGACCCGGTGCTGGTGCCCCGCCCCGGCGCCCCGGCGGCCGACACCGGGCCGGTCGGCGTCCACCTGCTCGGCAACCTCTGCCTGGAGGCCGACCTGATCACCCGCCGGCTGGTCTTCCTGCCCCGCCTGCCCGCCCCCGGCGACCTGCTCGCCTTCGCCAACACGGCGGGCTACCTGATGGACTTCAACGCCGGCGGGGCGCTCCAGCAGCCCGTCGCGCGCAAGGTCGCCGCGTACCGGCAGGACGGCGCCTGGCACTGGCGCCTGGACGAGCAGTACTGGCCCCTGGAGACCGCCGGGGCCGCGACGCACCAGGGGGAGAGCCGCGGATGAGGTACGACAGCATCACCGACGCCATCGGCGGGACCCCGCTGCTGCGGATCGACCCGGCGGTGACCGGTCTGCGCACCATCGACCTGTACGCCAAGCTGGAACTGCTCAACCCCTTCGGCTCGGTCAAGGACCGCGCCGCCTGGAACATGACCCGTGCGGCGCTCCCGGAGGCCGTGCGGCGGGGCGACACCCTCGTGGAACTGTCCAGCGGCAACACCGCCAAGGCGCTCGCCCTGATCGCGGGCATGCACGGACTGCCGTTCCGGAGCGTCACCAACCGGATGAAGGTCCCCGAGGTCAAGGACCTCCTGCTGCTGCTCGGCGCCGAGATCGAGGAGCTCCCCGGCCGCGCCGAGTGCCTCGACCCGACCGACACCGACGACCCGCTCACCCGGATCCACCGGATGCTCTCCGAGGCCGAATCCGGCTATCTCCACACCGACCAGTACTACAACCCGCTGAACGTGGAGGCGCACCTCACCGGCACCGGGCCGGAGATCGTCCGCGACCTCGACGGCCGTGCCCCGGACCACTTCATCGCCTGCGTGGGCACCGCCGGTTCGTCCACCGGCGTGGCCGCCGTGCTGCGCGCCCACAACCCGGCCGTCCAGGTGCTCGGGCTGGTCGCCCACAAGTCCGACTTCATCCCGGGCATCCGCACCATCGACGAGGTGCACGAGGTCGGGCTCTTCGACCCCGGCACCTACGACGGCATCGCCTCCGTCACCGCCGACCAGGCCATCGACGGCATGCTCACCCTGGTCCGCCGCTGCGGCGTGCTGGCCGGGCCCACCGGCGGCGGCGCCTACTACGGCGCGCTGCGCCACCTGCGCGCCCTGGAGGCCGAGGCGACGGGCGACGGGCCGGCGGGTTCCGGGTCGACGGACGCCGGGCCGACGGGTTCCGGGGAGCGCCGGACCGCCGTCTTCATCGTCTGCGACCGGGTCGAGAGCTACCTCGGCTACCTCCGCGACCGACGGCCCGAGCTGTTCAACCAGCCCCCGCGCCCCCACTCGGTGGCCAGCCTGACCCCGGCCGAACTCGAGGCCGCCCGGGTCGTCGACGTGGACGCCGCCCGCAAGTGGATCGCCGAGGACCACCCGCTGGTGGTCGACCTGCGCGGCCCGTTCGCCTACGCGGCGCTGCACATCGAGGGCTCGATCAACATCGTGGACGAGCTGTTCGACGAACTCCTGCACGGCGGCCTGCCGTTCGGCCGCCGGCAGCCCGTCCTGCTGGCCTGCCCGATCGGCGAGAAGTCGGTCCGCTACGCGGCCCTGCTCACCCGGATGGGCCACCAGGACGTCCGCAGCCTGGCGGGCGGCATCATCGGCTGGCGCGACGCGGGCGCGCCGCTGGTCCGGGACTGAGCGGGGGCGGCCGTGGAAACCTTCGAGGAACTCGACGACTGGCACCGGGAGTTGCGCTCCCACTTCCCGATCCTCACGGACGGCCCGGACCAGGCCTACCTGGACAGCGCGGCCACCGCGCAGAAGCCGCGCGCCGTCCTGGACACCGTCCAGCACTACCTGACCACCGCCAACGCCAACGCCGGCCGCGGCACCTACACCTGGGCCAACGCCACCACCGCGCTGGTCGAACGCACCCGCACCCGGGTCGCCGCGTTCCTGGGCGACCCGGCGCCCGGGCGGCCCTCCGGCGTCCACTTCACCAGCGGCACCACCGAGGGCCTGCGCACCATCGCCCGGGACTGGCTGCCCGGACACCTGCGGGACGGCGACGAGATCATCGTGCCGTTCGCCGACCACCAGGCGAACCTCCTGCCCTGGCTGGAGGCGCAGCAGCAGCTGGCCGGGCAGGGCGTGCGGATCCGGGTCCGCGAACTCCCCTACGACCCGGCCTCGCACGACTACGACCACCGGGCCCTGCCCGCGCTCGTCACCGGGCGCACGGCGTTCGTCGCCGCCACCCACGTCCACCACGTGTACGGCGGGGACATGAACGTCCACCGGATCCGGGCCGCCGTCGGCCCGGACGTCCCGATCTGCCTGGACGCCGCCCAGAGCGTCGGCCACCTGCCGGTGGACGTCGGCGGCCTCGACGTCGACTTCGTGGTCTTCTCCGGCCACAAGGCCATGGCCCTGCCCGGCACCGGCGCCGTCTGGGCCCGCAACACCCGGGGCGCCGCCTTCCGCCCCGGCGGTTGGAGCGGCACCCCGAACACCTGCGGCATCGCCAGCCTGGAGGCCGCCCTGGACTGGCTCGACGCCGCCGGGACGGACCGCATCCGGCGCTGGACCACCGCCCTGGCCGGGCGCCTCACCGACGGGCTGCGCGGCTGCGCGGCCTACCGGATCCTCGGCTGCCAGCAGAGCCTGGCCGCCGACTCCACCGTCCAACGGCGCGAGGGCATCGTCACCTTCCGGCACCGGGCGATCCCCTCCAACGACCTGGGCTTCGTCCTCGCCAGCCACGGCCTGATGGTCCGCGCGGACGGCCACTGCCAGGGCCGCGCGGGGGAGAGCGAATCCTCGGTCCGGGTCAGCCTGCACGCCTACAACTCCCCCGCCGAGATCGACCGGCTGCTCGCCGTGCTGCGCTCGTTGTAGCGGGTCGGACCGCCGGCCGCGGGCGGTGGCGGCGGGTGGCGGTGGCGGAATCGCTTACCGGCGGCCGGAAAGCGACCCTCCCCGCCGTTAGCGGAGTCCCCAATTCCTTGACAGTTCACACGAATTATCATCACCATGGCGGTGGTCGCCGCAGCCCCGGCCGACCGTACCCCCACACCGAAGGAGACAGACATGCGGAAGATGACGACCCGTAAGTCCGGCACCGTCGCGCTGACCGGCAACGCCCGCCGGCTGTGGGACCAGTGGTGCTGGTAGTCCCGGTGCTCCACTGACGGCGGCGGCGCGAGCAGCACAGTCGGAACGATCGCGGTCAACTGGTCCTCCATGCATGCGAGTTCGATACAAGGCCCGGGCTGGCCGCCGGGACCGAGCGGT
>NZ_JBFBGS010000051.1:0-73903 GCF_040684795.1 Kitasatospora sp. NPDC089797 | reverse complement strand
TGGCACGCTGTTGAGTTCTCAAGGAACGGACACTTCCTTCGGACCGCCTTCCAGCGGGCCCTCCGGGCGCTTCGTTCTTTCGTGTTTCCAGCTTATCAGATGTTTTCCGCTCCGTTTTCCGGAGTTTCATTCATCCGATTTGGCTTTTGCCTTTCGGCGCTCCCGAACTCTATCAGAGTTTCTCGGTCCGTTTTCCCGGCTGTTCTCGAATTCGCATTCGAGGACTTCCTTGGGGCTCGTCCCGTGGGGCAACCCGGAGAACATTACGCACCGGGTCGCCCCACGTCAAACCAGCCTCAGCAGGCCCGAGTGGAGGCTCAGACCTCGACGACGACCGGCAGGATCATCGGCCGGCGGCGGTAGTTGTCCGCGACCCACTTGCCGATGGTCCGGCGGACGAGCTGCTGCACCTGGCGGGGCTCCAGCACGCCGTCGCTCGCCGAGCGGTCCAGGGCTTCCTGGAGCTTGGCGACGACCGGCCCGAAGGCGTTGTCGTCGATGCCGGAGCCCCGGGCCTGGATGGTCGGGCCACCGACGATCTTGCCGTTGGCCGAGTCGACCGCGACGAAGACCGAGATGAAGCCCTCCTCGCCGAGGATCTTGCGGTCCTTGAGCGAGGCCTCGGTGATGTCGCCGACCGAGGAACCGTCCACGTAGACGTAGCCGGCCTGGACCTTGCCGACGATCCGGGCGACGCCCTTCTCCAGGTCGACGCAGACGCCGTCCTCGGCGATGACCACGCGGTTGCGCGGCACGCCGGTGGCGATGCCCAGCTCGGCCGCGGCCCGCAGGTGGCGCCACTCGCCGTGCACCGGCATCAGGTTGCGCGGCTTGCAGATGTTGAAGAAGTACAGCAGCTCGCCGGCCGAGGCGTGGCCGGAGACGTGCACCTTGGCGTTGCCCTTGTGCACGACCTTGGCGCCCCAGCGGGTCAGGCCGTTGATCACGCGGTAGACCGCGTTCTCGTTGCCCGGGATGAGCGAGGACGCCAGGACGACGGTGTCGCCCTCGACGATGCGGATCTGGTGGTCGCGGTTGGCCATCCGGGACAGCGCGGCCATCGGCTCGCCCTGGGAACCGGTGCAGATCAGCACCACCTCCTTGTCCGGCAGGTCGTCCAGCTGCTTGACGTCCACGACCATGTTGCCGGGCACCTTGAGGTAGCCCAGGTCGCGGGCGATGCCCATGTTGCGGACCATCGAGCGGCCGACGAAGGCGACCTTGCGCTTGTACTCGTGCGCGGCGTCCAGCACCTGCTGGATGCGGTGCACGTGGCTGGCGAAGGAGGCGACGATGATGCGCTTGTCGGCGTTCGCGAAAACGTTTCGCAGCGCGGCCGAGATGTCCCGCTCGTGCGGGATGAAGCCGGGGACCTCGGCGTTGGTGGAGTCCACCAGCAGCAGGTCCATGCCCTCCTCCGCCAGCTTGGCGAAGGTCGGCAGGTCGGTCAGGCGGCCGTCCAGCGGCAGCTGGTCCATCTTGAAGTCACCGGTGGCCACGACCATGCCGGCGGGGGTGCGGACGGCCACCGCGAGGGCGTCCGGGATGGAGTGGTTGACCGCGATGAACTCGCAGTCGAAGGGGCCGATGCGCTCGCGCTCGCCCTCCTTGACCTCCAGCACGTACGGCCGGATGCGGTGCTCGGCCAGCTTCGCCTCGATCAGGGCGAGGGTCAGCTTCGAACCGATCAGCGGGATGTCCGGGTTCTCCCGGAGCAGGAAGGGGACGGCGCCGATGTGGTCCTCGTGCCCGTGGGTGAGGACGATGCCGTCGACCTTGTCCAGGCGGTCCCGGATGTAGCTGAAGTCCGGGAGGATCAGGTCCACGCCGGGCTGCTCGTCCTCGGGGAAGAGGACGCCGCAGTCGATGATCAGGATGCGGTCGCCGTACTCGAGGACCGTCATGTTGCGGCCGATCTCACCGAGACCGCCGAGCGGGGTGATGCGGAGGGCGCCCTCCTTCAGGGCCGGGGGTGCGCCGAGTTCGGGGTGCGGGTGGCTCAAAAGACTCTCCTCACGACGCACGCCATATGCCCGGGGTCCTCCCCCTGGTGACATATGGCGTGCGTACTCAGTGTCGTTTTCCTACTGGGTCGGTGCTCTCGCGCCTTGCGGTCCGGTCCAGCGGCGGACCCTGACGGATCCGGCGAGCCGGGGCGCGCACGTCTGTGTCGGTTACAGGTGTACCCCGCCGGCGGCGAGATCCTGCTTCAATCGGTCGATCTCCTCGGGCGTCGCGCCGACCAGCGGCAGCCGCAGCGGCCCGGCCGGCAGGCCCTGGAGGTCCAGCGCGGCCTTGGTGAGGATGACGCCCTGGGTGCGGAACATACCGGTGAACACCGGCAGCAGACCCTGGTGGATCACGGTGGCCTTGGCCACATCGCCGGCCAGGTAGGCCTCGATCATCGCCTTCAGCCCGCCGGCCACCACGTGCCCGACGACGCTGACCACGCCGGCCGCCCCGACGGACAGCAGCGGCAGGTTCAGGATGTCGTCGCCGGAGTACCACGCGAGGTCGGAGCGGGCGATCGCCCAGGCCGCCGCCCCGAGGTCGCCCTTGGCGTCCTTGTTGGCGACGATCCGCGGGTGCTCGCCGAGCCGGACCAGGGTCTCGTGGCTCAGCGCGACCCCGCTGCGGCCCGGGATGTCGTACGTCATGACCGGCAGGCCGGTGGCGTCGGCGACCTGCGTGAAGTGCCGGTACAGGCCCTCCTGCGGGGGCTTGTTGTAGTACGGGGTGACGACCAGCAGGCCGTGCGCCCCGGCCGCCTCCGCCTGGCGGGCCAGCTCGACGCTGTGGCGGGTGTCGTTGGTGCCCACCCCGGCCACCACGTGGGCACGATCCCCGACCGCCTCCACCACGGCACGGACGAGCTGGGCCTTCTCGGCGTCGCTGGTGGTCGGGGACTCACCGGTGGTGCCGTTGACGACGAGACCGTCGTTCCCGGAGTCGACGAGGTGCGTGGCGAGGCGCCGGGCGCCGTCGATGTCGAGTGCGCCGTCGGCGGTGAACGGGGTGACCATCGCGGTCAGCACCCGGCCGAACGGCGTCTGGGGGGTGGAGGTCGGAGCCATGCGTCCAAAACTACTCGTATGCGGTGGGGTGCCCTCCACGCCGGTCCATGGTTCGGACAGGTGGAGCCGGCCGGGGTGGGGAATGGGATTCCGGTGCTGCCCGCTCGGGGGTTCGGGCAGCACCGGAATCCGTGGTCACGAATGTAGGGAGCGGCTAGAAAAGCCGCAATCCAGACATGCGGGACACACTGCCCATATGCCCGTCGTCCCAGGTCAGGGGGCGACCCGGCCGTGCTTCTCGAAGGCCGCATGGGTGAGCGGCATGAGCTGCGCCCACTGCTCCTCCATCTGCTCCGCGACCATCTCGATCTCGCGCTGCGGGAAGGACGGCACCGCCGAGTTCTCCCGCCGGGTGCGCAGCGAGAGGAAGTGCATCAGCGAGCGGGCGTTGCAGGTCGCGTACATCGACGAGAACAGGCCGACCGGCAGCACCGCCCGGGCCACCTCGCGGGCCACGCCGGCCGCCAGCATCTCCTGGTAGCGGGCGTAGGACTCGCGGTACGCGGCCTCCATCGCCCCGGTGGTGGTGCTGTGCTGCTCGGGGGTGCCCTGGTGGAACTCGTACTTGCCCGGACGGCCCTGCTGGACCAGCTTGCGGTCCTCGCCCGGAACGTAGAACACCGGCTCCAGCTCGCGGTAGCGGCCGGACTCCTCGTTGTAGGACCAGCCGCTCCGGTGCCGGTGGAACTCCCGGAACACGAAGATCGGCGCGCTGATGAAGAAGGTCATCGAGTTGTGCTCGAAGGGCGTGCCGTGCCGGTCGCGCATCAGGAAGTTGATCAGGCCCTTGGACTTCTCCGGGTCCTGCTGGAGCGCCTCCAGGGACTGCTCCCCCGCGGTCGAGACCCGGGCCGACCAGATGACGTCCGAGTCGGCGGCGGCGCTGCGGACCAGCTCCACCGTCACCTCGCTCCGGAAGCTGGGGGCCGTCGGTTCGTCGCTCACGCGTTACTCCTTGCGGGTTCGGTGCTGTGCAGCTTGATGGCGTGCTGCATGGTCTTGCGGGCGCGCGGGGTGTCGCCGGCGTCGGCGTAGGCCACGGCGAGGCGGAACCACACCCGCCAGTCGCCCGGCTCGGCCTCCGCCTCGGCCCGGCGACGGGTGAACACGGCGTCGGCCGAGGCCCGGTCGATCCGTCCGCCCTTGCTGCGCTCGAGCTCGTCGACCGGCAGCCCGCCCTCGGCCTCCAGCTCGCGGGCGAGCTGCTCGCTGGCCCGGCCGAAGCGGACGGTCTGGCGCAGGAACCAGACGCCGATCACCGGGATGACGAAGGCGCAGAGGCCGATGCCGATGCCGAGCGGCTTGCCGGTGGCGACCAGCTGGACGCCCTCCCCCACGCAGACGAGGGCGACCAGCAGCAGCACACCGGACAGGACGAAGAAACCGGTACGGGAGGTCATGCCGCGCTCCTGGGGATCGTCACGGTCACAGGTCCAGGAAGTGTTCGAGGCCGAAGGTCAGCCCCGGGGTCTCGACGACCTTGCGCACGCCCAGCAGGATGCCCGGCATGAAGCTGCTGTGGTGCAGCGAGTCGTGCCGGATGGTGAGCGTCTCGCCGGTGTCGCCGAACATCACCTGCTGGTGGGCGAGCAGGCCGCGCAGCCGCACGGCGTGCACCGGCACCCCGTCCACGTCGGCGCCGCGCGCGCCGGGCAGGCTGTGGCTGGTCGGGTCCTGCTGCTTCGGGCGGCCGGCCTCGGCGCGGGCCGCGGCGATCAGCTGGGCGGTGCGGGTGGCGGTGCCGCTCGGGGCGTCGGCCTTGCGGTCGTGGTGCAGCTCGACCACCTCGACCGACTCGAAGTAGCGGGCGGCGACCTGGGAGAACTTCATGCCGAGGATCGCGCCGATGGAGAAGTTGGGCGCGATCAGCAGGCCGAGCTCCGGCGCGTCGGCCAGCCAGCCGCGGACCGTCGCGAGCCGCTCGTCCGTCCACCCGGTGGTGCCGGTGACCACGTGGACGCCGTGGTGCAGGCAGAAGTCGAGGTTGCCCATCACCGAGTCCGGGTGGGTCAGTTCGACGGCGACCTGGGCCCCGGCCGCGGTCAGCTCCTCGAGCTTCGAGCCGCGGCCCAGGGTGGCGACCAGCTCCAGGTCCGGCGCGGCCTCGACGGCCTTGACCGCCTCGGAGCCGATCCGTCCGTTGGCACCGATCACGGCGACACGCAGCGTCATTGCGGAATTCCTCTCGGGGAAGGCGAACTCAGACGAGCAGATCGGCGAGCCGGGCGGCCCGCTTGTCGTTGACCGGTCCGATCAGCGCCAGGGACGGCCGGTACGCGCCCAGCACATCACGGGCCACCGCGTGGACGTCGTCCAGGGTCACCGCGGCGATCCGCTCCAGCATGTCGTCCACCGACAGGTGGTGCCCGTAGCTGAGTTCGGCCTTGCCGATCCGGTTCATCAGCGAGCCGGTGTCCTCCATGCCGAGCACGGTGGAGCCGGAGATCTGGCCGATCGCGCGGTGCAGCTCCTCCTCGGTGATGCCCTCGGCGACCACCTTCGCCAGCTCGTCGCGGCAGATCCGCAGCACCTCCTCGACGCGCTTGGGCTGGCAGCCGGCGTAGATGCCGAACAGGCCGCTGTCCGCGTAGGACGAGGAGTACGAGTAGACCGAGTACGCCAGGCCGCGCTTCTCCCGGACCTCCTGGAACAGCCGGGAGCTCATCCCGCCGCCCAGGGCCGCGTTGAGCACGCCCATCGCCCAGCGACGCTCGTCGTGCCGGGGCACCCCGGGCACGCCCAGCACCAGGTGGGCCTGCTCGGTGGAGCGGTTGAGCACCTCGACCCGGCCGGCCGTGCGCAGCGCCTTGACGCCGCGGCGGGCCTCGGCGGGCGCCGCCGTGGAGCGGGCCAGCACCGGGGCGAAGGCCTCCTGCACCTGCTTGACGACCTTGCGGTGGTCCAGGTTGCCGGCCGCGGCGACGACCAGGTTCTCCGGACGGTAGCGGCGGTGGTAGAAGCCCGCGATCTGCTCCCGGGTGAGCGCCTTGATGGTCTCCTGGGTGCCGAGGATCGGGCGGCCGAGCGGGCCGCTGCCGTAGATCACCCTGGCGAACAGGTCGTGGACCACGTCGCCCGGGTCGTCCTCGGCCATCGCCATCTCCTCGAGGATGACGCCGCGTTCGGCGTCCACGTCCTCGGTGCGGATCAGCGAACCGGTGAGCATGTCGCAGACCACGTCGATGGCCAGCGGCAGGTCGGTGTCCAGGACCCGGGCGTAGTAGCAGGTGTTCTCCTTCGCGGTGAAGGCGTTCATCTCGCCGCCGACCGCGTCCAGGGCCGCCGAGATGTCCAGCGCGCTGCGCCGCTCGGTGCCCTTGAAGAGCAGGTGCTCCAGGTAGTGGGTGGCGCCGTTGAGCTGCGGGGTCTCGTCCCGCGAGCCGACGCCGACCCAGATGCCGAAGGTCGCGGAGCGGACCGTCGGCAGGGTCTCGGTGACGACCCGCAGGCCGCCGGGCAGAACGGTCCGGCGCACCGTGCCGGCGCCGTCGACGCCCTTGAGCAGGGTCCGGGTGGTGCCGGGACGCTGCTTTACCGCCGGGGCCTGGGCCACGGTGGGTACCTCCAGAGGAAACGCACGTGGAATGGCACGTACGGACGAACGCGTGGACAACGGGGTGCGGCCCGCACGCCGTGGGGCGTACGGGCCGCAGGGGTCAGCTAGCGGCGCTTCACTCGGAAGCGGCCTCGCCGGCCTCCTCGCCCTCGACGACCGGGATCAGCGAGAGCTTGCCGCGCGGGTCGATCTCGGCGATCTCGACCTGCACCTTGGCGCCGACGCCGAGGACGTCCTCGACGTTCTCCACGCGCTTGCCGCCGGCCAGCTTGCGGATCTGCGAGATGTGCAGCAGGCCGTCCTTGCCCGGCATGAGCGAGACGAACGCACCGAAGGTCGTGGTCTTGACCACGGTGCCCAGGTAGCGCTCGCCGACCTCCGGCATGGTCGGGTTGGCGATCTGGTTGATCGTGGTGCGGGCGGCCTCGGCGGCCGGGCCGTCGGCGGCACCGATGTAGATGGTGCCGTCGTCCTCGATCGTGATCTCGGCGCCGGTGTCCTCCTGGATCTGGTTGATCATCTTGCCCTTGGGGCCGATGACCTCGCCGATCTTGTCCACCGGGATCTTGATGGTGATGATGCGCGGCGCGTTCGGGGACATCTCGTCGGGCGAGTCGATGGCCTCGTTCATCACGTCGAGGATGTGCAGGCGGGCGTCGCGGGCCTGCTTCAGCGCGGCGGCCAGCACGGAGGCCGGGATGCCGTTCAGCTTGGTGTCCAGCTGCAGCGCGGTGATGAAGTTGCGGGTACCGGCGACCTTGAAGTCCATGTCGCCGTACGCGTCCTCGGCACCCAGGATGTCGGTCAGCGCGACGTAGTGGGTCTCACCGTCGATCTCCTGGGAGATCAGGCCCATGGCGATGCCGGCGACGGCGGCCTTCAGCGGCACACCGGCGTTCAGCAGCGACATGGTCGAGGCGCAGACCGAGCCCATCGAGGTGGAGCCGTTGGAGCCGAGCGCCTCGGAGACCTGGCGGATGGCGTACGGGAACTCCTCGCGGGTCGGCAGGACCGGCAGGATGGCGCGCTCGGCCAGGGCGCCGTGGCCGATCTCGCGGCGCTTGGGCGAGCCCACGCGGCCGGTCTCGCCGACCGAGTACGGCGGGAAGTTGTAGTTGTGCATGTAGCGGCGACGCGTCTCCGGGGAGAGCGTGTCGAGCTGCTGCTCCATCCGGAGCATGTTCAGCGTGGTGACACCCAGGATCTGGGTCTCGCCGCGCTCGAACAGGGCCGAGCCGTGGACCCGCGGGATGGCCTCGACCTCGGCGGCCAGGGTGCGGATGTCGGTGACGCCGCGGCCGTCGATGCGGACCTTGTCCTTGATGACGCGCTCGCGGACGATCTTCTTGGTCAGCGCGTTGTAGGCGGCGCTGATCTCCTTCTCGCGACCCTCGAACTCGGGGAGCAGCTTCTCGGCCGCGACGGCCTTGACGCGGTCCAGCTCGGCGTTGCGCTCCTGCTTGCCCGGGATGGTGAGGGCCTGGGCGAGCTCGTCCTTGACGGCGGTGCTCAGCGCGGCGAGGACGTCGTCCTGGTAGTCCAGGAAGACCGGGAACTCACCGGTGGGCTTGGCGGCCTGGGCGGCCAGCTGGGCCTGCGCGGCGCACAGCACCTTGATGAACGGCTTGGCGGCGTCGAGGCCGGAGGCCACGACCTCCTCGGTCGGCGCCTCGGCGCCGCCCTCGACCAGCTTGATGGTCTTGTCGGTGGCCTCGGCCTCGACCATCATGATCGCGACGTCGCCGTCCGGCAGGACGCGACCGGCGACGACCATGTCGAAGACGGCCGACTCCAGCTCGCTGTGGGTCGGGAAGGCCACCCACTGGCCGTTGATCAGCGCGACGCGGACGCCACCGATCGGGCCGGAGAACGGCAGGCCCGCCAGCTGGGTGGAGGCGGAGGCGGCGTTGATCGCGACCACGTCGTACAGGTGGTCGGGGTTGAGCGCCATCACGGTGACGACGACCTGGACCTCGTTGCGCAAGCCCTTGACGAAGGACGGGCGCAGCGGGCGGTCGATCAGGCGGCAGGTGAGGATCGCGTCCTCGGACGGCCGGCCCTCGCGACGGAAGAACGAGCCGGGGATGCGGCCGGCGGCGTACATCCGCTCCTCGACGTCCACGGTCAGCGGGAAGAAGTCGAAGTGCTCCTTCGGCTGCTTGGACGCGCTGGTGGCCGACAGCACCATGGTGTCGTCGTCGAGGTAGGCCACGGCGGAGCCGGCGGCCTGACGGGCCAGGCGGCCGGTCTCGAAGCGGATGGTACGGGTGCCGAAGGAACCGTTGTCGATCACGGCCTCGGCGTAGAACACGTTCTCTTCCACCTGGAAGATCTCCTCTTTCGTACGTCTCCGGGAGAGCGTCCCCGCGCGTTGCCGGGGTCGGCCCTGGGGCCCTCCTGCCAGGGAGGGCGGCAGTCGGGCCGGTCTTCGATCGAAGCCTCCGGGGTGCCCCGCTCGGCTGCGGGGGTTCCGGGGGCCACTACCGAGGACCGGCGCCTCACGGCTGCCGGGCCGGGACGGGCGGTCCGCGTCTGGACGCTCTCTCGGATGCGGGCGGCTTCCGTTTGAAGCCTTCGTCCCGCGGGGGGTTCGGGCTTTCTGCCCGGGTGGCGCGCTGCTGCGCAGTGCCATCACCCGGCATGCCCACAACCCTACGGTGCAATCCTCGGCCACCTGGGGAGGTGCGCGCGAGTTGTTATGCCAGGGTGCCGCGGTCGAACCGCCGCGGCATACGCGCGAGGGGCGGCTCCCCGGTGTGGGGAGCCGCCCCGAGCGGCGGTCTTAGCGGGCGCCGCCGGCGGCACCGCGACGGATGCCCAGGCGGTCGACGAGCGTACGGAAGCGCTCGATGTCCTTCTTGGCCAGGTACTGCAGGAGGCGGCGGCGCTGGCCGACCAGGATCAGCAGGCCACGACGCGAGTGGTGGTCGTGCTTGTGGAACTTGAGGTGCTCGGTCAGGTCCGAGATACGGCGCGACAGCATGGCGACCTGGACCTCGGGGGAGCCGGTGTCGCCCTCCTTCTGGCCGAACTCGGCGAAGATCTGCTTCTTGACGTCAGAGGCGAGAGCCACTGCAACTCCTTCAAGGTCTACCGAGCGGTCCTGGTCGACTGCACAGGACTCTGCGAGAACTCGGTGTCGTGAGCACGGCCCGCGGTCGGCTGCCCACGGGGTGGGCGGACACATGGCTGCGCTCGGTGGCCAAGCGTACCAGTGCGGCCCACCCCGCCGGGCGGGGGTGGTCGGACGCCCGGCGGCGGCCGGGTGGGCGCTCAGCCGGTGGCGCCGCGGACCAGCCGGTAGACGTCGAGCACGGCCAGCGCCAGCGGGACCAGCGAGATCAGGGTGAGGCTGTCCACCAGGTCCAGGATGCGCCCCCAGAACGGGGAGACGCCGAGCCGGGGCACCACCAGGGCGATCGCGGTGAGCAGGGCGGCGCCGAAGGCGATGGAGGCGGTCAGCCAGACGGTGCGCAGGTCGAGCTCGGTGCCGGAGCCGGCCGCGCGCAGGATGAACTGCGGGGTGTGCAGGGAGAGGCCGACGATCAGCAGGCACAGGCCGAGCAGGCCGGCGACGGTGAGGCCGAGGACCTGCGCGGTGTAGCGGAACAGCCGGGCGCGCAGCATGGTGGCGAGGCCCAGGGCGAGCGCGAGCAGTTCGGGGAAGGTCCGGTCGGTGAAGGAGAGGACGGCGCAGGCGCCGACCACGACCGCGGCGCAGCCGCCGACCAGGCCGACCAGCACCTCGTGGCCGCGGCGGGCCTGGTGGGCGATCCGCTCGTACTGGACGGCCTCGGCGCGCTCGGCCTCCTCGTCGTAGTCGCGGCTGCGGGTGCGGGTCTGGCCGGGGGCGCTGAAGCCGACCGGCAGCCGGGCGAAGCGGGCGGAGAGGCCGGGCAGGAAGCCGACGGCGGCGACCGCGGCGACGCCGGTGACGGCGGCGATGTGGCCGGCCGGGGTGCCGGGCATCAGGACGGCGGCGAAGGTGGCGAGGGCGCCGGCGGCGGCGACGAAGGCGGCGGCGACGAACACCGCGTCCCGTTCCGGCAGCAGTCCGGCGAGCAGCACGGCGATCACCAGGACGGTGACGCAGCCGGTCAGGAACTGGAGCCGGCCGGGGCCGTCGCCGGGGTGGGCGACGGCGAGGACGCCGCTGCCGGCGATCATGGCGTGCGGCAGGGCGCCGAGGCCGAGCGCGACCGCGGCGTGCGGGTCCCGGTAGACCCGGGCGCGCACCCCGGCGAGCGCGGTGAGCACGACGGCGGCGACGCCGGCCAGGACGCCGGGCAGGCTGTGCATGTCGTGGCGCAGGTCGGAGAACCAGAGCGCGAAGCCGAGCAGGGTGAGCAGCACCCCGGCGCCGATCAGGCCGAAGCCGCGCATCAGGTCGACGGTCCAGAACCGGCGGTCGGCCTCGACGGCGCTGGCGATGGCGTCGGCGACGTCGTCGTAGACGGCGGGCGGCAGCGATTCGGCGAACGGGCGCAGCGCCAGCAGGTCGCCGTCGCGGACCTGTTGGGCGGCCAGGGACAGGCTGCTGTCGAGCACGGTGCCGTCCCGGCGGACCAGGTGGAAGCCGGTGGGGGTGCCGTCGGGCTGGCTCTGGTTGGCCAGCCGCAGCACCTCGGGGTAGACGTCGGCGAGGGCGACGTCCTCGGGCAGGGCGACGTCGATCCGGCGGTCCGGGGCGACGACGGTCACCCGGCAGTAGCCCGTGGCGGCTGTCGCTGTCACGGCCGCACCTCGATCCTTCGACGCACTGGGCGCTCCCCCTGGGTTGACGGTGCCGCGGCACGGTGGCGCGCGGTGGGTGGCTGTGGAACCGGCCCGGCCGGGCCGCGAGTTGGCGCGGCGTTACCCTACCCGCTCGGTTCGTGCCCGGTGCCGCTGCGGGACGGGGCCCGGCGGGCGCTGCGGGACGCGGCCCGACGGGCGGTGCCGGGCGGGGCCCGGCGGGGCTCGGCGGGCGGTGCGGGGTCTGGCGGGCGGTGCGGGGGCGCCCGTTAGGATCGGCGCCTGCGCACGGTGGTACGGGGGCTGCGCTGTGTGGGGCGTCCTCAGCCACGGGATCCCGTACCGGAGCCGGCGCAGTCGCGTGAGGGCTGATGCCGAAGTGATCGATCGACGCCGCGGGGTGGATGACGCATGGGTGTGATCACGGTCAAGCGACCGGCCAGGGCCTACCCTCCGACGGTGCCGGACGAGCCGGTGGAGCTGGTCGGTCCGCCCGAACTGCCCCGACAGGGCCATGAGGACTGGCTGATGAGCGTCCTGCCGATGCTCGGCATGGGCGGCTCGGCGGTGTTCTTCTTCTCCCCCGGCGCGGCCGCCCCGATGAAGATCATGGGCGGTCTGATGATCGTCTCGACGATCGCCATGGTGCTGGCCCAGATCGTCCGGGCCCGCAGGGGCGGCTCGACCGCGATGGCCGACGAGCGGCGCGACTACCTCAAGTACCTCCAGCAGACCCGCCGCCAGGTGCGCCGCACGGCGGAGAGCCAGCGCGGCGCGCTGCTGTTCCTGAACCCGGCGCCGGACCAGCTCTGGTCGATCGTCGAGGACGGCCGGCGGCTGTGGGAACGGCGCACGGCGGACGGCGACTTCGCGCAGATCCGGGTCGGCCTCGGGCCGGTGCAGCTGTCCACTCCGCTGGTGGCGCCGCAGACCGCGCCGATGGACGAGCTGGAGCCGATGTCAGCGGCCGCCATGCACTCCTTCCTGAAGGCGCACGGCACCCTCCAGGACCTGCCGCTGGCGGTCTCGCTGCGGGCGTTCTACCACATCACGGTGTGCGGGGACCCGGACTCGGTGTACGGGAACGTGCGCGCGATGATCGCCCAACTGACCACCCTGCACTCGCCGGACGACCTGCTGGTCGCGGTCGCCGCCGCGCCCGGCGCGGCCGAGGAGTGGGACTGGACCAAGTGGCTCCCGCACAACCAGCACCGCAAGGAGAGCGACGGCGCGGGTTCGCGCCGGCTGAGCGCCACCGACCTGGGCGAGCTGGAGTACCTGCTGCAGGACGAACTGTCCGGCCGCCAGCGCTTCGTCCGGGACGCGGCGCCCGCCGCGGACCAGCCGCACCTGGTGGTGGTCATGGACGGCGCCGGGGTGCCGCACGACTCGGTGCTGGCGAGCCCCGAGGGCGTGCAGGGGGTGACCGTGATCGAGGTCGTCCCGGGCGAGGTGGACGAGCCCAGCGGGCACCTGATGGTGACGGTCACCCCGCAGGAGCTGGTGCTGCGTTCGGCCTCCGGGGCGACCTACACGGGCAAGCCCGACCTGCTCTCGCCATGGCAGTCCGAGGCGCTGGCCCGGCAGTTGGCGCCGTACCGGGCCTCGGCCGGCGGGGACGACGAGCCGCTGCTGTCCAACCTGGACTTCACCGACATGATGAACTCGGGCGACCCCGGCTCCTTCGACGTGGCCCGCAGCTGGCGCCCGCGCGCGCAGCACGAGCGGATGCGGGTGCCGATCGGCGTCGGCGCGGGCGGCGAGCACGTCTACCTGGACATCAAGGAGGCCGCGCTGGAGGGCATGGGCCCGCACGGCCTGTGCGTCGGCGCGACCGGTTCCGGCAAGTCGGAGCTGCTGCGCACGCTGGTGCTGGCGCTGGCGATGACCCACTCCTCGGAGACGCTGAACTTCGTGCTCGCCGACTTCAAGGGCGGCGCGACCTTCCTCGGCATGGCGGACATGCCGCACACCTCCGCGGTGATCACCAACCTGGAGGGCGAACTCACCCTGGTCGACCGCATGCGCGACGCGATCGAGGGCGAGCTGCACCGCCGCCAGGAGCTGCTGCACCGCTCCGGCAACTACGCCAACATCCACGAGTACGAGCGGGCCCGGGCGGCCGGCGCGGCGCTGGACCCGCTGCCCTCGCTGGTGCTGATCATCGACGAGTTCTCCGAACTCCTCACCGCCAAGCCCGACTTCATCGAGATGTTCATCCAGATCGGCCGGATCGGCCGCTCGCTGGGCGTGCACCTGCTGCTGGCCTCGCAGCGCCTGGAGGAGGGCAAGCTGCGCGGCCTGGACACCTACCTGTCGTACCGGATCGGTCTGCGCACCTTCTCGGCGGCCGAGTCGCGGGCGGCGATCGGCGTACCGGACGCCTACCACCTGCCGCCGGTGCCGGGCGTCGGCTACCTGAAGTTCGGCGAGGACGTGATGGACCGGTTCAAGGCCGCGTACGTCTCGGGGCCGTACCGGGCGCCGGGGCAGCAGCGGTCGACCGGCGGGCGGCGGGCGAACGCCCGGCCGGTGCGGTTCACCTCGGCCTTCGTGGAGCTGCCGCCGGCCCCGGTGGAGGAGGAGGCGCCGCAGGCTCCGGAGCAGGACGACGCGCTGGTGGACACCGTGCTGGACGTGTTCGTGCAGCGGATGTCCGGCCAGGGGCCGGCCGCGCACCAGGTGTGGCTGCCGCCGCTGGACGAGGCGCCCAGCCTGGACCACCTGCTGCCGCCGCTGCAGGTCGTCCCGGAGCGCGGGCTGACCGCGCCGGGCTACCCGGGCGGCCGGCTGCGGGCGCCGATCGGCATCGTGGACAAGCCGCGCGAGCAGAAGACCGACATCCTGGAGGTCGACTTCTCCGGGGCGGCCGGCCACGGCCTGGTGGTGGGCGGTCCGCGCTCGGGCAAGTCCACCGTGCTGCGCACGATGACGGCCGCCTTCGGCCTCACCCACACCGCGCGCGAGGTGCAGTTCTACCTGCTGGACTTCGGCGCGGGCAGCTTCCAGTCGCTGACCGGGCTGCCGCACGTCGGCGGGGTGGCCGGGCGCCTGGACGTGGACAAGGTGCGCCGGATGGTCTCCGAGGTGCACGGGGTGATGAACCGGCGCGAGGAGCTGTTCCGGGCCGCCGGGATCGACACCATCGCGACGTACCGGGCCCGCCGGGCGGCCGGGCAGCTGCCGGACGAGGCCTTCGGCGACGTGTTCCTGATGATCGACGGCTGGAACACCTTCAAGCAGGAGTTCGAGGGGCTGGAGCCGGTCATCGGCGACATCGCCCAGCGCGGCCTCGGCTACGGCGTCCACCTGGTGATCACCGCGGCCCGGTACGCGGAAGTCCGCCCGGCGCTGAAGGACCTGCTGCAGAACCGCGTCGAGCTGCGGCTCGGTGACGCGATGGAGTCCGAGGTGGACCGCCGGGTGGCGCAGAACGTCCCGTCGCTGGCCGGGCGGGGCATCACCGCGGAGCGGCTGCACTTCCTCGGCGGCCTGCCGCGGCTGGACGGCGCCTCCTCGGTGGAGGACCTCCAGGACGGCGTGGCCGGGCTGGTCGGCGCGGTCGACGGGGCCTGGACCGGACCGCGCGCCCCGCAGGTGCGGATGCTGCCGGCCGTCCTGGACGGGCACGCGCTGCCGAAGGGCTTCGAGCACCCGGAGCGCGGGCTGTGCTTCGGCGTGGACGAGGCCGAACTGGCACCGGTGTTCGTCAACTTCGAGACCGACCCGCTGTTCATCGTGTTCGGCGACACGGAGTCCGGGAAATCGGCGCTGCTGCGGATGCTGGTCAAGCAGATCACCGAGCGCTACACGCCGGAGCAGGCGGGCATCGTGGTCGGCGACTACCGGCGCGCCCTGCTGGGCACCGTCCCGCCGGAGTACCTGGTGGAGTACGCCGCCGCCCAGCCGTCCATGGCGGCCATCGTGGACATGCTGCGCGGGGCCTGCGCCCGCCGGCTGCCCGGCCCGGACGTGACCGCGGAGCAGCTGCGCAACCGCAGCTGGTACACCGGCAAGGACATGTTCGTGGTCGTCGACGACTACGAGCTGGTCGCGACCGGCTCCGGCAACCCGCTGGCGCCGCTGGCCGAGTTCCTGCCGTTCGCCCGGGACATCGGCCTGCGGGTGATCGTGGCCCGCAGCGCGGGCGGCGCCGGGCGCTCGCTGTACGAGCCGGTGCTGCAGCGGATGCGCGAGCTGGGCGGCCAGGGCGTCATCCTGTCCGGCAACCGGGACGAGGGCGCGCTGCTGGGGACGGTCAAGCCGCAGGCGCTGCCGCCGGGCCGCGGGGTGTTCGTGTCACGCCGGGTGACCGGCGGGCAGATGGTGCAGACGGGCTGGCTGCCGGCCCAGTGACGGTGCCGGGGAGCCGAACCGTCCACTACGGACGGTGACCGAAGGGGTCGGACTTGCGGAGTCCGGCCCCTTCGGCGTCCCAGGTGCTGAAACGTTACCTAGATCTTTCCGGCGCGGGGCTGCGGTTCCCGTACCCGACCTGCGAGTTGTCGCACCGCACGGGGCCACCTGGGCGTAATGCCGTCCGACTCAGGTACGGCCTTTGATTGATGGCTTGCAACAGACTGTTTACCTTTGATTCATGCCCATTGTGGCCAAGGTAACAAGTCGGACAAACAGCGCGATGACCGTAAGTGATCATCGGATCGCATGTCTATGCCGTTCACCGCAACGGATTCCGAAGCAGTTCCGGCGTTGACGCAATCAATACGCCCAAGGTTCCATGGCGGCCCGGGAGCGACCGGACCAGACCCGAGCAACCAGCCAGCGGAGGCGATACCCGCTCCCCTTCCAGGACCGTTCAGAGCCGATCGGATGCCACATGACCGACACGCTTCGCCCGCCACAGACCGTAGCCGCCACGGCGGACGGGGCGGTCGCGCCCCAGCAGCTCAAGCGCTCGATCGGCGTCGTGGGCGGCACCCTGCTCACGCTGTCCTGCGTCACGCCCGCGTCGACGCTCTTCGTGATCGTGCCGGAACTGTTCTCCAGCATCGGCAGCGCCACCGCCCTGGCCATCGCCATCGGTTCGGTGCTCTGCATCGCGGTCGCGTTCTGCTACTCCGAGCTGGGCACCCTGATCCCCAGCGCCGGCGGCGAGTACGCGATGGTCGGCACCCTGGCCGGACGGCTCGCGGGCTGGCTGGTCTTCATCCAGTCGCTCATCGTGGTGATGATCGTCCCCTCGGTCATCGCCCTCGGCACCGCCGACTACCTCGCGCCCGTGCTGCACGTCGACAAGCCGATCGCCGGCGCCGCCGTGATGCTCGCGGCCACCCTGGCCGGCCTGCTCGACCTGCGCGCCAACGCCTGGATCACCGGCATCTTCCTGGTGCTGGAGGTCATCGCGGCCGGCGTGGTCTCCGTGCTCGGCTTCGCGCACGCCAACCCGGAGCACGCCAGCCTGCTGCACGGCGTGGTCGCCGGGGACGGCGGCACCACCACGACGGTCGGCATCGGCGCCATCGTCGGCGCGCTCGGCATCGCGCTGTTCGCCACCCAGGGCTTCTCCACCGCCGTCTACCTCTCCGAGGAGCTGGAGAACCCCCGCCGCACCGTCTCCCGCACCGTGCTGTGGACCCTCGGCCTCTCCAGCGCCATCATCCTGGTCCCGGTCGCGGCCATCACCATGGGCGCCCCCGACCTGCAGAGCCTGACCGACGGCGACATCTCCGGCATGGTCACCGCCTGGAGCAACTCCGCGGTCGGCACCTTCATCAGCCTCTGCATCGCGCTGGCCATCATCAACGCCGGCATCGTCATGGTCATCCAGAACTCCCGGGTGCTGTTCGCCTCCGCCCGCGACAAGGCCTGGCCCGAGCCGGTCAACAAGGCCTTCGGCACCCTCGGCCGGTTCGGCTCCCCGTGGATCGCCACCCTGGCGGTCGGCCTGCCCGGCGCCGCGCTGTGCTTCGTCAAGGGCGAGCTGCTCAGCAACATCACCGGCGTCGCCGTCACCGCGATGTACCTGCTGGTCGCCATCGCCTCGCTGCTCTCCCGCCGCGGCCACCACAAGCACGCCGCCGCCTGGCGGATGCCGCTGTGGCCGGCCGTCCCGATCCTGCTGATCGTCGTCCTGGTCTACGTCATGACCAAGCTGGACGCCGAGCCGCTGCTGTGGACCGGCGGCATCACCGCCGCCGCCACCCTCTACTGGCTGCTCTACCTGCGCCCCCGGCAGGACACCCGCTGGGTGATCACCCTGCCCGAGGACCAGCGGGACTGACCCACCGACCCCCACCCCTCCCCCACCCGACGGTGCCCCGGCCCTCCCCCGAGGAGGCCGGGGCACCGCCGCGTCCCGTGCGGTTACTTCCCCAGCTTCCAGACCGGGGCGGCCGCGATCGCCTGCATCTGGTCGTCGGTCAGCACCGGGGCCTTGCGGGTCGCCGGGGTCTTCTGGGTGCCGCTGTTGAACGAGCTGATCACCACCCGCAGGCCGTCCGGGTGCAGGGTGTCCACCGTCCACATGCCCGGGTTGCCGCCCTCCTTGCGGGCCACCGCCTTCGTGCCGTCCGGCAGCGTCCGGGCGGTGCCGAACAGCTCCTCCTTGGTCTTGTCGCTCCCGCGGCTCCAGTCCTGCACGTTCAGCTGCACCAGGGACTTGCCCTTGCCGTCGTCCAGCACGAAGTTGGCGTAGCCGGTGCCGTCGCTGCCGGTCTCCGTCTCGGTCAGCCCGCCCGGCAGCAGCTTGGCGGTGGTGTCCAGGATCTCCTGCGCGGTGTAGACCGTGCCGGGGTCCGGCAGCTTGACCGGCTTCGGCTCCGGGATCGAGGCGATGACCGCGTCCCAGGCCTTGTCGGTGACGATCGCCCTGAGCTGCTCCGGCGACAGCGGCGGGGTCGGACGGCTGTCCGGCGCACCCTTCTCGGCCGGCGCGTTCCACTCCGACAGCTCGATCTGCCGGCCGTCCTGACCGATCAGCTTGGCGTTCCACCACTTGGTGGAGACGTGCCTGTCCGGGTACTCGTAGCCCTGGAGGACGGTCAGCGAACCGCCGCCCGGCAGGCCGGTGGCGGTGCAGGCGTCGTACGGGACCAGCTTCTTGTCCGGGCAGGTGTTCTGCGCCCGGTTGGGGTCGTTCGGCGCCAGCCGGGTCAGCGAGATGCCCATCGCGGCCTGGCCCTGGCCGTCGTCGAACAGCAGGGTGGCGCCCGCGTAGACGCCCCCGCCCGGCTTGTCGGTGGGCTCGGTGCCGGTGCCCTTGCCGTCGGTGACCCGGCCCTTGGGCAGCAGGGCCTGGAAGGCCGCCAGCACCTCGGGCCCGGTGACCGGCTTGGCGGTGGGCGCGGCGGCCGAGGCCGGGGTCAGGGCCGTACCGGCCGCGGACGGCGCCGCAGCGGTGGAGGCGACGGCCACCGTCGCCGTACCGGCCGACGAACCGCTGCCGGTCAGGTACACCGCACCGGTGCCCACCAGGGCCAGCGCGGCGGCGCCGCCCACCACCGCGGCGGTCGAACGGCGGCGCCAGCGGCGGCGGCCGCGCTGGTAGCCGCCCGCGACCAGCGCGGCCCGGTCGGCCTGCTCGGGGTGGAAGCCCTCACCGGTGCGGGTGAGGGCGTAGAGAAGATCGTCTTCGAACTTGTCCGGCTCGGACATGGCGGATCACCGTCTCCTTGGGTCGCGGAAGTGCCAGCGGACTGGGTGTGGGAAGGGCGTTCGGCTAGGACGTTCGGGTAGGGCGTTTCAGCGGGCCGGTTCAGCGGGCGCCGAGTTCGGCCAGCGCGTCGCCGAACTGGGCGCGCAGCCGGGCCAGCGCCCGGGTGGTCCTGGTCCGGACCGCGCCGGAGGAGGTCCGCAGCATCTCGGCCGTCTCCTCGACGCTGCGGTCCTCCCAGTAGCGCAGCACCAGCACGGCCCGGTCCTTGGCCGGCATCCGCCCGAGCGCGTCCAGCAGGGTCAGCCGCAGACTGCTGTCCGCGTCGTGCCCCTCCGGCTCCGGCAGGGCCTCGGTCGGGCGCTCGCCGCTGGAGCGGCGGCGCTGCTGGGCGATGAAGGTGCGCACCATCACGGTGTGGGTGTAGGCCGCCGGATTGTCGATCCGGTGCCGGCCGCCCGTGTAGGCGCTGCGCCGCCAGAGCACGTACATCCGGCTGAAGGCCTCCTGGACGAGGTCCTCGGCGTAGTGGGTGTCGCCGCTGGTGAGCAGACAGGCCGAGCGGTAGAGGTGGCCGGTCCGGCTGGACACGAGGTCCAGGAACTCGGCGTCCTTGGCCTCGCGGCCGCCCCCGATCCAGCCCATCGCCGTCGCTCCCCCGCGTCCGTGTGCCCCCTGACACGTGTTGGATGCGGTGAACGGGCGCCGGTGTTACAGACGTTCCACGGTATTTCCCCGAACACCTCGCCGACGGGTCGCGGGCGGGCCGATCGGGTCGGTCGGCCGGGCCGGTCGGCCGGGTCAGTCGGCCGGGCCGCGGCGCCGGTCGCGCAGCACCACGCCACCGCCGATCAGCAGGGCGACCAGCAGCGCCCCGACGCCGACCACGTAGGTCGCGGTGCGGCCGTCGCGGTCCGCCTGGGTCTCGCCGATCCCGACCGGCCCGGGCACGATCGGCGCGGCGGCCAGCTGCACGGGGGCGTCCGGGGCGGCGGCGGACGGCGGGTTGTCGGGCGCCTTGGTGACCGCCTTGACCGGGTCCACCACGCCCCAGCCGATGAACGGGTTCGGGCCGGGCTCGGTGCGCTGGGCGCTCTGTTCGATCCACGCCCGCACCTGGGCCGGCGACCAGTTCGGGTGCGCGCCGACCAGCAGCGCGGCCAGGCCGGAGACGTACGGGGCGGCGAAGCTGGTGCCGTTGTCCACGCACTGGCCGCCGCCGGGCACGGTGGAGAGCATGTCGACGCCGGGGGCGGCGACCTTGACGAAGGAGCCGTACTGGGAGAACGGGGCGCGCTCGTTGTTGCGGTCAGAGGCGCCGACGGACAGCACGGTCGGGAAGGCCCCCGGGTAGGTGTCGCCCTCCTTGCCGTCGTTGCCGCTGGAGGCGACCACCACGATGCGGCTCTGCTCGGCGAGGTCGATCTGGGCCTTCAGCTCCTGGTAGCCGCCGAAGTGGGCGTCCCCCGCACCGCGCACGTCCTGGGAGATGTTGATGACCTGGACCTTGGCCGCGACGGCGTCGTGGATCGCCGCCGCGAGGGTGGAGACGTCCCCGTTGCCCTCGCTGTCGTTCTGCCGGATCGCCCGGATCCTGGCGTCCGGGGCCAGTCCGACGAAGCCGGTCCGGTCGCTGCGGCTCCCGGCGATGATGCCGGCCACCTTGGTACCGTGGCCGACCGTGTCGTCCTTGGAGGTGCCGTCGGCGGCCTTGTTGGTCTGCTTGTCGACGAGCAGGCTGGGGCCCGCGTCCACCTTGCCGGCCAGTTGCGGGTTGTGGTCGTCCACCCCGGTGTCGATGACCGCGACCGTCACCCCGGCGCCGGTGGTCCGGCCGCCCTGCCACAGTTCGTCCAGCAGGATCCGCTGGAGCGACCACGGCACGGTCGGCACGTCGGGCGCGGGCCTGGGGCAGTCACCGGCGGCGGCCAGCCCGGGCCCGCCGTCCGCGTACGCCGGGGACGCGACCGGGCCGCCCAGCACCGTGAGCGCGGCCAGCGCCGCGGCCGTCCTGCGGAACCCGCGTCCGGACACCCTGCCACCCCTCAAGTTCGCCACCCCGTGCCGCGCCGAGGGGCGGGTGCCCGGAATCCGGGTACCCGCCCCTGTCGTTCCCGTCCGGGAACGGTCGATCAGCCCTGCCAGAGACCGGCGTTCTTCTTCTCGGTCGCGTGGTAGCTCTGCGCGGCGGCCTCCAGCGAACCGGAGATCTTGCCGCAGGTGTCCTTCAGGTCGTTGGCGGCGCCGTCCCACTTGTCCTGCTGGGCCTTGTAGCCCTGCTGGGCCTGGCCCTGCCACCCCTGGGAGATCTTGGTGACCTCCTTGCGCAGCTCGCTCAGCATGTGGTCGATCTTGTTGGCCGAGGTCTGCACGTCCTGCGAGGCCTGGTGGAGGGTCTGGAAGTTGACGAGGATGTGGTCGGTCACAATGTCTCCCTGGACGAGGATGCGGAGCACCCGGCGCTCAGTCGCGGGCACCCCGTCGAGCGGACGGTCGGAACGGAGTGGCGATCAGCCCTGCGGCGATCGCGGCGGCGGCGATCAGCCCTGCGGGCCGAACAGCGCCTTCTGCTCCTCTTCGGCGCTCGCGTAGTGCTTGGTGGTGAGCTCGATGGCGTGCTTGATCGCGGCCAGCGACTCCTTCAGCGCCTTGACGTCGTCGTTGACCTTCGTCTGGAGGGCCTTGTAGGCGTCCGCCGCCTGGCCCTTCCAGCCGCTGGTGATGTTGTCGACCGTCGTCTGGAGCGCGCTGCGCTCCGCCTCGATCTGGCCGATCGCCGTCTCGATCTTCCCGGCGAAGTCCATCATCTCCTGCGCGGTCACCGTGAACTGGCCGTCACTCATGATCCACCGTCCCCCATGAATACAACATTGTGTGTACGGAGGACCCCAGGGTCCTCCCGTCCCATCACCGGCGTGATGTCCAGGAGCACTGTAGTCGGCACACGCAACTCACCCAACATCGAGCGCCGACCAGTTACCAGACCATGACACTGAGGCCAATTCCGTTGCCGCGCCCGGCCGATCAGGCGTTCTGCGGCTGCGCCGCGCTCTTCGCGGTCAGCGGCGGACCGGCCGGGACCAGGTTCGACCACTCCTTGGGCACCGGCAGCGGCTGGACGTTCTGGTAGCCCAACCGCGCCTGGTTGCCGCCGGGTTGGTCGTCCGGGCCGGGAGTCGACTGGTCCCCCGGCGCCGGGGTGGCGGGCTTGGCCGTACCGCTCGGGCTCGCCGACGGGCCGCGGCCGCCGTCGCCGTTGGCCGGGACGGAGTAGCGCAGGCCGGTCTCGGTGATCAGGAAGTCGGTGCCGGAGCCGCCCGCCGCGCCGGCCCCGGTGCCGGCGGCCTGACCGGCGGTCTGGTTGCCGGGCTGGTTGCCGTTCTGGCCGCCGGCCTGGTTGCCGGCCTGGTTGCCGGCCGCCGCGTTGTCCATCGCCCGGTAGAACAGGCCGTGGCCGGGCGTCACGTACGCCGCGCCCGCGCCGTTGTTGTACGCCGCCGGGTAGGACGTCCCGGCCCAGACGCTGCGCCGGGGCGTGCGGCCGTCCTCCGCCGTGCCGTCGAAGGTGCTGCACACGACCAGCCGGGCGTCCTGGCGGTCCGTCCAGTTGTTCACCGGCGCACCGGACTTCAGCGGCCAGTCGTCCATGCTCTTCGGCAGCCTGACGTCCGTGTTGAACCGGGACTGGTCCTCCGGGGTCATCTCGTCACTGCGCGGCTTCCGGTCCTGGTCGTACTTGTAGAGCACCTGGTAGGCCGGGTTCTGCCGGATCAGCTCCGCCTGGAACGGGGTGATCAGGTAGAGGCTGTCCTTGCCGACCACGTAGTTGCGGTCCTGGTAGTGCACCAACCGCCCGATCCGGCGGTCCGCCGCGCTGCCCAGGGCCACACCGGAGTTGGGGTTCTGGGAGTCGGCCATCCCCGGGACGTCCGGGAAGGCGATCCGGCTGCCGGTCACCAGGGTGTCCAGCCACTCCCGCTTGACCCGCTGCGGCACCGCGTTGGGCCCGAAGACCGCGGTGACCAGCGCCTTGCGCTCCTTGTCGTCCGACGACGAGCCGATCTCGTGCTTGCGGCCCTGCGCGTCGACCAGGAACACCGCGGCGCCCGCCGCCGACTGGCCCGCCGCCGAGACCTGCTGGTCGTCCGCCTGCTGCACCAGCACCAGCTGGTCCGGGCCGAGCATCCGGTCCTTGGCGGCCAGCGCCGCCGCGTCCGCCCCCGCCGCCACGAACACCGCCTGGTTGACGGTCTCCTGCTTGTCGTCCGACCCCGGGCGGTCGCACACCGACCACTTCATCGGCTTGCTGGCGTTGTCCTTGCCCGGCAGTTTGTCCGGGGCGTACGGGATCCCGATGGTCGGGCCGTGGTTGGGGTAGCGGTCCAGCACCCCGTCGTCCACCACCACGACCTTGGCGTCCGCGGGCAGCACCAGCCGCGCCGAGGACATGTTGAGCACCTGGTGCAGCCGCTTGGTCCTGCCGTCCGGGTCGGTCAGCACCACGTAGCGGGTGGTCGACTGCTTGCCCTGGACGATGTTCTTCCCGCTGTCCCACTGGAGCGGCGCGGCCGGCTTGAACACCCCCCAGAGGCCGAACCCGGCCACCGCCACCGCCCCGACCAGGACGCTCGGCAGCACCGCCTTCACCGGTCGCGGCGCGTCCTCGTCGCTGCCGCCGCCGGAGGGCAGCAGGAACGCCCCCACCGTTCGTTTGCGGGCGAAGGTGTACGCGTTCAGCTCGTCCCGGCGCGAAGCCATCCTCGTCGTCCCCCTCTGTCAGACGTGTCCCCGCCGCGGTCGGCCTCCCGTCGGCCCGACCTGCCCCGTGGTGCGCACCCGCCGGGCGGGACCCGGCCCGAACCCTCTACGATGCGGCAGCAGACGGTGAGTACGGTACGGGTACGGTCCGCGAACCAGCCAGCCGGGCCGCGCCCACGGATCGGACCGGACCGCGCCAACGGATCAGAGAGGGCCATCGGGGGATGCCAAGCCAGACCGCTCCAGAACACCGCGGCACCGCGACCGTCCCCCCGTCCGCGACCGGCTCCGACGGGCCGGTCCAGGTGCGCGTCAATCCCCGACCCGGGCTGCTCGGCGGCCGGTTGAAGCTCCAGCAGCTCGTCCTGGTCGAGGTCGCGGCCGCCTTGGTCGCGGTCGGCTGGACGATCAGCCGCCCGGTCGCGGCCGGCTTCGGGGCGGTCGCGCTGGTCCTGCTGGTGCCGGCCGCCGTCCCGCTGCGCGGCCGCACCGTCCCGGAGCTGCTGCGGGTCCGCGCCGCCCTCAAGTCCCGCCGCCGGCAGGCGAAATCGCTGCTGCCGCCGCCCGGCACCGACCCGGCCCTGGCCCCCGCGCTGGAGCTCGAACCCGGGCTGCGCACCTGCACCCACGCCACCGAGGCCGACTTCGGCGGCCGCCCGGTCCGCCGGGAGACCGGCATGGTCGGCGACGGCACCTTCCTCACCTCGGTGCTGCTCGTCCAGGCCAAGGACCAGCCGCTGCGCCCGGCGCGCACCGCGCTGCCGCTGCCGCTGGACGTGGTCTGCTCCGCGCTCACCGTGGACGACATCGCCCTGGAGTCGGTGCAGTTGGTCCAGCACACCCAGCCCGCCCCGGCCCCGCACCTGCCCGAACAGTCGCTGGCCGCCCGCGCCTACCGCGAACTGCCGGACGGCACCTCCACCCCCGGGCTGCGGCTCACCTGGATCGCCCTCAAGCTCGACCCGGACCGCGCGGCCACCGCCGTCCGGGCCCGCGGCGGCGGCGAGGAGGGCGCCCGCAGGGCGCTCCAGCGGGTGACCGACCAGTTGGCCGGGCGGCTGAACGGCTCCGGGTTCAACGCCACCGTGCTGGACGAACGCGAGCTGATCGCCGCCCTGTCCATCGCCACCTGCGCCAACCCGATCGCGGTGGCCGGGCGCCAGGGCACCGGCAGCGGCGGCGGCACCACCCGCCGCACCCAGGAGGGCACCCGGTTCTGGCGGATCGACGACCGCTGGCACAGCACCTACTGGATCTCCCGCTGGCCGCAGCTCACCCGCCCCGGCGGCTCGGCCGGCCGGATCGGCGCCCCCGACCTGGTCAACCTGATCACCGGCACCCCCGCGCTGGCCAGCACCTTCAGCCTCACCGCCGGCCCCGGCACCGGCGGCTCGGTGACCGTCAGCGGCCACCTGCGGGTGACCGGGCGCAGCGAGAGCGAGGTCGTCGAGGTCGGCCGCCAGGTGGAGGCCCGGGCGCAGAGCACCGGGCTCGGCCTGGTCCGGCTCGACCTCGAACAGGTCCCCGGCGTGCTCGCCACCCTGCCGCTGGGAGGAACGTCCTGATGGCCCACCAGAC
This sequence comes from Kitasatospora sp. NPDC089797, assembly GCF_040684795.1. Classification (NCBI taxonomy): domain Bacteria; kingdom Bacillati; phylum Actinomycetota; class Actinomycetes; order Kitasatosporales; family Streptomycetaceae; genus Kitasatospora; species Kitasatospora sp. NPDC089797. Next base: position 48,591 of record NZ_JBFBGS010000051.1, on the reverse strand, counting down.
CTACCCCGCCCCAGGCCCGACCCCCGGCGCCGAGCGGCGCCGACCGCGGCCGCGGATCCTGCCCGGCTTCGGGCTGCGCGGCCCCCGCCGGGAGAAGCACGTCCTGGAGGCCGCCGACCTCGGGGCGCTGGCCTTCCCGGTCGGCGACGACGGCGTGGTCATCGGCGTCGACCCGCAGGGACTGCCCGCGGTGCTCGGCCTGTTCCGCCCCGGCGCGTACGACCTGGTGCTGGTCGGCGGCGTGTGGACGGCCCAGGTCATCGCGCTGCGGGCGGCCGCGATCGGCGCCCGGGTCGCGGTGGAGACCGCCCGCGCCCAGCTCTGGGGCCCGATGGCGCAGGCCGCCGGCGGCGGACAGCCGTGCGTGACGGTCCACCAGGTCGGGCGGCTCGGCCCGCAGGGCGCCTCGGTGGCCTCGCCGGTGCTGGTGGTGCGCGACCTCGGTGCCCGCCCGCCGCGCAGCCGGCTCTCGGCCGCGCCCTGGCAGACCACCCTGACGCTGCTCCCCTACCTCGGCCCGAACGCCTCCCGGGTGCTGAACGCCGCCGACCTGGTCGGCGTGCAGCGGATCATGCCCCAGGAGGCCGAGTTGGTCGGCCGGGTGCTCTCGCTGCCCGCGGAGGACGTGGCCGCGCTGCCCGCGCTCGGCGACGACCTCACCCTGTGGGCGACCCGGATGCGGCGTCAGTACGTCCGGGCGGTGGCCGGACCGGCCGAACAGCAGGTGCTCGGCGGCCCGCGCCGGATGGACTGAGGGGCACTCCCGGGCCGGTCGGTCCCGGTCCGGAACCGACGCCGCCTTCAACCGGGGGAGCCGAACGGCCTAGTCTTTGTTGCGGCAACGGCACCGCTGAACAAGCGGCGGCGAACACGAGGGAGCTCCAGTGAGCAGCGATCGGGACGGCGTCTACGTCGGCGACAACGCGGCGGAGGACGACGACGACTGGTCCGACGCGCCCGACTACACTCCCCCGTCCTGGTACGTCCAGTCGGGCCCGGCCACGCCGCCCGCCGCACCCGTCCCGGCCGGTCCGCCCACCTCCGAGCCGGGCGGCCCGGCAGCCGCACCGGTGCCGGCCCCGGCGGCGACCCCGGCGGCCGCACCCGTCACGCCGCCCGAGCCCGAGCCCGTACCGCCGGTTCCGCCCGTGCAGGCCGAGGCGCAGCACGTCCCGTTCCCGGCGGCGGCCCCGCCGGTCCCGCCGCTGCGGCCGGAGCAGCCGGAGCAGCCGCCGACCGCCGCGGCCACCGGCTGGCCGCCCGCTCCGGAGACCCCGGCCCACCCGGCCCACCCGGCCGCGCCGCAGGCCTACCCGGCGCCGGTCGCGGCCCCGCAGCCGCCGCCGTTGCCGCAGCCCGGGCCGCCGGCACCGCCGCAGGACTTCGCGCAGCCGCCGGCCCGGCCGATGCCCGTCGAGCCGACGCCCGTCCAGCCCGCCCGGCCGGCGCCGTTGCCGGTCCAGGACGCGGTGGTCGCGCAGCCCCCGGTGCCCCCGCAGGTTCCCCAGGCTCCGCAGGTTCCCCAGGCCCACCAGGCCCCGCCGCTGCCGCAGGACCCGCAGACCGGCTGGGATCCGCACGCCGCCTGGGCCGCCCAGCAGGCGGCCGCCGCCCCGCAGCAGCCGTTCCCGCCGCAGCCGTTGCCGGCGCAGCCCGCACCGCCCGTCCAGCCGCAGCCCGCACCGCCTGCGCCGCCGCAGTCCGTACCGGTGGACCCGCGCCAGGGTGGCTGGCCGCAGCCCGGCGCCTACCCGCCGCCCGCCGTCGGCCAACCGCACCCCGGCCAGCCCGGTCACCCCGGTCAGCCGGGCCCCGGACAGCCCTGGCCGCCGCAGGGCGCCGCCACCCCGCCGCCCGCCGCCTTCCAGCAGGCCGCCGCCCCGCAGCAGACCGCCCACGGCGCGCCGCTCGGCTACACCGCCGCCGTCGAGCTGTCCTCGGACCGGCTGCTGCGCAGCCAGCCCAAGCAGCAGCGCCAGCAGCCGCGGTTCCAGTTCGGCGGCAAGGCCGCGGCGGCCGAGAAGGCCCGCAAGCTGGAGATCATCCGCACCCCGGTGCTGAGCTGCTACCGGATCGCCGTGATCAGCCTGAAGGGCGGCGTCGGCAAGACCACGACCACCACCGCGCTCGGCGCGACCCTGGCCAGCGAACGCCAGGACAAGGTGATCGCGATCGACGCCAACCCGGACGCCGGCACCCTGGGCCGCCGGGTCAAGCGCCAGACCGGCGCGACCATCCGCGACCTGGTGACGGCGATCCCGCACCTGCGCAGCTACATGGACATCCGTCAGTTCACCTCGCAGGACCTGAACTCGGGCCTGGAGATCCTGGCGAACGACGTCGACCCGGCCGTGTCGACGACCTTCAACGACTCGGACTACCGCCAGGTCATCGACGTGCTGGGCCGCCAGTACCCGATCGTCCTGACCGACTCCGGCACCGGGCTGCTGTACAGCGCGATGCGCGGGGTGCTGGACCTCGCCGACCAGCTGATCATCGTCTCCACCCCCAGCGTGGACGGGGCCTCCAGCGCCTCGACCACGCTGGACTGGCTCTCCGCGCACGGCTACGCCGACCTGGTGCAGCGCAGCATCACGGTGGTCTCCGGGGTGCGCGAGACCAGCAAGATGATCAAGGTCGAGGACATCGTCGCGCACTTCCAGACCCGCTGCCGCGGCGTCATCGTGGTGCCCTTCGACGAGAGCCTGGCGGCCGGCGCCGAGGTCAACCTCGACATGATGCGGCCCAAGGTCCGCGAGGCGTACTTCGAACTGGCCACCCTGGTCGGCGAGGACATCGCCCGGGCCCAGCAGGCGGCCGCCCAGCAGTCCGGCTGGCAGCACCAGGCCCAGGCGGGCTACCAGCAACAGGCCGCCCAGCCGCAGCCGTACCCCGTCGACCCGCAGCAGCAGGGCTACCCGGGCCAGGCCCCCCAACCCGCGCCCGGAGCGCCGTGGGCGCCGCCGCCCGGCCAGGCCCCGCCGCCCCCGCCCGGGTACGGCTACCCGCCCCAGCCCGCCCCCGGGGCGCCCTGGCCCCAGCACCCGGGCGCCCCGCAGCCGGGCCCCGGCTACGGCTACCCGCCGCAGGCGCCCCCGCAGTGACGACGGAAGGGCCCGCCGACCCCCTCGGGTCGACGGGCCCTTCGGCGCGTCCGGGCGGACCGGGCCCGGTCAGAGCTCGGTCAGCTCCCGGGCCCGCTTGACGTCGTCGGCCATCCGGTCCAGCAGCGCCTCGATGGAGTCGAACTTCTCCATCCCGCGCAGGTAGGCCAGGAAGTCGACGGCCACGTGCAGGCCGTACAGGTCGAGGCCGACCCGGTCGATGGCGTACGCCTCGACGGTGCGGGCGGTGCCGTCGAAGGTCGGGTTGGTGCCGACCGAGATCGCCGCCGGCATCCGCTCGCCCTGCGCGGTGAGCCAGCCCGCGTAGACGCCGTCGGCCGGGACGGCGCTGTGCGGCACGGTCTCCACGTTGGCGGTCGGGTAGCCCAGCTCGCGGCCGCGCTGCGCGCCGCGCACCACCACGCCCTCGACCCGGTGCGGGCGGCCGAGCACCTCGTTGGCACCGGCCATGTCCCCGGTCTCGACCAGGCGGCGGGTCAGGCTGGAGGAGAACGGCTCGCCGTCCCCGGCGGTGCCGGACACCTGGAGGTCCACCACCTCGACCCGGAAGTCGTCCGCCCGGCCCAGCTCGGCGAGCAGCGCGACGTCCCCGGCGGCCTTGTGGCCGAAGCGGAAGTTGGGGCCCTCGATGACGACCCGGGCGCGCAGCGCGTCCACCAGCACCTGCTGGACGAAGACCTCCGGGGACTCCTGGGAGAACTCGGTGGTGAACGGCAGCACCAGCACCGCGTCCACGCCGAGTTCGGCGATCAGCTCGGCCCGGCGCGGGTGCGGCGCGAGCAGCGGCGGGTGGCTGCCCGGGCGGATCACCTCGCGCGGGTGCGGGTCGAAGGTCACCACGACCGCGGGGAGGCCGAGTTCGCGGGCCCGCTCGACCGCCCGGCCGATGATCAGCTGATGCCCGCGGTGCACCCCGTCGAACGAGCCGATGGTGACGACGCTGCGTCCCCAGTCACCGGGGATCTCCTCCAGGCCACGCCAGCGCTGCACCCGACTGCTCCTTGTTCCGTACGGTGCGTACCCTCGTACGCTCAAACGCTCACAACCGAACCCCTATAGCGTGCCATGCGCGCGGCCCGGCTCCGGCACCGGAATGGGAGTTGACCGCACGGGTGCACGGAGGGCCCGCTCGGGAGCCGTCCGCTCGGCCTCGGCGGCGGCGTACTGCGGGTCCCGGCCGGCCGCCGCCAGGGCCCGCATCCGGGCCAGCCGGGGGCCGTCCGGGGCGGTCGGCGCGGCGTCCCGCGGCCACCGGACGAGCAGCCGGGCGAACACCGCCGAGCGCCCGGCGCAGCGCACCAGCAGCTCGTCCGCGCCGGTCAGCCCCGGGGTCGCCCGGGCGAGCACGGCCCGGGCCCGGGCGGGGTTCTCGTCCGCGCAGTGCTCGGCGAGCCGCTCCACCGCGAGGGTCAGCACCGCCCGGTCGGTCTCGGTGGCGAGCAGGGTGTCCAGCAGCTCGCAGCGCAGCGCGTCCGCCGCCGGATCGGCCACCGGGACGGACAGCACCTCGGCGAACGGCGCGCGGACCGCCGCCGCCCGGGCGGCCAGCGCACCGCCGAGCAGCACCCGCAGCTCCAGCCGGGCGGCCGGGCCGTCGATCGCGGCCTGCCGCAGCCGTCGGCCGAGGTAGTCGACGGCGACCGGCCCGGCCAGCTCCGGGTGCCGGCGCAGCAGCCGGGCGGCCAGTTCGGCGCTGCGCCGGGCGGCCACCGGGGCACGGGCGTCGGCGAGCACCCGCAGGGTCTCGGCGGGCGCCGCGCCGAGCACCGGGCCGGGGGCGGCCAGCCGGTCGGCGAGCGCGGCCAGCACCGGTTCCGGGTCGCTCTCCAGGGCCGGGGCGAGCGCGCTCGGGGCGAGGAACGCGTCCCCGCCCGCGCGGTAGCGGGCCAGCGCGGCGTCCAGGTGCCCGGCCCGGGTCGTCGGGTCGCCCACCAGCAGGGCCAACGCGGCGCCGTGCAGGGCCGGTTCGTCCTCGCGGGCGAGCAGGGTCAGTGCGGTGAAGCGCAGCAGCTCGGCCCCGGCGCCGCCCGCGTGGGGGGCGGTCCGCAGCGCGTGCACGGCGGCCGCGACGTGCCGTTCGGGCCGCCGGTCGTGGCTCCAGCGGTCCACCGCGCGGCAGAGCGCGGACGGCTCCTCGGCGGCGAGCACCGTGAGCAGCGCGTCCGCCCGGGGGTGGGCGGCGTCGGCCAGCACGTCGGCCAACTCGTCCAGGGCCAGCCACCGGTGGGCGTACAGCAGGTCGTGGGCGAGGTCGGCGACCGTGCGGCCCGGTCGGCCCGGCAGTCCGCCCGGGTCGTCGAACCAGGCGCAGAGCAGCGGGAACACCGCGACCGGGTCGGCGCGCAGCCGTTCGGCCGCCGCGGCGAGGAACGGCTGCCCGGGGCCGTCGGCGGCCACCAGGCGGCGCAGCAGGGCGAGTTCGGCCTCGACGGGCAGGCCGAGACCGGTCCAGAACGCCGGACCGAAGCGGCCGGTCCTGTCGAACCCGGCCGGACCGCCCGTCCCGACGTGCCCGGCCGGACCGCCCGTCCCGTCGCCCCCCGCGCGACCGTCCGGCGCGGCTGCCCGTTCGGCGATCCGCCGGGCCAACTGGTCGAGCAGGGACCGGTGTTCGGCCGGATCGGGACTGGCTGCGAGCCCGGTGGTGAGCAGCCGGGCCGCCCACCAGGCGGGTTCGCTGCCCGGCGGCCGCAGGTCCAGCGCGCGCCAGATCCGGTGCAGCCACGGGTCCAGGGCGGGCGCGCCCCAGGTCTCGCCGACCCGGCGCAGCGCGGCGGCGACCGGGCCGATCCGGTGCCGGGGGACGGCGGGCCCGGCCTCCTCCGGCCCGGGCGGGGTGTCCTCGGCCTCACCGAGCAGCATCCGCAGCGCCGCGTCCAGGTCCAGGTGCCGGCCCTGCAACCAGTCGGCGAACTCCCCGTGGGCGAAGCGGAAGCCGGGCCCGGCGGGGACGAACAGCCCCTCGGCGAGGACCGCCGTGGCCCATCCGCCGTCGACCGGGAACAGTTCCTCGAAGGCCTCCCGCCCCAGCGCCCCCGGCTCCGCGCCGAGCATCCGCCGGGCCGCCTCGTGCACCCGCCCGGCCACCGCCGCCGCCAGCCGGCGCACCCGGCGCTGGCGCGGTCCGCCCGGGCGGGCGGCGCCGCGGCGGTGCGCGCCCGGGCGGCGCGGCCGACCGTCCTCGGCGAGCCGCTGGGCCACCCGCAGGCAGCGCAGGTCCAGGTGGGCGCCGAACAGTTCGCCGCGCCGGGCCGGGCCGTCGTGCAGGCCCTGCGCCCACAGCTCGCCGGCCAGCCGGACGGCCAGCGGGTGCCGGGCGTCCTCGGCGGCGACCGGCCGGTCCGGCGGCAGCCCGTAGCGGCGGCGGATCCGCTCGGCCGCCTCGGCGGGCAGCGGGCCCAACCGGTGCCCGGCCAGGGTCGGTGTGCCGGGGCCGCCGCCGTCCATCCGGACGGTGGGGGCGCTGGCCAGGTCGCCGTCCGGCCCGGGTTCACCCGAACGGGTGGTCTCGGGGTCACCGCGTCCCCAGGGTTCGTCCGCCAGCCGTTCCCAGACCTCCTCGCCGCAGGCGGTCAGCAGCCGGGCCCCGCAGCCGGTCAGCCACTGGCCGGCGCCGCGCAGCCAGCGCGGGTCCGGCTCGGCCGGGGCCTCCTCGGGGCCGTCCAGCACCACCAGCAGCGGGCGTCCGGCCGCCGCGCACAGCGCCGCGAGGGGCTCCGGCGCGGGTGCGGGGACGCCGAGCCCGGCCGCGGCGGCGGCCAGCGCCCGCTCCACGGGTTCGGCGAGCGAGCGGTCCTCGGCCCGCAGGTCGGCGCCGCGCAGCCAGAGCGTGGGCCGTGGCCGGTCACCGTCGCGGCGGCGGACGGCCAGGGCGGCGAGTTCGGTGGAGCGTCCGCTGCCGGGGGCGCCGACCAGGGCGGTGACGGTCGCCGTCGGCTCGTCCCCGACCAGGCCGTCCGGGCGGTCGACCCGGTCGGCGGCCAGCCCGGCGACCCGGTCCGGCCCGGCCCCGGCGGCGGCCAGCTGGGCGGCGGCCAGCCGCAGCACCCCGGCCAGGTTCAGCGCCGGACCGTACCCGGGCACCTCGGCCGCGTTGCGCGCCAGCAGCCCGGCCAGCGCCTCCGCGACCACCGCCCCGCCCCCGGCGGGGACCGCCACCAGGGCGCCGCCGTGCTGCGGCCCGCGCAGGGTCGGCGCGGCCAGCGCCACCACGGCGCCGCTGCGGGCGTCCAGCACCGGCGAGCCGGCCGGCACCGTCACCCCGCCCACCGCCGGCACGTCCAGCACCAGCACCCCGGCCAGCGGGTGCCCGCCGTACGCCGCCCGGCCGACGCCCACCAGCCCGCAGCGCAGCACCACCGCCCGGTCGTCCGCACCGGTGAGCGCGGACAGCAGCACCTCGTGACCGGCGCCGACCGCGGCCACCGGCAGCGCCGGCACCGGCAGCCCGCCGACCGCGTCGGTGCGCAACAGGGCGAGCCCGTGCTGCGGCAGCGGCAGCACGGCGTCCGGGCCGAGCACCGTGGTCCGGCCGCCGGGGGTGTGCAGGACGATCCGGTCCAGGCCCACCACCGCCTCGTGCGCGGTCAGCACCCCGCCCTGCCGGTCGGCCGCGAACCCCAGGCCGTGCAGCCGTCCGTCGAGGTCGCGGATCCGCAGCAGGTACCGCCCCGGATCGCCCTCCGCCAACCCCGGCATGGAAGCCCCTTCGACCGTCGTCCGGGCCCGTCGCCCGCTCGCCGCCGGGAGCCTGCCCCCGGCCGGGACGCCCCGACCGCCCCCGCGCCGTTCACCACGGGTGTTCACCTCGCGCGCTCCCCCGTACGGATGAACGCGTCCGAAAAGGTGAAGCCCCCGCCGGGAGGACTCCCGACGGGGGCTTCGACACGGACGGTCCGGGCGCCTCAGCCGACGAACACCGCGACCGGCTTCGCCTGCCCGGCCTTCTCCTCGACCAGCGCCAGGAAGCGCCCGTCCGGCCCGAACACCGCGATCGGCCCGTCCACGCCCATCCCGGGCGCCTTCAGCCGGGCGCCGTGCGAGAGCTTCTCCGCCGAGTCCTCGTCCAGGTCCCAGCGCGGGAAGGCGGCCGCCGCGGCCGCCGCGATCGGCAGCACCTCCAGCGGTGCACCGGACTCGCCGGTGACGGCGGCCTCCAGCTCCTCCAGGGTGCGCGCCGACTCCACCCCGTACGGCCCGACCCTGGTGCGCCGCAGCGCCGTCAGGTGCCCGCCGACGCCCAGCCCGGCGCCCAGGTCCCGGGCCAGCGCCCGGATGTAGGTGCCGGAGGAGCACTCGACGGTCACGTCCAGGTCGACCACCGGGGTGCCGTCCTCGGCGACCGCCGGGCGCTGCGCGTGCACCGTGAAGGAGTGGATCGTGGTGGGCCGGGCGGCGAGCTCGAAGTCCTCGCCCTCACGGACCCGGGCGTAGGACCGCTTGCCGTCGATCTTGATCGCGCTGACCTTGGACGGCACCTGCATGATCTCGCCGGTGAGCGCCGCGATCCCGGCGTCGATCGCCTCCCGGGTGACCCCGTCCGCCGGGGTCGAGGCGGTGACCTCGCCCTCGCGGTCGTCGGTGACGGTGGTCTGGCCGAGCCGGACGGTCGCCTCGTACGTCTTGGCGGTCAGCACCAGGTGGCCGAGCAGCCGGGTGGCCCGCTCGACGCCGATCACCAGCACACCGGTGGCCATCGGGTCCAGCGTGCCGGCGTGCCCGACCTTGCGGGTCCCGGCCAGCCACCGCAGCTTGGCGACGACCCCGTGCGAGGTGATGCCCTCGGGCTTGTCCACGATCACCAGGCCGTCCGGGCCGGTGCCTTTGCGCTTCATCGAGTTCTTCGGGTTCTTTCTCTCGGACGTGCGGACGTGCGGACGTGCAATGGTGCGGGTGGGCTCCGGGACGGCCGGGCGGACGGACGGGCCGGGACGGTCAGCGGGTGGGCCGCAGCGCGCCCCGGAACCGCTCGACCACCGCGGCGACGTCCTCCCGGGCGCTGAACCCGGCCGCGAAGACGTGCCCGCCGCCGCCCAGTTCGGCGCAGGCGGCGGCCACGTCCACCGCGCCCTTGGAACGGGAGGAGCCGCGCAGGGTGCCGTCCGGGTCCTGCTTGAGCACCAGCGCCACCTCGGCCTCGGCCGGGCGGCGCAGGATGTCGATCAGCCCCTCGATCTCCTCGACCGTGACGCTGAACAGCGCCAGGTCCTGGTAGGGCACCCAGGTCCACACCAGGCCCAGCCCGTCGGCCGCGTCCGGCTCGTAGACGGCCCGGTCCAGGGCGGCCGCGAGCACCTTGAGGTAGCCGAAGGAGGAGGTGTCCCAGAGCTGCCGGGAGATCAGGTCGTGCCGGATGCCGGTGGCCAGCAGCCGCCCGGCGAGCTCGTGGGTCGCGGGCGTGGTGGCCCGGTACTTGAAGGAGCCGGTGTCGGTGGCGACCCCGGTGTACAGGCAGGTGGCCAGGGACTGGTCGAGCTCGACACCGAGCCGGCGCAGCAGTTCGTCCACCAGGACGGCGGTGGCCGGCGCGCTCGGGTCGATCAGCTGGTGGGTGCCGAAGCCCGGGTTGGAGGCGTGGTGGTCGAACACCACCAGGACGGGCGCGGCGAAGGCCTTGTCGTGCAGCAGGCCCAGCCGGCTCTGCGCGGCGACGTCGAAGCAGAGCACCAGCTCGGGCACGTCCGGCACCTCGGCGGCCGGCACGATCAGCTCCTGGCCGGGCAGGAAGGCCAGCGACTCGGGCACGATCTGCGGGTCGTCGCCGAAGGAGACCCGCACCTGCTTGCCGAGCGCGCGCAGGGCCAGGGCCGCCGCCAGCGAGGAGCCCAGCGCGTCGCCGTCCGGGCAGATGTGGCAGATCAGGTCGATCGAGCGGGCCCGCCCGATCTCCGCCACCACCTGCTGCCAGAGCAGCTCGAAGCCGCTCTCCTCGGTGCGCGGGCCGGGGAGCGCCGCGAGGGCACCCTCCACCGTGCTGGTGGAGGACGCCCCCGTGGTCGATCCGGCTCGCGAGGCGGCCTGCGCCGGCTCACCCGCCATGACTACTCGTCCTCGTCGTCACGCTCGGACGCCGGCACCCGGTACGGGTCCGCGTCGCCGGCGTAGGCCGCCCCCGCGGCGGTGGTGCGCACCGCCGCGTCGATGGCCTTGGCCCGGTCGAGCAGGTCGTCGATGTTCCGGGCGTTCTCCGGCAGCGCGTCCGCGACGAAGGTCAGGGTGGGAGTGAAGCGCACCCCGATCTTGCCGACCTCGGAGCGGATCACTCCCTTGGCGCTCTCCAGCGCCGCGGCGGTGGCCTCGCGGTCGGTCTCGTCACCGAAGACGGTGTAGAAGACGGTGGCCTCGCGCAGGTCGCCGGTCACCCGGGTGTCGGTGATGGTCACGAACCCGAGCCTCGGGTCCTTGATCCGGCGCTCCAGCGTCTGGGCGACGACCACCTGGATGCGGTCGGCGAGCTTGCGCGCCCTAGCGGTGTCGGTCACGTTGCCTCCTCGTGCAATGGGCGGTACCCGGGTGAGCTGCGCACCCGTCGGGGCCCACGCCCCAAAGTACCGGCCCGCGCCCGGCCTTGCGGGCGCTCTCGGTCCTGATCTGTGTGAGAACGGCGACTTCCGTCGGTCGGCTCCACAGCTCTCATTCATCGTCGTCGTTGTGGTAGCGCCTCCTCGCGGAGAGGAGTTGCACCTCGGGGCGGCCGGCGACCAACCGCTCACAGCTGTCCAGGACCTCGGTGACGTACCCGGCTTCGCCGGCGACCACCGCGAGGCCGATCTCGGCCCGGCGGTGCAGGTCCTGGTTCCCGGTCTCGGCAGCGCACACGCTGTACTTGCGCTGCAGTTCGGCCACGATGGGCCGCACGATCGAACGCTTCTCCTTGAGCGAGTGGACGTCGCCCAGCAGCAGGTCGAAGGTGAGTGTTCCCACGAACATGTATGACAGGTCTCGCCGACCTGGAAGGCCTCGGGGAGCAGCCCGGAACGGGCTGGTGCTGCACGTCCGCAGCTACCCCGGACCCTACACAGCGAGACCGGGGCCGGTCGACGGGAATTCCACCCGTCGACCGGCCCCGGCCGACACCGACTAGGCGCGCGGCTTCTCGCGCATCTCGTAGGTCTCGATGATGTCCTCGACCTTGATGTCGTTGAACGACCCCAGGGTGACACCGGCCTCGAAGCCCTCGCGGACCTCGGTCGCGTCGTCCTTGAAGCGGCGCAGGCCCTCGATGGTGAGGCCCTCCGCCACGACCTTGCCGTCGCGCAGCAGGCGGGCCTTGGTGTTGCGGCGGATGATGCCGTCGCGGACCAGGACACCGGCGATGTTGCCGAACTTGGAGGAGCGGAAGACCTCGCGGATCTCCGCGGCGCCGAGGCGCACCTCCTCGTACTCCGGCTTGAGCTTGCCCTTGAGGGCGTTCTCGATCTCCTCGATCGCCTGGTAGATGACCGAGTAGTACCGGACGTCCACGCCTTCCTTGTCGGCCGCGGTGCGCGCACGGCCTTCGGCGCGCACGTTGAAGCCGATGATGATGGCGTCCGAGCCCATCGCCAGGTCGACGTCGGACTCGGTGATCGCACCGACGCCGCGGTGCAGCACCCGGAGCTCGACCTCCTCGCCCACGTCCAGCTTGACGAGGGCGTCCTCGAGGGCCTCGACCGAACCGGAGACGTCACCCTTGATGATGAGGTTGAGCTGCTCGATGGAGCCGGCGGCGATGGCCTTGTCCAGGTCCTCCAGGGACACCCGGACCCGACGCTGCGCGAAGGCGGCGTTGCGGTCGCGGGCCGAGCGCTTCTCGGCGATCTGGCGGGCGGTGCGGTCCTCGTCGACGACGATGAAGCTGTCGCCGGCGCGGGGCACCGAGGTCAGACCGAGCAGCAGCACCGGACGGGACGGGCCGGCCTCGGCGAGGTTGTTGCCGTTCTCGTCGAGCATCGCGCGGACGCGGCCGTAGGCGTCGCCCACGACGATCGAGTCACCGACGCGGAGGGTACCGCGCTGGACCAGGACGGTCGCCATGGCGCCGCGGCCCTTGTCCAGGTGGGCTTCGATCGCAATACCCTGCGCGTCCTGCTCCGGGTTGGCCCGCAGGTCGAGCGAGGCGTCCGCGGTCAGGACCACGGCCTCCAGCAGCTGGTCGATGTTCAGACCCTGGCGCGCGGAGATGTCGACGAACATGGTGTCGCCGCCGTACTCCTCGGCCACCAGGCCGAACTCGGTCAGCTGGCCGCGGACCTTGGTCGGGTCGGCGCCCTCGACGTCGATCTTGTTGACGGCGACCACGATCGGCACACCGGCGGCCTTGGCGTGGTTCAGCGCCTCGACCGTCTGCGGCATGACACCGTCGTTGGCCGCGACCACCAGGATCGCGATGTCGGTGGACTTGGCACCACGGGCACGCATGGCGGAGAACGCCTCGTGACCCGGGGTGTCGAGGAAGGTGATCGGGCGCTCTTCGCCGTTCACCATCGTCGCCACCTGGTAGGCACCGATGTGCTGGGTGATGCCACCGGCCTCGCCGGCCACCACGTTGGACTTGCGGATGGCGTCCAGCAGGCGGGTCTTACCGTGGTCGACGTGACCCATGACGGTGACGACCGGCGGGCGCGGGGCCAGCTGGTCCTCGTCGCCCTCGTCGGCACCGAAGTCGATGTCGAACGACTCCAGCAGCTCGCGGTCCTCGTCGTCCCGGCTGACGATCTCCAGCTGGAAGCCCATCTCGCCGGCCAGCAGCTCGAGGGTCGCGTCGGAGACCGACTGGGTCGCGGTGACCATCTCACCGAGGTTGAACATGACGGAGACGAGCGCGGCCGGGTTGGCGTTGATCTTCTCCGCGAAGTCCATCAGCGAGGCGCCGCTCGACAGGCGAACGGTCTGGCCGTTGCCGCGAGGGAGCATCACACCGCCGACGGACGGGGCCTGCATGGCCTCGTACTCCTGGCGCTTCGCCCGCTTCGACTTGCGACCGCGCGCCGGGCGACCGCCCGGGCCGCGACCGAAGGCGCCCTGCGTGCCGCCACGGGCACCCGGGCCACCGGGACGACCGCCGAAACCACCGGGACGCGGGCCGCCGAAGCCGCCGCCGCCACCGGGGGCGCCGCCACCCGGACGCGGGCCGCCGAAGCCGCCGCCACCGGCCGGACGCGAGCCCGGACCGGCCGGACGACCCTGGAAGCCGGGACGGGCACCGCCGGCGCCACCCGGGCCACCCGGACGGCCGCCGGGGCCACCCGGACCACGGCCACCGGGGCCCGGACGCGGGCCGGCCGGACGCTGCGGCATCATGCCCGGGTTCGGACGCGGCATGCCGGACGGGGTCGGCCCGCCGGGACGCGGCGCGGCCGGACGCGGCATGCCGTCGGGACGCGGGGCACCACCGGGACGCGGGGCACCCGCACCCGGACCACCCGGACGCGCCGGACGGTCGCCGCCGGGACGCGGGGCGCCGCGGTCGGCACCGGGGGCACCGGCCGGACGCGGACGGTCACCGCCGGGACGCGGGGCGCCGCGGTCGGCACCGGGGGCACCACCCGGACGGGCCGGACGGTCGCCACCGGGACGCGGACGGTCGCCGCCCTGCGCGCCCGGGGCACCCGGACGGGCACCCGGCGCGCCCGGACGGCGGTCGCCGGGGCGGGCCATGCCGGTCGCGCTGCCGGAGGTGAAGGGGTTGTTGCCCGGACGCGGGCCGGCCGGACGCGGGCCCGGACGGGCACCGCCGGAGGCCTGGCCGCTCGGCCGCGGGGCCTGGGCGGCCGGACGCGGGGCGTCACCGGCCGGAGCCGGCGAGGAGAACTCGGCCGCGGGAGCGGCCGGGGCCGCCGGAGCGGCGGGACGCGCGGCCGGGCGCGGGCCCGGGGTCGGCGCGCCGGCCGGACGCGGCGCGGCCGGGGCGGGGGCGGCCGGAGCGGCCGGAGCCGCGGCAGCCGCAGGGGTCGGACGGGGACCAGGGGTCGCGGCGGGGCGCGGACCCGGGGTCGGGGCACCCGGCTTGGGTGCACCCGCGGCACCGGCCGCGGGCTGGGGCGCCGCGGGCTTCCGCGGGCCCGGCTTGGCAGCGCCACCACCGGTGGGGGCCACACCAAGCGCGTCAGTCAACTTGCGCACGACCGGCGCCTCGATCGTCGAGGACGCCGAACGGACGAACTCACCGAGCTCGGTGAGCTTGGCCATGACGGCCTTGCTCTCCAAGCCAAGCTCCTTGGCGAGTTCATAAACCCGGACCTTAGCCACTTCACTCCTGTCTATGAGTCCGGGGGTCTCGTCCGCCGGACTGTCGCTACTTCATGGGCGTACCCATCGCGTACTCATCGCGTACTCATCGAGTGCTCATCGCAATCTCGACCTACTTCCACATCGCGAGGTACCTGACTGGTGGCACGGCGCGCGGCTGCCCGCGCACTGTGCTTGTTGCGGTGGTTCTCCGCCGCGGTGAGCGGCGGCCGTCGCGTGAGGCGGGGCGCCTAGGAGGCTCCGCCCGCCCGCTCCTCGATGAACCCGCGGAGCCGCTCCGTGTCGAGCGTCCCCTGGAGCCGGAAGGCCCGGGGAAACGCCCGACGGCGGACCGCGAGGTCGAGGCAGGCCGGATCGAGGTGCAGGTGAGCGCCCCGGCCCGGCAGTGCGCCACGGGGATCGGGGACGCAGACGCCCTCGACCGCCGTGACACGCAACAGCTGGTGCTTGGCCGCTCGCTTGCGGCAGCCCACGCAGGTGCGTTCCGGGCGTGCTCGGACATGCGTCCGGCCAGACGAAGGCAAGTCTACCCCTCCGAAGCGACATGGCGCCGCCCCGTAGATCCCGGAGGACCGACGGGGGCCGCCGGGAACAACGCTGACGACCGGGCCGTCGCCCCTCAGCTCTCGTACTGGGGCTCGGGCTGGCCCTCGGTGTCGGGACGGATGTCGATCCGCCACCCGGTGAGACGGGCGGCCAGACGGGCGTTCTGCCCCTCCTTGCCGATCGCCAGGGACAGCTGGTAGTCCGGCACGATCACCCGGGCGGAACGCTGGGCGGCGTCCACGATCTCCACGCTGGTCACCCGTGCGGGGGACAGCGCTGCGGCGACCATCTCCCGCGGGTCCTCGGACCAGTCGACGATGTCGATCTTCTCGCCGTGCAGCTCGCCCATCACGGCGCGCACCCGGGAGCCCATCGGGCCGATGCAGGCGCCCTTGGCGTTCAGCCCGGCCCGGCGCGACCAGACCGCGATCTTGGTGCGGTGGCCGGCCTCGCGGGCGATGGCGGCGATCTCCACGCTGCCGTCCGCGATCTCCGGGACCTCCAGCGCGAACAGCTTCTTCACCAGGCTCGGGTGGGTGCGCGAGAGCGTCACCGACGGCCCGCGGACGCCGCGGCGCACCGCCACCACGTAGCACTTCAGCCGGGTGCCGTGCCGGTAGTCCTCGCCCGGGACCTGCTCCTGCGGCGGCAGGATGGCCTCGAGCTTGCCGATGTCGACCAGCACGCTCTTCGGGTCGTTGCCCTGCTGGACGACACCGGTGACGATGTCGCCCTCCTTGCCCGCGTACTCACCGAAGGTCTGGTCGTCGGCGGCGTCGCGCAGGCGCTGCATCATCACCTGGATGCCGATGCTGGACGCGATCCGGCCGAAGCCGTTCGGGGTGTCGTCGAACTCCTTCGGCTCGACGCCCTCGTCCAGCTCCGCCGGGTCCTCCATCGCCCACACGGTGACGTGGCCGCTCTTGCGGTCCAGCTGCACCCGGGCGCGACGGCGCGAGCCCTCGGTGCGGTGGTACGCGGTGAGGAGGGCGGACTCGATGGACTCGACCAGCAGGTCGAAGGGGATGTTCTTCTCGTTGACCAGCGTGCGCAGGGCACTCATGTCGATGTCCACGGCTACGCCTCCTCGTCTTTCGTCACGTTCATCATGGTCGTACGGCGGCCGGCTCACTCGGCGCCGTCGTCCCCCTCGTCGAAGTCGGCGGCCTCGTCCAGGAGCGTCTCGTCGTCCTTGCGGTTGAACTCGACCTGGACCCGGGCCCGGGCGACCTCGACGTACTCCAGACGGCGCTCCTTCGGACGGCCGCGCCCCTTCACCGGCTGCACCTCGACCAGCGCGCCGGCCTCGTCGGCCTCCAGCACCCGGGCGACCAGCTCCCCGCCGTCGACCAGGTGGACCTTGGCCAGCCGTCCCTCGGCGCGCTGCCAGTGCCGGGGCAGCACCAGCGGGCGCTCCGCACCCGGCGAACCGACCTCCAGCAGGTAGGGCTCGTCACCCATCACGTCCGAGGCGTCCAGCGCCTCGCCGACCACCCGGCTGAACTCGGCGATGGCGTCCATGTCCACGCCGCCGTCGGTGTCGACGTCGATCTGCACCTGCCGGCGGCTGCCCGCCTTGGTGACCTTGACGTCCTCCAGGTCCAGTCCGGCCTCGGCGGCCAGCGGCTCCAGCAACGCGCGCAGCCGGTCGGTGTGGGTGGTGCTCATCCGGGTGGACTCCTCGGCCGCGTCTGCTGTTGTCAGAGGTCGCCCCGCGCCCCCTCGGCGCCCCACGGGCGCACACCGGGTCACGGCAGCTCGGCCCAAAGCCTAGCCGGTGAAGGCGCGAACCACCGATTCCGGACCTCCCCCGACCAGTCGGACACCACCCACTGCGAGCAAGCTCACACCGCCCCGCCCGGCGCACGGGTCCCTCGAACGCCACTCGCATTCATGGGGATTCTGCGAAGATTCACGCCAACGAGGGCAGGCGGGAAGGCCGTCTCCCGTACCAGCCCCGGAGCGACCCGCCATGCAGCCGCACAACCGACGGACCTTCCTGGCCCTCGGACTGCTCACCCTCACCGCCGCCTGCACCGGCTCCCACCGCCACGACCCCGACGGGGGCGACCAGCGCCCCGACCCGGACCAGCCCGTCCGGCTGCGCGCCGTCGCCGCCACCGACACCCTGCTGGCGGCCTACGACGCCCTGCTCGCCGCCCCCGGGGCGCAGACCGCGCTGCTGCAACCCCTCCGAGCCGAAACCGCCCGCCACCGCGCCGCCCTCACCGCCGGCACCCCCAGTACTCCCAGCACACCCCCGCCCACCACCACATCCCCGACCACGCCCCCCACCCCCACCACCCCCGCGGCCCTGGCCGTCCTGGAACGCCAGACCGCCCAGTCCCGCCTGGCCGACCTCGGCGCCGCCGGCCCACCCCTCGCCCGCCTGCTCGCCTCGGTCGCCGCCGCCAACGCCCTGCACGCCGCCGCCCTCGGCGCCCCCGCCGAGCCCCCCGCCCCGGCCGCCACCCCGACACCCACCGGCACCACCCCCGGGACCTCCGCCCCCGCCCTCCAGAAGGCCCTGAGCGCCGAACACGCCGCCGTCTACGGCTACGGCGTCGTCGGCGCCCACCTCCCCGAGGACCAGCAGCGCACCGACGCCCGCACCGCCTACGCCGCCCACCAGTCTCAGCGCGACGCCTGGCAACGCCTCCTCACCACCCTCGGCGCCACCCCCACCCCCGCCGCCGGCGGCTACCGCCTCCCCTTCCCCGTCACCGACCCCGCCGGCGCCGTCAAACTCGCCGCCCACCTGGAAACCGGCCTCACCACCGTCTACGCCGACCTGGTCGCCGACCTCCCCGCCCCCCACCGCCCCGCCGCAGCCACCGCCCTCCGCGACTGCGCCCTCCGCGCCCACCGCTGGGGCGCCCCCGACACCCCCTTCCCCGGCATCCCCGACCCCACCGACCCCTCCCCCACCCCCACCACTCCCACCACTCCCACCACCTGACCCCACCCCTTCGGGGCACGCAGGCCAAAGCCCGCGCGCCCCGAAGGACCCGCACCCACCCACCCCCAGCAACCACCCACCCACCTCCCCCACCCCACCCAGGCGAGAGGGACGCGCTGCGGGAGGGGGCGGTGGAGGGGGTGGGCGCGGAGAGGGGCGTGACGGGTGATTTTCAGACTGCCAACGGCGGCCGGGCATACGCCTACAGGGTCGGCAGTCCGAAAATCACCCCGCCCCCGCAGCACCCACCCCCGGAACCGCCCCCGGCGTCACCCACCCTCCCGAAAGCCCCCCCCCCCCCAAACCCCCGCGCAGCGGCCCCCACCCCCGGAACCGCCCCCGGCGTCACCCACCCTCCCGAAAGCCCCACCCCCACACAGAACCCCGCGCAGCGGCCCCCACCCCCGGAACCGCCCCCGGCGTCACCCACCCTCCCGAAAGCCCCACCCCCACACAGAACCCCCCACCTCGCCGACAATGGACCCATGTCGGCAGCAGCACCAATCCCCCCCGTCCCCACCCGGCTCACGACCACGGTCACCGCCGCCCACGGCGAGCCCGGCCGCCGCTGGCTGTCCGCCCTGCCCGCCGCGACCGCCGCTCACCTCACCCGCTGGGACCTCACCCTCGAACGCGTCCTGGACCCGGGCGGCAGCCTCAGCCTGGTCGCCTACGTCCACCGCGACGACCTCTCCCCCGCCGTGCTCAAGGTCGGTCTGCCCACCCCGGAGACCGCCCACGAGCACGCCGCCCTGACCCACTGGGCCGGCCGCGGCGCCGTGCTCCTGCTAGCCGCCGACCCCGCCGGGGGCGTGCTGCTGCTGGAGCGCCTGCACGGCGGGATCCCGCTGCGTTCCCTCGCCGAGCCCAAGGCCATGCTGGAGGCCACCAGCCTGCTGCACCGGCTCTGGGTGGAGCCCCCCGCCGACCCGGTGCTGCCCGGTGTCGCCGACCGGGTCGCGGACACCGCCGCCCGGCTGGCCGGACACCGCGACCACCCGGTGACGACGGCCGCACAGCCGCTCCTCCAGGAGGCCCTGAGCACCGCCGAGGCCCTGGCCGGCTCCTCCGCCGAAACCCTCCTGCTGCACGGGGACTTCCACCACGGCAACGTGCTCGCCGCCGACCGCGCCCCCTGGCTGGCGATCGACCCCCGCCCGCTGACCGGCGAACGCGCCTACGACCTGGCCCGGCTCGTCCTCGACCGCGCGGACACCCTGATCGGCTCCCCCGGCGCCCCCGCCGCCGTCCGCCGCCGGCTCCAGCAACTGGCCGACGCCCTCGACGTGGACCGCGAACGGCTGCGCGGCTGGGCCCTGTTCCGCGCCGTCGACCTGGCCCTGCGCGCCCTGGCCACCGACCGCCGCGAGGACGCCGAACTCCACCTGGAACTCGCCGCCCACCTCTCCGGCTGACCCCACGGCCCCAGCCGCAGCCCCCGACCGTCCCTACCCGACCGCGCCGTCCCCGCTCCCGACCCCGCCCCCCAGCCCCCGCAACGGCAGCCCCGCACCCATCACCGCGTACAGCCGGTCCGTCGCCGGGAACCGCACCGCCCGCGCCAGGTCCTGGTACCCCAGCGCCCGGTAGAGCCGCCGGGCCGGGGTCTCCGCGTCGATCGCCGACAGGATGCTGCGCTCCAGCCCCGAGCCCTCGCACAGCAGCCGGATCAGCCGCGAGCCCACGCCCTGCCCCTGGAACTCCGGCAGCACGTGCAGTTCGGTGACCGCGAACACGCCGTCCAGCCAGTCCCCGTAGCCCCGGGCGGTCAGGTACGGCTCGATGACCGTGCTCCACCAGTGGTCCCGCCGGTTCGGCATCCCGTACCCGAACCCGACCAGCCGGCCCCCGCTC
The DNA here is from genome assembly GCF_040684795.1 of Kitasatospora sp. NPDC089797. Lineage (NCBI taxonomy): Bacteria > Bacillati > Actinomycetota > Actinomycetes > Kitasatosporales > Streptomycetaceae > Kitasatospora > Kitasatospora sp. NPDC089797. Next base: position 28,878 of record NZ_JBFBGS010000051.1, on the reverse strand, counting down.
ATCGCCCCGAACGCAATCACCCCGGGCTGCTGGGCGTGCCGCCCGACGATGTGCAGCCGTACCGCGACCTCCTCGGGCGTGAGCCCGAACGCCACCGCCTGGACCTCCAGCGCCTGCGGCGCCCAGGCCGCGAGGTCGATGGCCCCGATCGTCACCCCGGTCAGCTGATCCATGCTCCGGACGTTACTACCAGCCGCCGCGTGGCGCGGCCGAAGATCCGAACCCAACGGGCGGCGAAACACCGGCGAACCGGGCCACAACGACGTCCGGCCGTCCGGAGCGCTCAGAACAGCACGCTCATGAACGCCCCGACCTCCCGGAACCCGACCCGCCGATACGCGGCCCGCGCCCGCAGGTTGAAGTCGTTGACGTACAGCGAGACCACCGGCGCGACCTCGCGCAGCGCGACCCCCAGCACCGCCGCCATCCCGGTCTCGGACAGCCCCTGCCCCCGGTACTCCGGCGCCACCCAGACGCCCTGGATCTGGCAGGCCCCCTCGGTCACGGCCCCGACCTCGGCCTTGAAGACCACCCGGCCGTCCTCGGTGAAGCGCGCGAACGACCGCCCGGTGGTGACCAGTTCGGCCACCCGGGCCTGGTAGAGCAGCCCACCGTCCCCGGCCAGCGGCGACACCCCCACCTCCTCGGTGAACATCGCCACGCAGGCGGGCATCAGCGCCTCCACCTCACCGCGCCGCACCCGCCGCACCAGCGGGTCGGGCGCGATCTCCGCCGAGGGCACGGAGGTCGCCAACAGCGGCTGGTGGCCGCGGACTTCCCGCGCGGGCCCCCAACTCCGCTCCAGCAGCGCCCAGAAGGCGGCGGTCGGCCCGGCCGGCCCGACGATCGAGGAGCAGCGCCGGCCCTGCCGCCGGGCCCGCTCGGCGAAGGCCGCGACGGCCTGCGGCCCGGCGTTGACCAGGACCAGGTTCGCCCCGGCGTAGCAGAGGGCGTCGAGCACGCCGTCCGCGTCGTACCAGCCCCACAACTCCCCGCCGAGCCGCCACGGGTCCAGCCCGACGGCTTCGACCCGGGTGGCGACGAAGGCGTTGGCGACCGGGTCGCGGTGCAGGATCTCCAGCGCCTCCGCGAGGTCCGGGGGTTCCAGCACCCTGGTGGTGGCCAGCGCCCGGGCGGCCTGGAAGGAGCTGGGCAGCATCACACCTCGATCGATCATCGAGAGCACCTCACTGAGACGACTCTGGCCGCACCCTACTCCGTGGCCCCACCCGGCTACGGCTGCGGGGCCGTCCGCGAACGGACGGCCCCGCTTCCGGAAGACTTCACTGCGGTCGCGTCCGGACCGCCCAGCGGTCACCCCGCGGCCGCCCCCGCGGTCATCCGCGGCCGCCCCGCGCCCCGACCGCCCCGTGACCGCCCCGCGGTCACTCCGCGGCGACGACGGTCGGCGAACCGGCCTCGACACCCTCCTCCTGCATCTGCTCGGCGAGCTTGAGCGCCTCCTCGATCAGGGTCTCGACGATCTTCGACTCGGGAACGGTCTTGATCACCTGCCCCTTGACGAAGATCTGCCCCTTGCCGTTGCCGGAGGCGACCCCGAGGTCGGCCTCGCGCGCCTCGCCCGGCCCGTTCACCACGCAGCCCATGACGGCGACCCGCAGCGGCACCTCCATGCCCTCCAGCCCGGCGGTGACCTCCTCCGCGAGCTTGTAGACGTCGACCTGGGCGCGGCCGCAGGACGGGCAGGAGACGATCTCCAGCCCGCGCTGGCGCAGCCCGAGCGACTCCAGGATCTGGTTGCCGACCTTGATCTCCTCGGCCGGCGGGGCCGACAGCGAGACCCGGATGGTGTCGCCGATGCCCTCGGCGAGCAGCGCGCCGAAGGCGACCGCGGACTTGATGGTGCCCTGGAACGCCGGACCGGCCTCGGTGACGCCCAGGTGCAGCGGGTAGTCGCAGGCGGCGGCGAGCTGGCGGTAGGCCTGGATCATCACGACCGGGTCGTTGTGCTTGACCGAGATCTTGATGTCGCGGAAGTCGTGCTCCTCGAACAGCGAGCACTCCCACAGCGCGGACTCGACCAGCGCCTCCGGGGTGGCCTTGCCGTACTTCTCCAGCAGGCGCTTGTCGAGCGAGCCGGCGTTGACGCCGATCCGGATCGGCACCCCGGCGTCCTTGGCGGCCTTGGCGATCTCGCCGACCTTGTCGTCGAAGGCCTTGATGTTGCCCGGGTTGACGCGCACCGCGGCGCAGCCGGCGTCGATCGCGGCGAAGACGTACTTCGGCTGGAAGTGGATGTCCGCGATGACCGGGATCTGCGACTTCTTCGCGATGATCGGCAGCGCGTCGGCGTCGTCCTGGGAGGGGACGGCGACCCGGACGATCTGGCAGCCGGACGCGGTGAGCTGGGCGATCTGCTGCAGCGTGGCGTTGATGTCCGAGGTGACCGTGGTGGTCATCGACTGGACCGAGACGGGGGCGTCGCCGCCGACCGGTACGTTGCCGACCATGATCTGCCGGGAGTAGCGGCGCTTGGCGAGCGGCTTGAGCGGCAGGGACGGAATACCGAGCGAGATCGCGGTCATGTGCGCAGGGTTCCCCGGGGTTGAGGTGTGGTCATCCGCCCGGCCGTTGGGACGGCCGAGGCCGGGCGCGCGGACGTATCGCGCACCCGGCCTCCACGGTACGGCACGGTCCGGGCGCCCAGCACACCCGCCGTACCCGAACGTCCTAGCCGATCTTCACCGGGTTCACCAGGTCGGCCACCATCACCAGCAGGGTGAACCCGATGAAGATGCTGGCCACGACGTACGCGACCGGCATCAGCTTGGCGACGTCGAACGGGCCCGGGTCCGGCCGGCGGAACAGCTGTGCGAATCGACGGCGGACCGATTCCCAGGCCGCCCCCGCGATGTGGCCGCCGTCCAGCGGGAGCAGCGGCAGCATGTTGAACAGGAACAGCGACAGGTTGATGCCTGCCAGCAGGTTCACGAAGATCGCGATCCGCTGGGTTGCCGACTCGTGCAGCGTGAACACCTCGCCGCTGACCCGGGCGGCGCCGACCATGCCGATCGGCGAGTCCGGGTCGCGCGGGGCGTCGCCGACCACCGCGTTCCACAGCCCGGGGATCTTGCCGGGCAGGGCGGCGAGCGAGCGCACCCCGTTCTCGGCCATGTCGTACATCCGGTCGACGGACTGCCCGAAGCCGAGCTGGACGGTCTCACTCCTGGGGGTGAACCCGAGGAAGCCGGCCTGCACGGTCTGGCCCTTCACCGGCATGCCGTTGCCGTCGTACTTCTGCACGTCGTTGACGGCGATGGTGGGCGTGAAGGTGAGCTGCTGACCACCGCGCTCCACCACGATCGGGACCTGCTTGCCGGCCGACTTGCGGATGTCCGCCTGGAGCTGGTCGTAGTCGCGGATCCGGTCGCCGTCGAAGGAGAGCACCTTGTCGCCCTGGCGCAGGCCGATCTCGTTGGCCGGGGTCGGGGGCGCGTCCTTCGGGCAGGTGTCGGTGGGCTGGCCGGCCTTCACCACGCACTGGGCGACCGAGCCGATGGTGGGCACCGCCATGGTGACGCCGAAGCCCATCATGACCGTGAGGAACAGCCCGAACGCCAGGACCAGGTTCATGAACGGCCCGGCGAACATGACGATGACCCGCTTCCAGGGCTTGCGGGTGTAGAACAGCCGGTCCTCGTCGCCCTCCTGCAGCTCCTCGTAGGAGGCCTCACGGGCGTCCTCGATCATGCTCCGCCAGGGCGAGCTGCTGCGCTTGGTGATCCGGCCGTCCTCGCCCGGCGGGAACATGCCGATCATCCGGATGTACCCGCCGAACGGGATCGCCTTGATGCCGTACTCGGTCTCGCCCTTGCGGCGCGACCAGATGGTCGGGCCGAAGCCGACCATGTACTGCGGCACCCGGATGCCGAACAGCTTGGCCGTGGAGAGGTGGCCGAGCTCGTGCCAGGCGATCGAGATGAGCAGCCCGACCACGAAGACCAGGATGCCGACCACCGTCAAAACCGTTGCCACCGCTGGCCCTCCGTCATGCCGCTCCGCTCATCGTCTCGTCGTACCGCGAACCTGCTGCGCCGAACCCTGCCGGCACCCGTGGCACCGGCGCCCCGACGCCGCCGTCCGGAGTCCGGACCGTCAGCCCGCCGCCAGCTCGCGGGCCCGGGCGCGCGCCCAGTCCTCCGCGTGCAGGACGTCCTCGACCGTCAGGGAAGTTCCCGCCCGCGGCGTCCCGTGCTCGGCCACGACCTTGGCAACAGTGTCCACGATTCCGGTGAAGGCGAGGCGGCCCTTCAGGAAGGCCTCCACGCACTCCTCGTTCGCGGCATTGAACACCGCCGGCGCCGTTCCGCCCAGAGTGCCCACCTCGCGGGCCAGCTCGACGGCCGGGAAGGCCTCGTCGTCCAGCGGGAAGAACTCCCAGGTCGCGGCCTTGGTCCAGTCGCAGCCGGGCGCCGCGTCCGGCACCCGGTCCGGCCAGCCCAGCCCCAGCGCGATCGGCATCCGCATGTCCGGCGGACTGGCCTGCGCCAGCGTCGAACCGTCGGTGAACTCCACCATCGAGTGCACCACCGACTGCGGATGGACCACGACCTCGATCCGGTCGAAGGGCACGTCGTACAGCAGGTGCGCCTCGATCACCTCCAGGCCCTTGTTGACCAGGGTGGCCGAGTTGATCGTGACCACCGGGCCCATCGCCCAGGTCGGGTGCGCCAGCGCCTCCTGCGGGGTGACCCCGGCCAGCTGCTCCCGGGTCCGGGTGCGGAACGGACCGCCGCTCGCGGTCACCACCAGCTTGCGGACCTCGGCCCGGGTACCCCCCGCCAGCGCCTGGAACAGCGCCGCGTGCTCGGAGTCCACCGGCACGATCTGGCCCGGCTTCGCCACCGCCTTCACCAGCGGGCCGCCGACGATCAGCGACTCCTTGTTGGCCAGCACCAGCACCCGGCCCGCCCGCAGCGCGGCCAGCGTCGGGGCCAGGCCGATCGACCCGGTGATGCCGTTCAGCACCGAGTGGCACTCCAGCGCGGCCAGCTCGGTCGCCGCGTCCGGCCCCACCAGCACGGCCGGCAGCGGACGGCCCGCCGCCTTCGCCGCCAGCGCCTCCCGCAGCGCCGGCTCGGCCGCCGGATCCGCCACCGCCACGGTGTGCACGCCCAACCGCAGCGCCTGCTCGGCCAGCAGCTCCACCCGACCGCCCGCCGCCGACAGGGCGACCACCCGGAACCGGCCCGGGTTGCGGAGCACGACGTCGATGGCCTGGGTGCCGATCGACCCGGTGGAACCGAGGATCACCAGCTCCCGGGGGCCGGAGGGGTCCGCCACGATGGGCGCGAAACGCAGCTGCGGGTGGGCGAGCGAAGTCATGCGCCCATTGTGTCCTGTCCGCGGCCCTCCCCAGGACGACCACCGGCCCTTCGAACTACCGTCGTAGCCATGCGTACCGTCATCGCCGGGGGCCACGGACAGATCGCGCTCGCACTCGAACGGCTGCTCGCCGACCGCGGCGACCGGCCCGCCGGGATCATCCGTCGCCCCGAACAGGCCCCGGACCTGGTCACCGCCGGCGCCGAGCCGCTGCTGCTCGACCTGGAGTCCGCCACCGCCCCGCAGCTCGCCGCCCTGCTCACCGACACCGACGCGGTGGTCTTCGCCGCCGGCGCCGGCCCGGGCAGCGGGACCGCCCGGAAGAACAGCGTCGACCGCGACGCGGCCGTCCTGCTCGCCGACGCCGCCGAGCTCGCCGGGGTCCGGCGCTACCTCATGGTCTCCTCGATGGGCGCCGACGCCACCGCCCGCTACCCCGCCGACGAGGTCTTCGAGACCTACCTGCGGGCCAAGGGCGCCGCCGACGACGCCGTCCGCGCCCGCACCGCGCTGGACTGGACGGTGCTGCGCCCCGGCCGCCTCACCGACGGCCCCGGCACCGGCCGGGTCCGGCTCGCCCCCTCGACCGGCCCCGGCGCGGTCGACCGGGCGGACGTGGCCGCCGTGCTGGCCGCGCTGCTGCGCGAACCCGGCACCGCCGGACGGACCCTGGAGCTGGTCGCCGGGAGCGCCACCGTCGCCGAGGCGGTCGCCGCCGCGGCCGGGCACGACGGCTGAACCCGGGAGGGGCCCGGACGGACGCGGGAGGGGCCCGGTTCGTCGAACCGGGCCCCTCCCGCCAGTGCGCTGCGTTCCTCGCTCAGAGGTCCGGACTCAGAGGTCGAGACCGGTCAGGACCATGACCTTCTCGACCGTGTAGTCGTCCATCGCGTACCGGACGCCCTCACGGCCGACGCCGGAGTCCTTGACACCGCCGTACGGCATCTGGTCGGCCCGGTAGGAGGGCGCGTCGCCGATGATCACACCGCCGACCTCCAGCTCCCGGTGGGCCCGGAAGGCGGTCTGCAGGTCGTGGGTGAACACGCCCGCCTGCAGGCCGAACGGCGAGTCGTTGACGGCCGCGAAGGCCTCGTCCACGCCCTCCACCCGGTGCAGCGACAGCACCGGGCCGAACACCTCGGCCTTGGCCAGGATCGCGTCGGCGGGCAGCTCGGCCAGCACCGTCGGGGCGTAGGTCGCGCCCTCGCGGGTCCCGCCGGCGAGCAGCTTGGCGCCCTTGGCGACCGCGTCGTCCACCCAGGACTCCACCCGCTTCGCGGCGTTCTCGTCGACCAGCGGGCCGACGTCCGTCGCGTCGTCGTTCGGGTCCCCGGTGACCTGCGCGCCGACCTTCGCCACGACCTTCTCCACCAGCGCGTCGTACACCGACGCGTCGGCGATCACCCGCTGCACCGAGATGCAGGACTGACCGCCCTGGTAGTTGGCGAACATCGCGATCCGGGTGGCCGCCCAGTCCAGGTCGGCCTCCGAGGACCAGTCGGCGAGCACCACGGCCGCGGCGTTGCCGCCCAGCTCCAGGGTGGTGTGCTTGCGCGGCACCGAGTCCATGATCTGGTAGCCGACCTTGTCCGAACCGGTGAAGGAGATCACCGGCAGACGACGGTCCTGCACCAGGGCCGGCATCCGGTCGTTCGGCACCGTCAGGATCGACCAGGAGCCGACCGGCAGGTCGGTCTCGGCCAGGATCTCGCCCAGCACCATCGCCGACAGCGGGGTCGCCGGGGCCGGCTTGAGGATGATCGGCGCGCCGACCGCGATCGCCGGGGCGACCTTGTGGGCGACCAGGTTCAGCGGGAAGTTGAACGGCGCGATCCCCAGCACCACACCGCGCGGGAAGCGGCGCACCACCGCGAAACGGCCCGTGCCGCCCGGGTCGGTGTCCAGCCGCATCGTCTCGCCGTTGGTGCGGCGCGCCTCCTCGGCGGCCCAACGGAACACCGACACCGCGCGGCCGACCTCACCGCGGGCCCACTTGATCGGCTTGCCGTTCTCGGCGGTGATCAGCTGGGCGAGCTCCTCGGTGCGCTCGGCCAGCCGCTTGGCCACGTGGTCCAGGGCGGCGGCCCGCTGGTGCGCCGGGGTGGCGGCGAACACCGGCAGCGCGGCCGCGGCGGCGTCCAGCGCCTCCTCGACCTGCGCCTCGGTCGGGATGGCGACCCTGGCGACCAGACGGCCGTCCCAGCTGTTGTGCACCTCGAAGTCGGCGTCGCCACTCGCCCGGCGGCCGGCGAGCCAGAAATCGTACGTGGTGGTCACCGTGGTACCGGCCCTCTCCTCGTCGTCGTACGGCCCACGGGCGTGGGACCCGAACCCGAGGGTAGGTGCGCGGGCGGGCCCACCGGATTGGCCGACTAGGAGCGTTCGATCCCGGGGCCACTCCACCACGTCCAGCCAGGCGTTCCCCGGCCGCTCCGACGGCTCAGGCCGCTCCGGCTACTCCTCGCCGGAACGCAGCGCCAGCCAGAGCTCCATCCGCACGTCGGTGTCGTCCAGCGAACGCCCCAGCAGTTCCTCGACCCGGCGCATCCGGTAGCGCAGCGTGTGCCGGTGCACCCCCAGATCGGCCGCCGCCGCGTCCCACTGCCCGTGCCGGGACAGCCAGGCCCGCAACGAGGCCACCAGGTCACCGCGGGCCGTCCGGTCGTGCTCGCGCAACGGCCGCAGCAGCCCCTCCGCGAAGGCCGTCACCGCGTCCTCCCCGAGCAGCGGCAGCAGCGAACCCGCACCGACCTCCTCGTGGTCCACCGACCGCCGGCCGCCCCGCAGCGCCACCGCCAGGGCCCGCTCCGCCTGCGCGTGCGCGGTGCCCGCGTCCTCCAGCGCGGCGGGCGCCGACACGCCCAGCGACAGGCCCTCGTGCTCCTCCACCACGCCGAGGCAGGCCCGGTGCACGGCGCCGTTGTCCAGCGCCAGCACCATCAGCCGCGGCCCGTGCGCCCCGTCCTCCCGCGCCACCAACAGCTTCTCGCCCACCCGGGAACCCGCCTGCTCGGCCCGGTCCCCCAGCTCCACCAACGCCTCCGCGGCATCCGCGTTCGGCCCGGCCCCGGCCACCAGGACCCGTACCGTCCCCTCCGGCAGACCACCGAACAGCCCCACCGCCACCTGCCGGGCCGTCGCCACCTCGCCCGCCAGCACCATCCGCAGCAGCGCCGCGCCCATCCGCTCCTCGGCCTGCCGCAGCTCCCGCGAGCGCTCCAGGGTGAGGGTCAGCAGCGCCACCGCCGCGTTCAGCACGTACCGCTCGGTCGGCGTGATCCGGTCCTCGGTCCCGACCGCCAGGAAACCCCGCGCCCGCCGGTCCGCCCCCAGCGACTGGACCACCACGTAGTCCTCGTCCGCCGTGTCTATCCCCGGCGAACGCCCCTGCAGGGCCGCACTCGACGGCGCCGGGCGCCGGCGCAGCCGGTCCACCTCCGCCGCCAGCCGTCCCGCCCGGCGCGCCGCCCAGTCCGGCGCCACCACCGACAGCGCGCCCGACCCGTCGTACAGCGCCGCCCAGCCCCCCAGCCGGGCCGCCAGCCGGCGCACCACGGCCGTCGTGCCGTCCTTGCCGAGCGCGGCCCGGGTCAGCTCCTCCTGCGCCTCGAAGCTCGTCGTCACCGCCTCGTACTGCTCCGCGGCCAGCGCCGCCGACACCACCTTGCTGATCGCGATGAACGGCGTCGGCTCCGGCACCCGCAGCAACGGCAGGCCGCGCTGCTGCGCCGCGTCCACCAACGGCTGCGGCACCTCGGTGTGGGACAGCCCCACCCCGAGCCCCAGCCCGACCACCCCGGCATCGGCCAACCGGTGCACGTACGCCTGCAGTTGCGCCGCCGTGCGGCCCAGCTTGATACCGGTGGTGAGCAGCAGCTCGCCACCCTCCAGGAACGGCGTCGGGTCGTCCAGCTCACTGGTGTGCACCCAGCGGACCGGCCGCTCCAGGTGGTCCGCCCCGGCGAGCACCGTCAGGTGGAGCGAACTGTTGCGGACGACGGAGGCGAGTGTGGGGGGCATGGCACCTTCGGAGGGTCGACCTGACCGCGCCGTTGCGGCCGGGCGAGGAGAGGACAGGGAAGCAGGTGAGGGTCTCTCCCCCTCATTATGGACGCACCGGACAACCGGCACTGCCGAATCCACCTCGAAGGCGACTTCCCCGCCCCGCGCTCAGCCCCGCAGGTCCACCAGCAACGGCGGCACCTGCTCCCCCGACACCGCCGTCAACGACACCACCGCGTGCCCGGCCGGCAACGCGTGCGCCAGATCCGACGGCGACCACCGCAGCCGCTCCACGTCCCGGGTCGTCACCGACTCCGTCTGCGCCGTCGTCCCCGACAACGCCTTCCGCCCCACCCGGCCGGCCCGCCGCATCACCCCGCCGGAGGTGTCGGGGGTGTGGGTCACCGCCGTCTCCTGCACCAGGTGCGTCCCCCACGCCTCCGAGAACAGCCGCCCGTCCCAGGGGGCGATCCCGGGGAACGCCACCCGGCAGCCGACCGCGCCGAACAGCGGCGCCCGCAGCGCCTCCGGCAGGTCCACCAGGGTGCGCAGCAGCAGCACCGCGCCCGCGTTCGCGCCGCGCATCCGCTGCAGGCCCCGGACCGTCCCCGCGTCCACGGCCGCGGAGGCGTCGTCCACCACCAGGCCCGCGAACAGGGAGCGGTCCTCCCGGGCCGCGGCGGCCTGCACGAACTGGCCCACCACCAGTCGGGAGAGCATCCGGGCGGCCTCCGGGTGACTGCGCTCGGGCAGCTTCACCCGCACCCGCAGCGGGTGGTCCAGCACCCGCATCGCGAACGGGGGACGTCCCGTGCCGTCGGTCGCGAAGGCCCCCTCGAAGGCGGGCCGCTCCAGCAGCCCCAGCCGGTCCGCCAGCAGCGCCCCCGGATCGTCCGCCCGGCCGCGCTGCCGCTCCCGGTGCTCCAGGTCCCGCTCGTACGCCGCCAGCCGGCCGGCCACGCCGAGTGCCTTCACCAGCGCCGCCAGCGCGTCCGCCTCGCCGCCCAGCAGCGCCCGCAGCTCGCGCACCCCCGGGTAGCGGCCGTACGCGGACCGGAACGGGCCCACCACCTGTTGCAGCGCCGTCCGGGCGTTCTCCGCGCGGGCGGTCAGCTCGTCCGGCAGCAGCGCGTCGGCCAGTCGGGCCGCGGCCTCGTCCGGGTCCTGCGCGGCGCCGTACAGGTCCAGCCCGTACACCGAGGCCGGATCTCCGGGGGCGATCACCACGTCGTACCAGGCGTCCGGGCCGAGGTCGGCGTCCGCCGCCCCGACCACCACCGCGCAGGCGGTGCCGGCCAGCGCCTGCAGGCACAGCGCCTCGGCCACCGGCCGGGCCAGCCGCGTGGTCTTCCCGGTGCCCGCCGGGCCGACCGCCAGCAGCGAGGTGCCCAGCACCCCGGGGTCCAGCGCGAAGTCCGCCGCCCGGTGGCTCAGCGGGTTCTTCGGCACGTCCTGGGCCACCCCGAGGCAGACCTGGCCGAGCAGCAGGTCGTGCCGCCGGGCCCGGCCGGGCAGCTCGCGCGCCTCCGAGGGATGGGCGAAGGCCGCCGCGCCCCGGGCCGCCACCTGCTCGGCGAAGGCCGGCACGAACACCGGGTCCGCCTGCGCGGACTCCCAGGCGCGCCGGATCCGCACGTAGTCGACGTCGCCGACCGTCTCCGCGGCCAGCCGCGCCGCCGCGTCCCCCGCCCCGCCCCGGCGCAGCCCGTCCCACGGGTCCGCCCCGCGGGCCGCCTCCGCCGTCGGCCCGTCCTCCTCGGCCGGCTCCTCCTCGGTCACCGTCCGTGACAGCAGCGGGGCGACGAAGCGGCGCCAGACCTCGGGCCAGCGGCCCATCCGGCCGAAGACCTTGATGACCACGCCGATCACCAGGATGTTGAGGGTCAGCACCACGGAGGTGGCGACGAAGGCCGACTGGGACGGCAGGACACCGATGAGGGTGGTCCCCTCCTCGGCCAACTCGACCCCGTAGACGAAGGCCAACCACCCCACCACCGCGTTGAGCGCTGCCCGCAGCAGCAGCGGCCAGGTCGGCACCCGGGCGGCCTCCGCGCGTTCCGGGTCGACGCGGCGGTAGCCGAGCCGGAAGACGCCCGGTTCGGCGTCGGGACGCGGGGCGGTGGCCCAGGCGGCGAGGTCGAAGGCCCCGCCGGTCGGTGGGCCGGGGCGTTGGTGGGGCAGGGGGGTCGGGGGTCTGGTGGTGGTGTGGTCGACGTGGTGGTGTGACCCGTCCTGTGCCATGTACGGCCCCGCTCCCTCGCCCGCCGGCCCGACCGCCGTCGGTGCCGCCATACCCATGCCGCCGTACCGGCGACACGCCCGCGCTCAGGGTAGTGGAGCGGGGCCTGCGGGTAGTCGCACCGTTCGCGCTGGCCGCGCCGGACAAGTCGGACGGCGCAGTGCTACCGAGTGGCGCATGCCCGGTCGGGGAGGGCGGCCGTAGCCTGCGAACCACCGAGCCGAGAAGTCTGGAGATACCCCATGAGCGCCGTAACGCCGCTCCCGCAGGAGCGCCGCCTGGTCACCGCGATCCCGGGTCCGAAGTCGCAGGAGCTGCAGGCCCGCAAGCTGGGTGCGGTGGCGGCCGGTGTCGGCACCACCCTGCCGGTGTACGTCACCCGTGCCAACGGCGGCGTGCTGGAGGACGTGGACGGCAACTCGCTGATCGACTTCGGCTCCGGCATCGCCGTGACCAACGTCGGCAACAGCGCCGAGGCCGTGGTGGCCCGGGCGAGCGAGCAGCTGGCCGCCTTCACCCACACCTGCTTCATGGTGACCCCGTACGAGGGTTACGTGGCCGTCGCTGAGCAGCTGAACGAGCTGACCCCGGGTGACCATGAGAAGCGCACGGCGCTGTTCAACTCGGGCGCCGAGGCGGTCGAGAACGCGGTGAAGGTCGCCCGCGCCTACACCAAGCGCACCGCCGTCGTGGTGTTCGACCACGGCTACCACGGCCGCACCAACCTGACCATGGGCCTGACGGCGAAGAACATGCCGTACAAGCAGGGCTTCGGTCCGTTCGCCCCGGAGATCCACCGGGTGCCGGTGGCCTACCCATACCGCTGGCTGACCGGTGCGGAGAACTGCGCCGCGGAGGCGGCCGCGCAGGCGATCGAGATCATCAACAAGCAGATCGGCGCCGAGAACGTCGCCGCGATCATCATCGAGCCGATCCAGGGCGAGGGCGGCTTCATCGAGCCGGCCAAGGGCTTCCTGCCGGCGATCGCGGAGTTCGCGAAGGCGAACGGCATCGTGTTCGTCGCGGACGAGATCCAGACCGGTTTCTGCCGCACCGGCCAGTGGTTCGCGTGCGAGGACGAGGGCATCGTCCCGGACCTGATCACCACCGCCAAGGGCATCGCCGGCGGTCTGCCGCTGGCCGCGGTGACCGGTCGCGCGGAGATCATGGACGCCGCGCACGCGGGCGGCCTGGGCGGCACCTACGGCGGCAACCCGGTGGCGTGCGCCGCCGCGCTGGGTTCCATCGAGACCATGAAGGAGCAGGACCTCGTCGGCAAGGCGCAGCGGATCGGTGAGGTCATGCTGGGCCGCCTGCGCGCGATGCAGGAGAAGTTCGACATCATCGGCGAGGTCCGCGGTCGCGGCGCGATGATCGCCGTCGAGCTGGTGAAGCCGGGCGGCAAGGAGGCGAACGCGGAGGCCACCGCGGCCATCGCCAAGGCCTGCCACGCCGAGGGCCTGGTGGTGCTGACCGCCGGCACCTACGGCAACGTGCTGCGCTTCCTGCCGCCGCTGGTCATGCCGGAGCACCTGCTGAACGAGGGCCTGGACATCCTCGAGGCCGCGTTCGCCACCGTCTGAGCGGTGTCGCCCGCCGGGGCGTGAGACCCCCTTCCGGAGGGTTGTCCGGACAGCGCTGAACGGCCCGCGGGGACCACTGGTCCCCGCGGGCCGTTCGGTGTTCCGGGGCCGGCCGCTCCGGTCCGCGGTACGGTCGGGCCCGGTCGGCGGTACGGTCGGGCCTGCTCAGCGGGCCGGTCCGGGGCCGCCCGGACCGGGGTGAAGATGATGTGCGGAATCGCTGAAGGCGCTCGGCGGGGAAGGGTGGTTGACGTAGTGTCATCACCGATGGACAGCGAGCCCCAGCCACGGCCGGAGCCGTCCGCGGCGCCTCCCCCGGGAGCGCGGCCGCGCGGGGGCCGCGAGGACAACCAGTCCGACCCGGGAGGGTCGGCACACACCGAAGGCCGATCGACCGACCGTCCGACCCACACCCCCCGGGGCGCACGGAACGGCGATCATCAGAGCCGCCCCGGAGCTCTCCCCCCTGCTCCGGGGCGGCTGTCCGTCGTCCTCGGCCGGGCGGCCCGGTCGGTGGCGGTGCCGGTGACGGCGGCGGTGCTGCTGGTGGTGGTGTCCTGGCAGGTCGCGGTGGACGGGCCGTTGCTCGGTGTGGACCGCGCCGTCCGGGCGGCCGTCCGGACGTCCCACCGGGAGCACCCGGACGCCCTGCTCGACCGTCTGGGCCACTTTCTGTCGGACCTGGGCGGCGGGGTGCCCGCCGTCCCGGTGCTGCTGGCGGCCGGGGGGCTGGCCGCCTGGTGGTGGCGTCGGGCGGGGGCGGTGCGCTGGTGGCTGCCGTTGCCGGTGGCGGCGCTGACCGCGGTGCTGATCCCGCTGCTGGTGGTGCCCGCGAAGGCGGGGTTCGCCCGGCCGGGCCCGCTCGGGGATCCGCTGCTGCCGGGGCAGTGGGGCTGGTACCCGTCGGGGCACACCGCGACCGCGACCTTCTCGTACGGGGTGGCGGCGCTGCTGCTGGCCCGGGCGGCGGGGCGGCGGACGGCCCGGGGGCTCGTCGCGGCCGCGGTGGCGCTGGCGCTCGGGGTGGGTGCGGGGCTGGTGTGGAGCGACTTCCACTGGCTGCTGGACGTGCTGGCCTCCTGGTGCCTGGCCGTCCTGGTGCTGTGGGCGCTGGACCGGTGGCTGCCCCGGCCGGACGTCTGAGGGCGTCAGGCCTCGGGGGCGCTCTCCGCCGGGTCCTCCTCGTTGCGGTGGACGAGGCCGGCCTCGCCGTTGTCGCGGTGCCACGCGACGACGAGCTCGTCGCGGGCGCCGAAGCGGACGAGGTGGCGGCCGACCACGTCCTCCAGGGCGGGCAGGTCCTCGCGCTCGCCCTCGACGGTGAGCAGCAGCGCGTCGGACCGGGCCTCCAGGGTGGCGGTGCCGGCCCGGAAGACCAGGGTGCCGCGGCCGGTCTCCGGGGAGAAGGAGGTCTCGACCTTGCGGCTCATGTGGGCGGCGAGCTGCTTGGCGTAGCGGGCGGGGCGGTCGGTGGCGACGCGGGCGGTGGAAATGGGCATGGGGGCTCCAAGGGGGCGGGGAGGGGACTTAGGGTGCCCTCACTCGGAGCCACCGTAACGTAGATACTGAGCTAGGCTCAACATATTTCTCCGGGCGTTCCCCGCGGCCGACCGCCCGCCCGGGACCGGCCGATACGCTTGGGCCCACGCCAGCCGAGGAGACCGCCGATGACCACCACGCCGCCCGACGCCCCGGCGGACCCCTCCCCCGGCACGGCTCCCGAGCCCGCGACCGCGGCCGAACTCGCGGACGCGATGACCCGGGCGATCAAGCGGATCCGCCGGCAGACGAGCTGGCAGCTGGAGCCGTACGGCATCACCCCCGGCCAGGCCCGGGCGCTGCGCACGCTCGCCCACGTGCCCGGCTGCGAGTCACCGGACCAGGCGATGCGGCTCAGCGACCTGGCCGACAAGCTGCACATCGCCCCGCGCTCGGCGACCACGGTGGTCGACGCGCTGGAGGAGGCCGGGCTGGTCGAGCGCCGCCCCGACCCGTCCGACCGGCGGGCGGTGCGGATCCTGCTGACCGAGGGCGGCCGCGCGGCGGTGGAGCGGATCGGACAGGTCCGGGACGAGGTGGCGCAGGAGTACTTCGGCGAGGTCAGCCCCGAGGACGAGGAGGTGCTGCTGCGGGTCCTGCGGGCCGCCGAGGCGCGCTTCCTCGCAGCCGGGCCGCCACCGCGGACGGCGCCCCCGGGCGCAGCGCGGTGATCCCGGTCCCGGCGACCACCAGCACGGCGGCCGCCGCGGCCGTCGGGGTGACCTCCTCGCCGAGCAGCAGCCAGGCCGAGGACATCCCGAACACCGGCACCAGCAGCGAGTAGGGCGCGACGGCGGTGGCGTCGTAGCTGCGCAGCAGACGGCTCCAGGCGACGAAGCCGAACAGGGTGGAGAGCAGTCCGACGTAGCCGATCACGCCGAGCCCGCCGAGGGTCATCCCGCGCAGCGCCTTCAGGTCCGCCGCCGGGCCCTCGACCAGCAGGGACAGCAGCAGCAGCGGCAGCGGCGGGACGGCGCTGACCCAGACCATCCAGCGCAGGGCGTCCGGCGGCGCGGCCCTGCGGGTGAGCACGTTGGACAGGCCCCAGGCGACGGCCGCCAGCACGACCAGGACGAAGGCCCCGAGCGGACCGCCGAGGCCCTGGTCGAAGGCGCTCAGCGCGATGCCCGCGAAGGCGATCGCCAGGCCGGACAACCGCTGCCGGCCCGGGCGTTCGCCCAGCAGGACGGCCGCGAAGAGGGCGGTGAAGCCGGCCTGCCCCTGGAGCACCAGGGAGGAGAGGCCGGCCGGCATCCCGGCGTGCATGCCGAGGAAGAGCAGCCCGAACTTGACCACCCCGAGGGCCAGTCCGACCGCCAGCACCCAGCGCCGGGCCACCCTGGGCGGGCCGACCAGGAAGACCGCCGGCACGGCGACCACGGCGAACCGCAGGGCGCAGAAGAGCAGGGGCGGGAAGCTGTCCAGGCCGATGTGGATCAGCACGAAGTTGAGGCCCCACACGGCGGCGACCAGGACGGCCAGGGCGATGTGGCGGGGGCGCATGGTCGTGCCGGTCGGCGCGGCGGGCGTTGCGGTCATGGGTCGAGCCTGGCGGCCGGGAGTGTGTAGCACCAGCGATGAATACTGAAGGAGACAGTTTAGGATCGCTGCATGATGGACCTGGGGCGCCTTCGGGCGCTGCACGCGGTGGCGGTGCACGGCTCGGTCGGCGGAGCCGCGGCCGCACTCGGCTTCACCCCCTCGGCGGTCTCCCAGCAGATCGCCAAGCTGGAGCGGGAGACCCGCACGGTGCTGCTGGAACGGCGGGGCCGGGGCGTGGTGCTGACCGATGCGGCACGGGAACTGGCCGCCACCGCGCGGACCGTCCTGGGGCTGATGGAGCAGGCCGAGGTGCGGCTGGAGGAGCAGCGCGGGCGGGCCGTCGGCCGGCTGCTGGTGGCCGGCTTCGCGACCGGCGCGCGCGGGCTGCTGCCCCGGGTGCTGGCCGAACTGCGGCTGCGCTGCCCGGAGTTGGACGTACGGCTGCTGGAGAGCGACCCCTACCCGGCGGCGGAGCTGGTGGCGCGGGGCGAGGTGGACCTGGCCCTGGTGCAGGACTGGCCGACCGTGCCCCTGCCGGTGCAGGAGGGGGTCTCCCGGCTGGACCTCGGGACGGATCCGGTGGACCTGGTACTGCCCGCCGGGGACGCCCTGGCGGCCCTGGACGCGGTGCCGGTGGAGCGGTTGTGCGGGCAGCGCTGGATCAGCGTGCCGCCGGGCAACATCTGCCACGACTGGCTGGTCCGCACCCTGCGCGAGGCCGGTGAGGAGCCGGACGTGCACTACCAGGTCGGTGACTTCGAGACCCAGATCGCCCTGGTGGCCGCCGGGCTGGGGATGGCCGTGGTGCCCCGGCTCGGCCGGGGACCGCTGCCGGCCGGGGTGGCGGCCCGCCCGATCGCCTCGCAGCCCAGCCGCCGGGTGTTCGCGCTCTGGCGCGCGCAGGCCACCCGGCGGCCGGCGATCACCGAGGCGCTGGCGGCGATGCGGGAGGGCTGGCGGTCGATCCAGGAGGCCCGGACCGGCTAGCGGCTGCGGTTGCGGACGGGGCTGCGGCTGCGGCTGCGGGCGGGGGATCGGTCCGGCGGGCGGGGGGTCGGTCCGGCCGGCGAGGAGGTCGGTCCGGGGGGGGCGGGCCCGACGCTAGGCGGCGAGGCCGATGACCAGCCACATGAAGCCGACCCCGGCCAGGGTGCACAGCAGGGTGCTGCGCGAGGGGTGCGGGCTGTGGGCCTCGGGCAGGATGTCGGAGGTGGCCAGGTAGAGCAGGAAGCCGGCGAAGAAGCCCAGGTAGAGGCCGAGCAGGTGCTCCGGGATGGTGAAGGCCAGGGTGATCGCGGCGCCGGAGACCGGGGCCAGGGCGTCGGCGGCGAGCAGGGTCAGCGCCCGGCGCCGGTTGTTCCCGTACAACCGGGTGATCGTGTAGGTGTTGAAGCCGTCGGCGAAGTCGTGGGCGACCACCGCGATGGCCACCACGGTGCCGACCGTGGTGCCCGCCTGGAAGGCGGCGCCGATCGCGAAGCCGTCCATCACGCTGTGCCCGACCAGGGCCAACGCGGCGGTCAGACCGACGCCCTGGCGGTCGGAGCGGTGGG
Organism: Kitasatospora sp. NPDC089797; assembly: GCF_040684795.1. Classification (NCBI taxonomy): domain Bacteria; kingdom Bacillati; phylum Actinomycetota; class Actinomycetes; order Kitasatosporales; family Streptomycetaceae; genus Kitasatospora; species Kitasatospora sp. NPDC089797. The sequence goes on along the minus strand of NZ_JBFBGS010000051.1, from coordinate 11,074 downwards.
AGTGCCCGTGGTGGTGACCGTGGGTGTGCTCGGCGTACTCGCCCTCGTGGCCGCGGTGGATGGCGACGGCGCGCTCGATCACGTGGATGGCGAGGAAGCCGGCCGCGAACATCAGCAGCGCCTGGGGGACGCCGTGCACCTCCGCCGGTGCCTGGTGGAGGGCCTCGGGCAGCAGGTCGAAGACGACCACCCCGAGCATCAGTCCGGCGGCGAAACCGAGCACCAGGTGACGGCGGTCGCCGGTGCGTTGGGCGACGAAGCCGCCGATCAGCGTCATCAGGAACGCTCCGGCGGCGACCAGGACGGCGGTCATCGGGCGCCCTCCGTCGCGGGTCCGGGCCCGGCCGACGTCCGCGTCGGGCGGGGCGGGTCCGCCGGGCGGGTCGGGTCCGCCGAGGCGGTCGGGTGGGCCGTGGCCGAGGGTTCTGCCCCACCGGCCGGGCCGGGTGGGCGGCCGGTGCCGCCCCGTGGTCTGCCGAGCGCTCTGCCCATTCCTCTCCCCCTGCGGTCCGCCCGTGGCCGGGCCGATCGCCGACCGTACCGGACGTCCGTTCGAGGGTGATCGCCCGGGGGTACCGGGGACCGACCGCTCGGCGGCGGCGGTCCCGTCGGCCCGGTCCCCCCAGCCTTGGTCCGGGCACGGAGGGCCGCCCGCCAGGTGGGCCGTCGGGGTGAACGCCTGTTCCGGAGCAGGTCCGAGCAGGTCCGAGCAGGTCCGAGCAGGTGCCCGCGCGGTCCGGGCGGGTCGGCCCCGGTCGGACGGAGCGGGCCCGGTCGGACGGAGCGGGCCGGTCAGCGGCCGACGGCGAGCGGCAGGCCGAGGTGGGTGCGGGCGAGTTCGCGGACGCCGTCACCGTCGATCAGGTGGATGTGCCGGTGCCCCTCCTCGGCGGTGAGGTCCAGGGCCTCCTCGGCGAAGCTGCCGGTGGTCAGCCGTAGGCCGCGTTCGGCGGACTCCTCGCGCACCGCCTCGGCCAGGGTCTCGATCTGCTCCCCGGTGACCGCCACGGCGTCCCGGGAGGCCCAGACCACCCAGCGGCCCGGCAGCGCGCTGCCGGGGGCCCCCTCGCCGGTGGCGACCAGCCCGGCCGGACCGCGCAGCCGGACGCTCCACTCGGCGAGCCCGCCCCTGGTCAGCAGGTCGCGCACCAGCTGGGCGAACTCGTTGGCGGACAGGTCGGGCGCGGCCGGGACGGCGGCACCGGCCCGGGCGGCCGGCTGGACGGCCACCCGGGCGTACGGGTCCGGGGTGACGGCCGCGCCGAGCTGGCGCAGCCGGACCAGTGCCTCGTCCTGCTCGGCGTCCGCGTAGACGCCCTCGCCGTCGCGCTCCTCGTACGGGGTCTCCGGCGGCAGCAGCCGGGTGCGGGCCAGGGCGTCGCGGTCGGCGTCCACGCTGAGCAGGCAGAGCGGCTCGTCCGTGCCGGGCTCGCGCAGCCAGCCGTTCAGGACGACGCCGGCGAGTATCTCGTCGGTGTCCACGGCGTCGGCCGCCTGGAGGGAGCGCAGGGCGAGCCGGGCGACCAGCCGCAGGTAGTCGGTGGACCGGTCGGCGGGCGGGCGCGGCACCGGCAGGACGTCGCCCTCGGGGGCGAGCCGGTAGCCGGTGAGCGAGGGCACCAGGTCGAGCGGGGGCAGGTCGAGGTCCAGCACGGCGGTGCGGGTGAGCGGGCGGAAGACCGCCCGGCAGGGGGCGGGCAGGTCCTGGGTGGCGGTCTCGGCGGCGGCCAGCGCGCGTTCCAGCAGCGACTCCACGGCGGCCGGCTCGGCCAGCCGGTAGGCGCGCCGGCACTCCTCCAGGCTCTCGTTGTACTCGCGCACGGCGCGGGCCCGGGCCTCCTCGGCGGCCTCGTGGGCGCGCCGGGACTCGTCCGCGGCCGGGCTGCCCGCTTCGGCCTGGCGGGTCCGCCACTCGCGCAGGGCGCGCTGGTGGGTGAGCCGGGCCTGGGCCAGTTCACGCTGGTAGCCGGAGTCCAGCAGACGGCGGGACGGCCCGCTCTCCGGGTCGGCGGCGGCCGGTTCGGCGGGGGCGAAGTCCGACCACCGGGGCTCGGCGCCGTCGGCGGACTCCGGGCCGTCGGCCGGGTAGGGGCGGGGCTCGTAGCGGCGCAGCTGGCTCTCGAAGTCCATGGCCGAGACGGGCAGCGCGGCCCGCCGCAGCAGATCGGCCAGCCGGTCGTGCTCGGCCTGGACGGTGAGCGTGCGGTGATGGGTGAGGGCGGCGGCCCGGGCGTGGGCCGCGACCGCCTCCTCGGCGTCGGCCGGGCCCGCGGGATCGGGACCGGGCTGCCCGGGGTCGGCGCCCTCGGCGGCCGGGCCCGCTCCGGTCCGGTCCGGGTCGGGACGGCCGGGTGCGGACCCGGCCCCGGCCGGGGCGCCGTCCCGGTCCGGGCCGTGCTCCGCACCGAGGTCGCGGAAGACCGAGGCGAGGAAGCCCGGTCGGGGGAACTGGACGGTGGCGGTGCCGTCCGACTGGCCGTCTGCTGAGTACTGCATCGGTCGTCGTTCCCCCATGCTCGTCCGGCGCCTTCCGGGGGCGGCCGACCGGCCCGCGGCCCCGCCCCTGCCCGACATTGTCCACCGAACGGGCGCGACGGTCAGCCAAGCCGGTCAGTTGGTCCGGGTGTTGGTGAGGTGCAGGCCGATGTAGCCGACATAGATCCGGCCACTGCCGGAACAGTCGTCCAGGTAGTGCAGCCGGGGCGCGGTGCGGCCGCCGCCGATCCGCAGGTGCGCGCCCATGAACGCCCGCCGGGACGCGTCCACGCTCTCCGGCACCGGCAGCATCCGTTCGCGCTTCCACTTGGTGTGGCTGAACACCGTCCGGGACTCCCCGCGCACCGCCTTGCGGGGCGGGAAGCGGTGGCAGCCGTCCGGGGTGTGCTCGCACCACTGTTTGAAGTCCCCGCCGGCCGAGCCGCGCACCGCCGCCTCCGCGTACTCCTGGAGGGCCGTCAGGCCGTCCCAGGCGAGCCGGGCCCAGCCGGCCCCGGCGCACTGGAGCCCGTCCAGGGCGAGTGCGCTCTTCTGGTCCCCGGTGAAGGTGAGCAGCGGGAACTCGGTGAGCCTGGTGAGGAGTTCGGTGAAGGTCTCGGGCTTGCCCGGGCGCCCGGCGGCGGGGCGGCGGCCGGCGGCGGCCGGCACCCCTGCCGGGGCGGTGGGCGGCCCGCTGCAGTGACGGCCGCTCAGGGCCCCTCGCGGGCCGGTCCGGGTGCGGCCCTCGTGGCCGTCCCTGCTCGGACCGCGGTCGCGGCGCTCCAGCCGGAGGGTGTGCCGGACCCGCTCCAGCTCGTCGGCCCTGGCCTGCTGCTCGGCGCGGTCCTGCTGCTCCTCGTGGGCGAGCGCGGCCAGCTCGTCGGCCGTGGCCGCGGCTGCGTCCGCGGTCGGTTCTGCGATCGGGGCCGCGGTCGTGCCGGTCTCGCCGGAGGTGCCGGTGCCCTCGTCGGCGAGGGCGCGGGGGTTCGGCACCGCGCCCGGCCCGGCGGCGGGGCGCAACTGCGGGGGCGGGACCCGCAGCACGGGCACGGCGGCCAGCGGCGGCGGCAGCGGCTGGTCGGCCGCGAGGCGGCGCGGCTCCCGGGCGAGCAACCCGGCGGCGCGGCGGGGGTCCTGCTCTATTCGGCCACGGGCGAGGACCGGATGTCGGGCGCTGTCCTGTCGGGAGGCCGGGTCGACCTCGGGCAGGTAGGTGCGCACCGCGCCGCCGTACACGGTGTGGAACTCCAGCGCGACGTTGAACCCGGTGCGGGCGCCCGGATCCAGCACGTAGGCGGTGGCGAGGCCGGGCAGCTGCCGGCAGAGCGGGCGGACCACGTCCTCGACCCAGTGGTCGAGCGGGTGGTTCACCGGCACGCTCGCGACCACGGTCGGCAGGCGGCGCGCCGGGTCGCACAGCTCGTCGATCAGGTCGTCGACCTCGTCGGCCGTGATCACCCGGGGGGCGGAGTGGACGGCGGCCGGGCCGTCGGCGGCGTCGAGCAGCGGGAGCAGGGTGCGGGCCAGCTCGGGCACCGGCACCCGGCACGGGGTGCGCACGCCGCTGCCGGTGTTGTGCGTCTCGGACTCCAACCGGACCCAGGTCGGGCCGCCGGCACCGGTGGCCACGGTGAGGGTGAGCTGTCGGGTGCCGTGCGGGGCCGGGGTGCGCAGGCGGCGGCGGTCGTAGCGGCCCGCTCCGGGGCCGCCGCGCAGCGGCCCGTGGTCGCGGTCCAGCAGGACGCGCTCACCCAGGCGCAGGCGCTCGGTGGCGGGGGCGGTTCCGCCGAGCGGCTCTCCCGGGGCGGTACGTGGGGTGGGCGGGGGCTCCTCGCAGCCCTCCTGCTTCAGCCAGGAGGCGAGCTGTTCGTCGGCCAGGGCGACGGCCTCGGCGTGCGGGAGGGCGGTGGTGACGGTCATCCGGTAGGGCGTCGCCTGGCCGTGGAGGCCGGGTCGGTCGGCACCGGCGGGCGACGGCGAACGGTCTGAGGTCATGCGCATACCTCCGTGGTGCGGGGTGGGGTCCGTTGTCCTCCATCGATGGTTTTCGTCCGGTTCGGCCGGATCCTTGCCCAGGAAACGCCACGGCCCGGAGCGGAAGTTCCAACTCCGGGCCACGACACTACGTTCGGGTGAATCTGTTCAAGCCGTCTTCCGCGTGGCGCGGAGGCTCGGCTACGGGGAGCCACCGACGGGCGGGCCCGCGCGGCAGGCGGGGCGGCGGCTCAGACCGGCACCTCGACGAAGGTCCGGCCGGCCGGCACCGCCAGCGCGGTACCGCCGGTCGCCTCGGCCAGCCAGGTGTGGAACGCCGCCACCTCCGGCTCCGGCACGCCCACCTCGATCCGCACCCCGGCCGCCTGGTAGGCGAGGTCGCTCACCGCGTACCCGGCCGCCCGCAGGTCGTTCTCCACCCGCCCGGCGCGCACGTGGTCCGCCGTCACCGCGAGCAGCGCGACCGGCCGCCGCTCCAGCAGGCCGACCTCGTCGACCGCCGCCGACACGGCGTTCCCGTACGCCCGCACCAGCCCGCCCGCACCGAGCTTGATCCCGCCGAAGTACCTGGTCACCACGGCGACCGTGTCGGTCAGGCCGCGGCGGCGCAGCACCTCCAGCATCGGCACCCCGGCCGTGCCGCCGGGCTCCCCGTCGTCGCTGGAGCGCTCGCGGCGCTGCTCCTCGCCGACCACGAAGGCGGTGCAGTTGTGCCGGGCGTCCCAGTACTGCTTGCGGATGCCGGCGATGAAGGCCTGGGCCCCGTCCTCGTCGGGGACCCGGGCGAGGTGGCAGATGAAGCGGGACTTCTTGATCTCGGTCTCGTGGCTGCCGGCCCGCCGGATGGTGAGGTACGGCCTGGCGGTCGGTTCCGGCGTGGCGGACATGGCGCGGTGGTTCTCCCGGAACGTCGACGGCTGGCGGCGCGCGCCCGGAGGTCCGGGGCGGCACCGCCAGCCTAATCGGCGCACCGGCGGCGGCCGGGTGGGCGGGTGCCCGGGCCCGGGCGGGGGCGCCGCCGGACCCGGTCGGGGGCCCGGGCGCCACGGCTCAGCGTCCGGCGAGGGCGTCCAACTGCGCGCGGTCCAGGCCGGTCAGCGCGGTGACCTCGGCCGGGTCGACGGCGCCGCAGTCCAGGCCGCGCAGCAGGTAGCCGCTGAGCGCCCGGGCGGTGGCCGGCTCGTCCATCACGTCGCCGCCCGCCTTGGCGACGTACGCGGCGAGCCGGGCGGCGGCGGCCGCCAGGCCCTCCCGGTAGAAGGAGTAGACGGCGACGTAACGGGTCGGCAGGTGGGCCGGGTGCATGTCCCAGCCCTGGTAGTAGGCGCGCGCCAGCGAGCGGCGGACCAGGTCGTGGTGGAGCTTCCAGGCCGCGTGCACCTGCTCGGTGGAGCCGGTGGGGATCACGTTGGTCGAGCCGTCGGAGAGCCGGACGCCGGTACCGGCGGCGGCCACCTGCATGACCGCCTTGGCGTGGTCGGCGACCGGGTGGTCCATGCTCTGGTAGGCCGCGCCGACGCCGCAGGAGGCGCTGTAGTCGAAGGTGCCGTAGTGCAGCCCGGTGGCGCGGCCCTCGGCGGCCTCGATCATCCGGGCGACGGTGGCCCGGCCGTCCGGGCCCAGGATCGCCTGGGTGGTCTCGATCTGGATCTCGAAGCCGATCCGGCCGGCGGGCAGCCCGGCCCGGCGCTCGAAGTCCTCCAGCAGCCGGACCAGCGCGGTGACCTGCTCGGCGTAGGTGACCTTGGGCAGGGTGAGGACCAGGCCCTCCGGCAGGCCGCCGCCGGCCAGCAGGGTGGCGAGGAACAGCTCCAGGGTGCGGATGCCGCGGGCGCGGACGGGCGCCTCCATGCACTTGATCCGGATGCCGACGTACGGCGGCACGCTGCCGTCGGCGACGGCGGCGGTCACCAGTTCGGCGGCCCGGACGGCGGCGGCGTCCTCCTCCGCGTCGGGCCGGGGGCCGTAGCCGTCCTCGAAGTCGATCCGCAGGTCCTCGACCGGCTCGCGCTCCAGCTTGGCGCGCACCCGGGCGTGCACGTCGGCGAGCAGGTCGTCGTCGGCCACCCCGAGGGCGCGGGCCAGTTCGGCGGGGGTGCCGGCGTGGGTGTCGAAGGCCTCCAGGGCCTGGCGACCCCACTCCCGCACGGTGTCGGCGCGGAAGGCGTCGGCCGGCACGTAGACGGTGTGCACGGGCTGCCGGGTGCCGGAGTCACCGGGGTAGCGGCGGGCCAGGTCGGCGTCCACCGGGGTGAGCAGCGCCTCCACGGCGGCGCGGGCGGCGGCGGAGAAGGAGGCCCCGCCCGTCGGTCCGGTTCCGTCGACCTCGACCTGCGACATCCGCACTCCTCCATGCCGAACCAGCGCTTCAACAATTTGTTGAGGCGAAGGTAGCTCCGGCGGGATCGGGCGTCAATGGCCGACCGAGCGGTGGACCCGGGGGCGCGGGTGCGGGCTCAGTCCCGCCCGGCGGCCTGGAAGCGGGCGTTCAGCTTCGGGTAGAGGTCGGCGACCTCCTTGGGGTGGACCGAGCCGCCCTGGCCCTTGCCGGTGACGCCGTACTCCGTGGTCAGCCACTCGGCGAGGCGCTGGGCGTCCGGCTGGTGGCCGTGGCTGTCGATGTACGAGAGCAGGCCCTCGTACGCCACGTCGAGGTCCAGATGCGCGGGTACCGGGGCGGATTCGGGTCGGTCGCCTTGGACGGGCTCCTCGGCCGGGACCGGCTGCTCGGGCTGGGCGTGCTGCTCGGCCCGGGCCGACGGCCGACCCTGCTGCGGGTCGACGGCGGGCTCGGGCTGCGGCTGCTGGGCCACCGGGTACTGGGCCTGCGGGACCGGTGGCGCCGACGGGACCGGGGCGGTCTCCTCGGCGGGCGGACGCGGGGGCTTGAACCACGGGGAGGCCTGGCCGGGCACCCGCCCGCCCGGGGCGGCGTCGGCCGGGTGACCGGTGGTGCGGACGGCGCGCTCGGTCCACACGTTCAGCTCCTCGCCGCGCGGCGGTGCGACGACGTCCGCCGCCTCCTCCGGCTCCTGGGCGGCCCGCAGTCGAACGGCGTGGAGGCGCGCCAGCATCGGCGCGGCGACCTCGGCGGACATCGGCGCCGGGGCGGCGGAGGGCTGCGCCTCGGCCTCGGGCTGGGGCTCGGGCTCGGCGCCCTGGAGCTGGGGCTGGGGCTGGGGCTGGGCCACCGGGGACTGGGGCTGGGCGGCCTGGGGCTGGACCTGGGTCTGAGGCTGGGTCTGAGGCTGGGTCTGGGCCTGGGTCTGGACCGGGCTGCCCGCGGCGGTGGCCACCGGGGCGATGGCCGCGGTGGCCCGGCCCTGCTGGGCCTGGCCGTGGAGCTCCTGCGAACCCTGCTCCGCCGGCGCCTCCTTGACCTCGCGCTCGCGGCCCTCCTCATCCAGCCGGTCGAGCAGCGACGGGTCCAGCGGGACACCGAACTTGGCCAGCTTGAGCGGCAGCAGCGCCTGGATCGGGGCGGAGCGCCGCCAGCCGCGGCCGTACCGGAAGCGCAGCTGCGCCCGGTAGACCAGCCGGTTCTGCTCCAGCCGGATGACCTCCTCGTAGGAGCGGAGCTCCCAGAGCTTCATCCGCCGCCAGAGCCGGAAGGTGGGCACCGGGGAGAGCACCCAGCGCATCACCCGGACCGACTCCATGTGCCGGTCCGCGGTGATCGCCGCGATCCGGCCGACCGCGTGCCGGGAGGCCTCGACCACGACCACGAACAGCACCGGGATGACGGCGTGCATCCCCATGCCGAGCGGGTCGCCCCAGGAGGCGGCCGCGTTGAAGGCGATGGTGGCGACGGTCAGCAGCCAGGCGGTCTGGCGCAGCATCGGGAAGGGGATCCGGAGCCAGGTCAGCACCAGGTCGAGGGCGAGGAGCACCACGATGCCCGCGTCGACGCCGATCGGGAAGGCGTAGGAGAAGGCCCCGAAACCTTTCTCCACGGCCAGCTCGCGCACCGCGTTGTAGGAACCCGCGAACCCGATGCCCGAGATGATGCAGGCACCGGCCGCGACCAGGCCGAGCAGGCCGCGATGAGCCTTGGTGAGCGTTGGGCGTGCCATTACGTCTATCAACCCCTGGTTGTCGGCTGCTGCCGTACTCGCCTCGGCTGCCGGTGCCCGCCTGTCGGGCCGCCGGACGGCTGGGCAACCTCCGGGCTCGGCCCACCGGAGTTTACTCGTACGCGTGTTTCAGCGTTTCCGCAGCCTGGAGTGTCACTGTACGGGCCCGCCGCCCGCGCCGACCAACCGGTCGGACCGTCAGCGGCTCTGCTCCGCCGTGCCGTTGAGGTAGGCCAGCACCGCCATCACCCGCCGGTTGGCGTCCTCGTCCGGAGCGAGGTCGAGCTTGCTGAAGATGTTGGCGATGTGCTTGGCCACGGCGCCGTCGCTCACCGAGAGGCGGGCGGCGATCGCGGAGTTGGAGCAGCCCTCGGCCATCAGCTCCAGCACCTCGCGCTCGCGCGGGGACAGCCCGAGGAGCGGGCCCGGGCGGCGCGAGGTGGTCTCCATCAGCTTGGCGATCACGTCCGGATCCATCGCGGTGCCGCCCGCGGCCACCCGACGGACCGCGTCGATGAACTGCCCGGCGTTGAACACCCGGTCCTTCAGGAGGTACCCGATCCCACCCGTCCCGTCCGCCAGCAACTCCCGCGCGTACAGCTGCTGGACGTGCTGGGAGAGCACCAGGACCGGCAGGCCCCGGATCTCCCGACGCGCCTTGAGTGCGGCCTGGAGTCCCTCGTCGGTGAGTGTCGGGGGCAGTCGGACGTCCACCACGGCCACGTCGGGGCGGTGGGTCAACAGCGCTTCCAGCAGCTCGGGGCCGGTCTCGACGGCCGCCGCGATGGTGAAACCGTGGGCTTCCAGCAGGCGTATCAGGCCTTCACGGAGGAGGTAGAGGTCCTCGGCGAGGACAACTCGCACGGCAGCTCCAAGGTGATGGTGGTGGGACCGCCCGACGTGCTGTCGATGGCGAGGACACCGTCGAAGGTACCCAATCGGCGCTCGATCCCGCGCAGCCCCGTGCCCCGCGACGGATCCGCCACACCCACACCGTCGTCCGTCACCGTGACCCGGAGGGACCCGGCCCGGTACAGGATGTCCACCCACACCTGCTCCGCCTCCGAGTGCTTGGCCGCGTTGGCCAGCAGCTCGCTGATGCTGAAGTAGACGGCCGCCTCGACCGGCGCCGGCGGACGGTCCGGCAGGCTCACGACCACCTCGGTCGGCAGCGCACTGTCCAGTGCCAACGCACGCACCGCGTCACCGAGTCCGCGCTCGGCGAGCACCGGCGGGTGGATGCCGCGCACCAGGTCGCGCAGCTCCTGCAACGCCCGGGCCGAGGACTGTCGCGCCTCGGAGAGGAGCTCCCGCGCGGCGGCCTGGTCGGTCTCCATCAGGTGCTCGATGGTGCCCAGCGTCATCCCGATGGCCACCAGCCGGGCCTGGGCGCCGTCGTGCAGGTCGCGCTCGATCCGCCGCAGCTCGGCCGCCTGGCTGCCCACCGCGTCGGCCCGGGTCTCGGTCAACTCGGCCACCCGCTTGGTCAGCTGGGCGTGCGTGGCCCGACCGTCCTGGTCCAGCACCCGACGGGCCGCCTCCACGTACCCCCGCACCGCGTGCGGGGCGAGGAGTATCCCCGCGAGGACCATGCCGACCCCCAGCAACAGGCTCAGGGTGACCCGCATCACCCGCGGGCTCAGCGGGCCGAAGGCGTCCGCCGGCACCACCCCGCCCAGGGCGAACCCCGTGCCCAGCACCAGCAGGAGGGCGACCGCGCCGCCCAGGACCGCGGCGAGGAGCGGGTTCACGACCAGCCAGAGCAGTTCGGCCCGGGTGGTGCGGTCCCGCAGGCCCCAGTGGACCAGCTGCGCGTACTTCGCGACCGTCCGGGAGCGGTGGTAGGAGTAGCCCGTCCACCAGTGCCCGCGGTCGTCCGGCTCCAGCCCCGGCAACGGCTGGTAGACGGCCGGCAGACGGATGCTGTACCAGCTCTCCAGCATCCGACGGGTCCGGTCCGCCGTCGAGCGGACGAAGGTCGCGGCCACCGACCCGCCCACGAGCGCCGCCGCCACGAGGGCCACCAGGGCCGCCGGGTAGTAGAACTCCAGGAACTGGGCCGTCACGACTCCCGCGAAGACGGCCGCCACGACCGGGATCACGAACCCCGGGACCGCGGCCAGCATCACCTGCACCAGCCGGGCCAGCCCCTGGCCGCCGGCCTGGAAGGCCGCCTGGGTCTGCGCACGCACGGACGTGCCGCTCGTACGAGTCTCTGTGGTCACGCAAGCTCCTGATGCCGGTACCGATCCTCCTCCATCAGTGTTCACGAACGACCCGCTCCGGACACTGGCCATGGCACCCCGATTCCGAGGTGGACCTAGGTCCACCTGTCGGTGGCAGGAGCAACACCCGGCCGCTCGGGTCGTCCGGAACCGTGGAGACGCGGAAACGCGAAAAGGCCCACCCGGTAACCCGGGTGGGCCTTTTCTGAAAGATTGTTCGGCGGCGTCCTACTCTCCCACAGGGTCCCCCCTGCAGTACCATCGGCGCTGTGAGGCTTAGCTTCCGGGTTCGGAATGTAACCGGGC